>CAZGYD010000045.1:0-34775 GCA_964530115.1 uncultured Rhodocyclaceae bacterium | reverse complement strand
ATATCGGTGCCAACCAAGCCCGCGTCCTCCGTTTCTCGCCCGGGGCGATTATAGGCCTGAGGTGGCAGGGCGGCGACGGCGATCCGCCCATGACGGCATGCCCCGCCGGCCGGCGTGTTACGACGGCTGAGTTTCGGCCGGTCGGGGAGCGGGCTTAACCGCAGCGGCCCTCGGTCTCGGGCACGCCGAGCTTCTTGAGGATGCTGTCCATCGGGCAGAACTTCGTGAAGCCGCTCTGGAACAGGTTGGCGCCGACGAAGGCGGTGAACCAGAGCCAGGAGAGCTTCGAGAGGTCGGCCTGGCCGGTGAAATGCGCGAGCGCCAGGGAGATCATGATGAAGGCGCCGGCGACGATGCGGACGATGCGATTGACGGTCATGGTCTTGCTCCTTGGGGTTGGATGCGGCGGCGCATGGCCGCGTAGTAGAGAACCGGGATCACGACCAGCGTGAGCAGCGTCGACACGAAGATGCCGAAGATCAGGCTGATCGCGAGCCCGGAGAAGATCGGGTCGTCGAGGATGAACAGCGCGCCGAGCATGGCGGCGAGCCCGGTCAGCGCGATCGGCTTGGCGCGAATGGCCGCCGACTGGATCACCGCCTCGGCGAAGTCCATGCCCTCGGCGACCTGCTCGTTGACGAAATCGACGAGCAGGATCGAGTTGCGGACGATGATGCCGGCGAGCGCGATCATGCCGATCATCGAGGTGGCGGTGAACTGCGCGCCCAATAGCGCATGGCCCGGCATGACGCCGATGATGGTCAGCGGAATCGGCGCCATGATGATCAGCGGCACGAGATAGCTCTTGAACTGCGCGACGACGAGCAGGTAGATGAGCACGAGGCCGACCGCGTAGGCGGCACCCATGTCGCGGAAGGTCTCGTAGGTCACCTGCCACTCGCCGTCCCACTTGATCGCGTAGCCCGCGTAGGGGTCCTTGGGCTGCTTGATGAAGTATTCGCCGAGCCCGCCCTCCACCTCGGGCAGCTTCGACCGGATGTCGAACATGCCGTAGAGCGGCGAGTCGAGCTTGCCGCCCATGTCGCCGACCACGTAGACGACCGGCAACAGGTCCTTGTGGTAGATGATCTTCTCGCGCAGCGTCTTTTTCGCCTCGACGACTTCGGAGATCGGCACCAGGTTGCCCTCGCGGCCGCGGACCTTGAGCTTGAGCAGCTGGTCGAGGCTCGACTGGCGCTCGGCCGGCAGCGTGATGCGCACGGGGATCTCGTACTTGGCCTCGCCGTCGTGCATCGGCGTCACGTCCTCGCCGGAAAGGCCCATGCGCACCGTGGCGACGATGTCGGCCTGGGCGACGCCGAGCAGTGCGGCCTTGGCCTGATTGACATTGAGGACGACCTTCTCGGCGTCCTCGTCGATGCTGTCGTCGACGCCGATGATGTCGGCCGTGCCCTCGAAGGCCTCGCGCACGCGCCGGGCCACCTCGATCTGGCCGGCGTAGTCCGGGCCATAGACCTCGGCGACGATCGGCGAGAGCACCGGCGGTCCCGGCGGCACTTCGACGACCTTGGCGTTGCCGCCGTTCCTGCGCGCGATCTCCATGACCTTGTCGCGCACCGAGACGGCGATCTCGTGGCTTTGCCGGTCGCGATGTTTCTTGTCGACGAGATTTACCTGGATGTCGCCCATCTCGGGGCTGCTGCGCAGGTAGTACTGGCGGACGAGGCCATTGAAGTTGATCGGGCTGGCCGTGCCCGCGTAGGCCTGGTAGTCCTTGACCTCGGGCACCTTGGCGATCTCGGCGGAGATTTCGCGCAGCACGCGCGCGGTCTCTTCGAGCGGCGTGCCGACGGGCATGTCGAGCACGACCTGGAACTCGCTCTTGTTGTCGAAGGGCAGCATCTTCAGCACCACCCACTTGACGACGCCGAGCGACACCGAGGCCGCGATCGCCAGGACGACGACGATCCACAGCTTGCGCCGCGCCGCCTTGCCCGTGCGCTCGTCGAGGAAGGGCGGCATGATGCGGCGGAAGAGCGCCATCAGCCGCTCGGTGGTCTTGTCGGTGCCGTGGCCGCCATGGCCGTGGTGCGCGGGCTTGATCAGCTTGAGCGCGAGCCACGGCGTGACGATGAAGGCGATCGCCAGCGAAATGAACATGCCCATCGAGGCATTGATGGGGATCGGGCTCATGTACGGGCCCATGAGGCCGGTGACGAAGGCCATCGGCAAGAGCGCAGCGATGACCGTGAAGGTGGCGAGGATGGTCGGCCCGCCGACCTCGTCCACCGCGTGCGGAATGATCTGCCAGAGCGGCTTGGTCGGCTCGAGCTGGTGCCAGCGGTGGATGTTCTCGACGACGACGATCGCGTCATCAACCAGGATACCGATAGAGAAGATCAGCGCGAACAGCGACACCCGGTTGAGCGTGAAGCCCCAGGCCCAGGAGGCGAACAGCGTCGCCGCCAGCGTCAGCGTCACCGCCGCGCCGACGATGACCGCCTCGCGGCGGCCGAGCGTGACGAGCACGAGCAGGACGACGAAGGCCGTGGCGAAGACGAGCTTGCCGATCAGCTTCTGCGCCTTCTCGGTCGCCGTCTCGCCGTAGTTGCGCGTGACCGTGAATTCGACGCCCTCGGGAATCACCGTGCCCTTGAGGCTCTCGGCGCGGTGGATCACTGCCTCGGCGACGTCCGCGGCGTTCACTCCCGGCTTCTTCGACACCGAGAGCGTCACCGCAGGCAATTCACTGCCCTGCGCGCCGTGCCAGACGTAGCGGCTCGGCTGATCCGGGCCGTCGAGGATCTTGGCGACGTCGCTCATGAACACCGGCTTCTTGTCGTGCACGCCGACCACGAGGGCCCTGACGTCGGCGGCCGTCTCGAGGAAGGTGCCCGTTTGCACGAGCAGCTCGCGATTGTTCGCGACCAGCGAGCCGGCGGGCTGGGAGGCGTTGGAGACCTGAAGCGCGGCCTTGAGGTCCTGGGCGGTGATGCCGTAGGCGTTCATCCGCTCCGGGTCCATGACCACACGGATGACGTGGCCAGGGCCGCCGATGGTGACGACGTCGCGCGTGCCGGCAATCCGCTTGAGCTCGATCTCGACCGCGCGGGCGACCTGCTGCATTTCGAACGCGGACTTGTTCGGGTCCGGGCTCCAGAACGTCAGCGTGACGATGGGCACGTCATCGATGCCCTTGGGCTTGATGATCGGCTCGCCGACACCGAGGTTGGGCGAGACCCAGTCCTTGTGCGAATTGATGGTGTCGTAAAGTCGCACCAGCGCCTGGATCGGATCCTCGCCGACCTGGTACTGCACCGTGATGACCGCCATGCCCGGCCGCGATACCGAATAGACGTGCTCGATGCCGGAGATGCGCGAGAGCACCTGTTCGGCCGGCCGGGCGACCAGCGCTTCGACGTCCCGCGCCGACGCCCCGGGGAACGGGATGAACACGTTGGCCATGGTCACGTTGATCTGCGGCTCTTCCTCGCGCGGCGTGATCAGCGTCGCGAAGATGCCAAGGAGCAGCGCGATCAGCGCGATCAGCGGGGTCAGCGAATTGCGGAGGAAGTACTCCGCGATGCGTCCTGAGATGCCCATGGGCCTACTTGCCCTTCTTGAGCTGGATGCCCGCGCTCACGGGCTCGAGGCTGACGCGCTCGCCGGAGGCGAGACCGGCGAGGATCTCGACCTCGCCGTTGCCCTGGATCTCGCCGATGCGCACCTGGCGCAGGCGCGGCGTGTCCTGTGCGTCGAGTACGTAGACGCCGGTCACCTCGCCGCGCCGGATCACCGCCTGGGGCGGGACGGTGAGCTTTTTGGCGCCGCCGCTCAGGAAGTGCGCGCGGGCGGCCATGCCCGGCAGGATGCCGGCCGCCTCGTCCGGAAGGTAGAGACGAGCCGTCACCGTATGGCTGCGGGCATCCGCCGTCGGCAGGATCTCGATGCGCGTGGCGTCGATCCACTGGCCGGTTTCCGGAAACTCGATCCGCGCCTTGCCGGCACGCTTGACCTCGGCGAGCTTGTACTGGGGAATGCTGGCGACGACCCGCAGCCCCTTGGGCTCGTAGATCGTCACCAGGGGCCTGCCGGGCGAGGCCATCTCGCCGAGCTCGGTGTGCCGCTGGGCGACGATGCCGGAGATCGGCGCCGTCACGTCCGCATGCGAGACGGTGACGTTGCTCGCAGCCGCAGCCGCCTGGGCCGCCTTGAGATCCGCCTCGGCCTTGTCGAGCGCCGCGGCGCTGACGAACTTCTGGGCGAACAGGTTCTTCGTCCGCTCATAGTTGGCCTTGGCCTGGACGAGCTGCGCCTGCGCCGCCGCCGAACCCTCGACAGCCTCACGGGCGTCGATGCGCATCAGCAGCTCGCCCTTGCGCACGCTCTGGCCGGCATCGACGCGCACGTCGATCACCCGGCCCTGGAGCTGCGCGGCAACCGTCGTCTGGCGCGTGGCCTCGACGACCGCTTCGGCCGGATAGGTGACGGGCACTTCGCGCACTTCGGCGACGAAGGACTTGTTCTGGGCATGCCCGGGCAGCGTCAGCGCCAGGCCGATCAGGGCGAGGGCCGCGAGGGGGGCCCTCCTTCGGTTCGACAGTGTATTCATCGGTACGCGACTAGCCAGGTTGGTTTTCGAGTATTAGTATATGCTTATATAAGCGTATTTCAAGAGTACGGATCGAACGATTTTATTCAGCATTCACTCGCCCAGCGCCACTTTCGCCATCGCATCAATGACTTCCGATGCCTCCCCTACTGGTGACGCCAGGTGGATCTCCAGCCCGGGAAAGCGGTCCATGGCGTTGGCAGCGAGTTGCGGCAAATCCTTGAGCACATGGCGCCCCGGACCGATGAAGATCGGCACGACCGAGATATGGGTGACGCCGCGTTTCACAAGACACTCGATCGCCTCCTCGAGGCTCGGCCGGGTCAGCTCCAGAAAGCCGAGTTCCACGAGCGCCTCCGGCTGCCGCGCCGCCATCGCCGCGCGGATGCGCTCGAAGGGCTGGATGTATTCCGCGGTTCTCGACCCGTGACCGAACAGGACGATTCCTTTCATGCCGACTTCTCCGTGTGAATGTTGCGGCAGCGCGTCTCGCGGATCCGCCAGGCGGACAGCGCGCCGAACCAGGCCACCGCGGCGAGCAGGAGGAAACCGTACTTGAAGTTTCCCGCCGAGTAAATCCTGACGCCCTCCCTCACGGTTCCGTCCCAGCCCAGATCCATCGCCCAGCCGACAAGCGGCTGCAGGAGGGCGCCGCCGAGGAAGCCGCCCATGTTGGTCACCGAGGTCGACATGCCTGAAAGCTGCGGCGGATTGACCTCCTTGGCGCAGGCCCAGGTCAGCGTGAACCCCGCCGTCGCCAGGCCCATCAGCGCGAAGAGCGTGTAACTCGCGGCAAGCGGCATCGTCATGCCGGTCAGCCAGACGAGCCAGATCAGCCCATAGACGTGGGCGGCCGCGAGCACGACCGGCTTGCGCCGCCCGAGCCGGTCGGAAAGCCCGCCGATGACGAGGCAGCCCAGCGCGAAGCCGGCGAAATAGACCGAGAGATGCGTCGAGGCGACGGCACGGGTCATGCCGTGAACCTGGGTGAGGTAGGGCATCGCCCACAGTCCGCCGAAGGCGAAGAAGCTGCCGGCCATGCCGAAATTGACCGCCGCCGCCGGCCAGGTGGCGCGGTTGCGCACCACGCCCAGAAGGCTGCCGACGATCATCGTCCGATCGACGGCCTTCGTCGCCGGGCCGGCCGCTCCCGCCGTCGGCCGGTCACGGACGAGCAGCCAGCAGAGCACGCCGAGGGCGAGCGAAATGATGCCGACGCCGACGAACACGCCGCGCCAGCCCGCGGTCTGGGCAAGCCAGGAGAGCGGCGCGCCGGCCAAGACCGAGCCGAGGTTGCCGACCAGCATGGACGCGCCGACCACGGTGGCGAAGCGCCGCTCCTCGAACCAGACGGCGATGATCTTGAGCATGGCGATGAACACCACCGAGACGCCCAGGCCGATCAGCGTGCGGCCGACGAGCGCCGCATCGAGCGATTGCGCCATGCCGAAGAGCAGGCTGCCGCCGCCCGCCACCAGCCCGCCGAGGAACAGGATGCGCCGCGGCCCGAGGGTGTCGACCAGGATGCCCGTCGGCACCTGCATGACCGTATAGACGTAGAAGTAGGTCGCCGCGAGTGCGCCCAGCGACGCCGCCGTGGTCTGGAAGGCCGCGGCGAGATCCTGGGCGATGCCGGCCGGCGCGAAGCGCTGGAAGAACGAAAGCACGTAGGCGGCGACGACTACGACCAGCATCAGGAAGCGCCGCCGCGCGTGTCGGGTAGTGGATTCCATCGCCGGAGTGTACCTTCCCCGGCCGGGCTGCTGTCGGCCGGCGTGTTACCACGGCTGAGTTTCGCGCAGGACTGGTCGCGACGGTTCTTCAGAAATTCCCGAGTGGCTCAGGGCCGGCCGGTGCTCGCCCGCCAGTGCCGCCACGCGGCCACCGCCAGTACGACCGCGATGACCGGCAGGACGACACCGCCCATGACCGCCGAATACGCCGGCAGCGCCGAATTGCCCGTTGCGTGCATGACCAGCCAGGCCGTGTAGGCGGCGTAGAGCCCGAGGAAGAGCGCACCGTCGAGCCGCGAGATGACGCGGCCGGTGAAGAAGACGGGCAGGCAGACGAGCGCGACGCCGACCATGACCGGCAGGTCGAAGGCGAGCGCCTGCGCGGCGACCGTCAGCGGCGCCGGCGCCACCGCCGCCGAGACGCCGAGCACGCAGAGGATGTTGAAGATGTTGCTGCCGATGGCGTTGCCGACCGCGATGTCGCGCTCGCCGCGCAGCGCCGCGAGCACGGAGGTGGCGACCTCCGGCAGCGAGGTGCCGCCGGCGACGATGGTGAGCCCGATCACCAGTTCGCTGACGCCAAGATGACGCGCGAAGGCGGCCGCCGCCTCCACGAGCCAGCGCGCGCCAAGGACCAGGAGCGCCAGCCCGGCGAGGACGAAGATGACCTGCACGGCCCAGTGGCTGCGCCAGCCGGCGGCGCCGTCGCCGAAGGCCTCCGTGTATTCGTCTGCGACCTCCGCGCCTTCCCGCCGGCTCTGGCGGACGAGCAGCACCGTGTAGGCGGCGAGCAGGCCAACGAAGACGAGCCCTTCGGCGCGGCCGATGCCGCCGTCGAGCGCCAGGCCCCAGAGCAGCAGCGAGACGCCGATCATGATCGGGACCTCCTGGCGGATCAGCTGCTGATGGACCACGAGCGGCACGACGAGCGCCGACAGGCCGAGGATGACCAGCACGTTGAAGATGTTGCTGCCGACGACGTTGCCGATGGCGATGTCGACCTGGCCGGCCCAGGCCGATTGCACCGAGACGGCGAGCTCCGGCGCGCTGGTGCCGAAGGAGACGACGGTGAGGCCGACGACCAGCGGCGAGATGCCGAAGGCGAGCGCCAGCCGGGAGGCGCCGCGCACGAGGAGTTCCGCGCCCGCGATCAGCGCGCCGAGGCCGAGCAGGAACCAGAGCAGGTCCATGGCCGCGGGCGGCTCTCAGCCTTGCCGCCGCAGGAGCAGGGTGAGCACCGGCGGCGTGATCAGGGTGGTCAGGATGACCATGATCACGATGACGGAGAACATCGTCTCGCTGACGACGCCGAGCTGCTTGCCGACCATGGCGAAGATGAGGCCGACCTCGCCGCGCGGCACCATGCCCCAGCCGACCACCCAGCGGCCGGCCGGACCGGCGAAGACGCCGGCCGCGAGCTTGCCGGCGACCGCGGCGCCGGTCACGCCCAGGGCGATGGCGACGACCGTGGGATCGGCGAGCGAGCGCAGGTCCACCTGCATGCCGGTGAGGACGAAGAACACCGGCACGAAGAAGTAGCCGATCGGCTCGATCATGTGCTCGTGCTGATGCCCGGTGTGCTTGCCGAGGATGGGCGCCAGCCGGTCGACGAGGCCGCGGCCCTCCGGCTCGCGCAGGAGCGTCTCGATCTCGCGGACGATCGGCGGCATCTGGAAGTCGCGCAGGAACAGCGGCTCGAAGAGCAGGCCGGCGGCGAAGGCGCCGATGATCGGCGCCAGGCCGACGACGTGGGCGAGCCAGGCGAGGAAGAGGCCCGTCGCCAGCACCTGGGCGAAGAGCATCGACGGGCCGGCATCGAGCCGCGCCAGCCAGCGGCTCGAATGCGGCGCGATCATGCGCCCGAGCCAGATGCTGCCGGCGAGGAAGAGCACGCTCTTGGCGATGATCCACGACACTTCGCCGAAGCTCACCTCGCCCGCCTGGACGAGGCTCGAGACCACCGCGAGGATGACGAGACCGAGCACGTCGTCGATCACCGCCGCGCCAAGCACGATGCGCGCGGCCGGCGTGCCGAGCTTGCCGAGATCGCGGAAGACGCGTCCGGTGATGCCGACCGAAGTCGCGGCGAGCGTCGCGCCGAGGAAGAGATAGGTGTTGCGTTCCATGCCCGGCAGCAGCCACGGGCCGACGACGAAGGCGCCGAGCAGGAAGGGGGCGGCGATGCCGAAGACGCCGACCAGGCTCGCGCGGCCGCCGACCCGGACCAGATCGGCGAGCCGCGTCTCCAGGCCGATCTGCAGGAGCAGGACGATGACGCCGAGCTCGGCCATGAAGGCGATGATCGGGTCGCTGCGGATCTGGTCGAAGAAGTGGACGCCGAAAAGCGCCAGATTGCCGAGCGCGACGCCGAGCAGCAGCTCGCCGAGCACGGCGGGGAAGCCGATCCGCTGCGCCAGCGGCGCGAACAAGCGCGCGCTCATGAGGATCAGCGCCAGCCAGAGCAGATTCTCGCCGATCACCCCCGAGCCGGCGGCCCAGGCGGCCCCCGGCAGGGCGATCAGCAGGAAGAGCGGCATCGGCTGGCGTGTTACCACGGCTGAGTTTCGCATGGACGGGCGGCGGCTAGGGGCCGCCGCCTTCCTCGCCGCCGGGCGGGCGCTTGGGCATCAGGCTCATCGCATAGAGCACGACCGCGCAGCAGACGAAGAAGAACGTGGTGGCAAAGAGGCTCGGCGTGGCCAGGTGTTCCCCGCCGAGCGTCCCGAGCGACCAGAAGGCGGCGCCCAAGGTCAGCACCGCCGCGGCGAAGGTCGCCGCGGCGAGGACGAAGACGACCTGCTTGACCCGGGTGCGCTTCACCGCTGCCCCTGCAGGGCGGCGATGCGCTCCTCGATGCTCGGGTGGGTGGCAAACAGGCTCCGCATGCCGCCGGCGATGCCGAAGCTCGCCATGTTCGAGGGCAGCGGCTCGGGATGCAGGCTGCCCAGGCGGCGCAGCGCCGCGATCATCTTGCCGGGGCCGCCCTCGAGCCGCGCGGCGCCGGCGTCGGCGCGGAACTCGCGCTGGCGCGAAAACCAGGCGACGATGATGCCGGCCAGCACGCCGAAGAGGATGTCGAGGACGACCACCGAGATCGAGTAGCCGATGCCCGGGCCCTGCGAATCGCTGCCGCGGCGCAGGAAGCTGTCGATCATGAAGCCGACCACGCGCGAGAGGAAATAGACGAAGGTGTTCATCACGCCCTGGATCAGCGTCATGGTCACCATGTCGCCATTGGCGATGTGGCTCACCTCGTGCGCGAGCACGGCCTCGGCCTCGTCCTTGGTCATGCTCTGCAAAAGGCCGGTCGACACGGCGACCAGCGAGCTGTTTTTCGTCGCGCCGGTGGCGAAGGCGTTCGGTTCGCCTTCGTAGATGGCGACCTCTGGCATCGGAATGCCGGCGGCCTTGGCCTGCCGGGCAACGGTCTCCAGCAGCCAGTACTCGGTGCTGTTCCGGGGCGTTTCGATGACCTGCGCGCCGGTGCTCATCTTGGCCATGGTTTTCGACATCAGCAGCGAGATGAAGGCGCCGCCGAAGCCGAGCAGCGCGGCGAAGCCGAGCAGCTGGCCGAAGTCGATGCCGTTGGCGGCAAGCCAGCGGTTCACGCCGAGCAGGCTGGCCGCGATGGACAGCACGACCATCACGGCGAAGTTGGTGGCGATGAGAAGGATGATGCGTTTCATCGTGCGTCTCTCCTTTGGTGAATCATGAAGCGATGCGATTGGCGCGGATCGAGCTGCCGAGGGCCCAGACGATCAGCGCCGCGCCCAAGAGCCCAGTTATGGCCTCGGGAATGTGGAATTCAACTCCCCCGAGCATGATCGCCGCCAGCGCACCCACGGCCCAGAAGGCACCGTGCTCGAGGTAACGGTAGGTTTCCAGGGTCCCGCGCTCGACCAGGAGCAGCGTGAAGCTGCGCACGAACATGGCGCCGGCACCCAGGCCGAGCATGATCACGAGCAGGTCGTGGGTCATGGCGAAGGCGCCGACGACGCCGTCGAACGAGAAGCTGGCATCGAGCACTTCGAGATAGAGGAAGCCCGCGGCACCCTGTTTGACCACATGCCTGTCCGCCTCCAATTCGTCACCGCCGCCGAGCAGGGCCGCTAGCCCCTTGACGACGATGAAGACGACCACGCCCCAGACGCCCGCGACGACGAACTCGCCCTGGCGGACGGGATCGGCGATGACGAGCGAGGCGAGCAGGACGACGACGAGCGTCAGCGCCGCCTCGATCGATTCCAGCTTGCCCAGCCGCGAGAGCGGACGCTCCAGCACCTCCAGCCAGTGCTCGGTCTTGTGCCGGGCGACGAAGAAGCGCAGATAGACCATGAGCAGGAAGGCGCCGCCGAACGCGGCGATCTGGTGGTGGGCGCCGGCGAGCGTCCGGCCGTATTCCGCCGGATCGTTGATGGCCAGATCGATCGCCTTGACCGGGCCGATGCCGGCCGCCACGGCGACGATGGCGACCGGGAACACCAGGCGCATGCCGAACACGGCGATGAAAATGCCCCAGGTCAGGAAGCGGCGGCGCCACTTGTCATCCCAGTGGGCAAGGATGCCGGCATTGACCACCGCATTGTCGAAGGAGAGCGAGGTCTCGAGCACGCTCAGGAAGACGACGGTCGCCACCGCCGGCAGGCCGCCGACGGCGAAAGCAAGCGCCACGGCAAGGACGCAGAAGATGCCGGTAGCGACGAAATGGGAATGCCAAGGCTTCATCCGGCAGGAGTTTACCCGTCCGCAGAGCCAAACAAATTCGAAGTTTTCATGGGTTTGTTTTCGTAAAATTCGAAAACCATGAAACCCCCGCTCAACTTCCGCCATCTCCACTATTTCTGGGTGACCGCGCAGGAAGGCAGCTTCACCCGCGCGGCGGAGCGCCTCGGCATCGCCGTGCAGACGGTGAGCGCCCAGATCGCGCGGCTGGAGGCCTCGCTCGGCGCCGCCCTGCTCGCGCCCCAGGGTCGCCGCCTCGTGCCGACCGAAGCCGGCAAAATCGCCCTCGGGTACGCGGAGCAGATCTTTCCGCTCGCCGACCGGCTGGTCGAGAGCCTGCGGGAATCGGGCGGCGAGGGGGTGCTGCGGCTCGCCGTCGGCATCGTCGATGCGCTGCCCAAGCTTATCGCCCACCGGTTCCTGTCAGCCGCCACGGCGACCGGGGGGGCCGCCCGGCCCCTGCGTCTGATCTGCGAGGAGGGTGATTTCGAGGATCTCGTCGCCGACCTGGCGCTGCACCGTTTCGATGTCGTGCTCGCCGACCGGCCGGCGACGGCCAGCGCCAGCCTGCGGGTCTACAACCACCCGCTGACCGTCTGCGAAATCGCGCTCTTTGGCGTGCCGGCGCTGGCGGACCGCTGCCGCGAGGACTTTCCCGCTCGCATCGGCGACCTGCCCGTCCTCTTGCCCGCCCGCGGCAATGCCCTGCGCGCCCGGCTGGAGCAATGGTTCGCGGTGCGCGAGATCCGGCCCCGCGTCGCCGGCGAGTTCGAGGACACGGCGCTGATGATGACCTTCGGCCGCCGCGGACTCGGCCTCTTCCCCGCACCGGCCATTCTCGCCGCCGATATCGAGGCCCAGTACGGCGCCATAGCGGCCGGCGAGCTCGCCGGCGTTCGCGAGGAGTATTACGCGATCACCGCCGAGCGGCGCATCCGCCACCCGGCGGTCGAAGCAATCCTCAGGGCAGCTTCCTGACCTACTTCTTAAGCGCGGCCATCGCCTCGGCGTGCGTCTTGTTGGGGGTGCTGCGCAGCGCCGTGAAATAGGCCGTGGTCAGGTCGGAAAGCGCCTTGCCGGGTACCGCCTGGACGGCCATCCCCTCGAGCACCTCGCCCGGCAGCACGCGGACGCGCAGGCCGTCGAGGATGAAGCGGACCATCTTGAGGCTGCTCGCGGCCACCTGTTCCTCGCTCTCGCCGGTCGCCTCGGCGACCCTCTTCAGTTGCTCGCGGGCGGCGAGCACGCGGGCGTCGGTCTCGGGAAGATCGCGGCCGGCCACGGCGCGGGCCGGATCGCCACCGACATCGACCGGTCTCATCTGGGCCTGTGCGGCACCGGCGCACAGTACGAGCAGGACCGGCATCAGGGCAAGGACTCTGTTCATGTCTCCTCCGTCAGTCAGTTTGCAGGCTGGATATGTTCGATCGGCACCGGGGCGGCCGGCACCTCCTTGTGCGGCGCATGCGGTTCCCAGCCGAGAACGACGAGCAGCGCGAAGAAGCCCGCGACATAGCCGACGGCGACGAACCAGCCGTGACGCAGCCAGCGGGACACCGATTTCGCCTCCGGGAACAAATTCGACAACGCCACCCCGGCGGAAGATCCGAACCAGAGCATCGAGCCGCCGAAACCGACCGCGTAGGCGAGGAAGCCCCAGTCGTAGCCGCCTTGCTTCAGGGCCAGGGCCGTCAGCGGGATGTTGTCGAAGACGGCGGAAACGAAGCCGAGCGCCAGCGTCGAGACCCACGAGGCCGGCGGCAGCTTTTCGACCGGCATCATCGAGGCGCAGGTCACCAGCGCGAGGAGGAAGATCGAGCCCTTGACCGCATCGGGCATCAGGCTCCATTCCGGCTTGCGCACCGGCACGGCGAGCAGCAGCGCCACCCAGACGGCGACGCCGAGAAAAGGAAAATGGTCGGCGAGCGCGGCGAACTTCAAATTCACCGTGACGTTGGTGGCGATCGCGGCGACGAGGATGAAGCCGACGATGCCGACGCGCGCCCAGTCGATACGGTGCGCGGCGCGATAGCCGGACTCGATGGCCATGTGCCGGTGCTGCATCAGCGATGCCGGAATGCCGAACACGACCAGCGAGACGGCCGCAGCGAGATAGGCTTCCAGCACGTCGAGCGGGCTCACGCCGTCGATCCACATCATGGTGGTGGTCGTGTCGCCGACGACCGAGCCTGAGCCGCCGGCGTTCGAGGCGGCGACGATCGCGGCGAGGTAGCCGATGTGCACCTTGCGCCGGAAGACGCTGGCGGCGACCGTGCCGCCGATCAGCGCCGCGGCGATGTTGTCGAGAAAGCCCGAGAGCAGGAAGATGATCACGAGGAGCACGAAAGGTCCGAGCCAGCCCCTGGGCAGGAGCCGGGGCAGCACCTCCGGGACACCCGAGTCCTCGAAATGGCGCGCCAGCAGCGCGAAGCCGACCAGCAGGCAGAGCAGATTGACGAGCAGCACCCACTCGTGGCCCATGTGGGCGACGAATCCCGCGACGCCCGGCCCGGTCTTGAAGCCTGTAAACAGAATCTTGTAGGCCGTGATCGTGACGAGCCCCGTGAGCGCCACCTGGAGCACGTAGTGATGGAAGAGGGCAACGCCGAGCAGCGTGGCGGCGAAGAGCATGAAATCGACGGGAATGCCGGCGAGGGCGGGACCCTCGGCGGCGAGGGCCGTCGCGGGGACGGCCATCATCAGCAGGAAAAAGGTCGGCAAACCGGCGGAGCGCATCGCAAGGACCCGGAAAGAAAATAATCGGCGAAGTCTATCACCGGCCACCCCGCTTGCCTTGCGGTGCACAAGCCGTGGGATAATGGCCGCGACCGTTCTCTCCGGAATCCGCGATGATCAAGATCCTCGTTCCCGTCGATGGTTCGCCTGCCTCCCTGCGCGCCGTCGAATACGCCATCCGGCTCTTCAAGTCCTGCCAGGCCGCCCAGATCGTCCTCCTCAACGTGCAGCCGCCGATCGACGCCATCGAGGTTCGTCGCTTCATGAAGCCGACCGAGATCGAGGCGATGCAGGAATCGCGCGGCGGCGACGCGCTGGCACCGGCGCGCAAACTGCTCGACGAGGCGGGCGTCGCCTACGAGCCGCTCGTGCTCATCGGCCCCGTCGCCGAATCCATCGCCGCCTGCGCGCAGGACAAGGGCTGCGAGCAGATCGTCATGGGCAACAAGGGCGAAACCTTCCTCCAGGAGGCGGTCTGGGGCTCGGTGGCCCACGACGTGCTCAGGCTGTCGCCGGTGCCCGTGACCTACGTCAAGTGAAGCATTCCGCTCGCTGCACGGCGGCCTCACGCGACGGCGGACAAGCCCACCAGCCCGAAAGGCGCAGGATTGCAGGACATCAGCGGCGCGGGATCGGCGGCGCGTCGGCCATCGCCTCGCGGATCCGTTCGACGAGCTGGTCTACGGGCGTGCCGTAGGCCAGTTTGGCGATGAACATGCCTTCCGGGCCGAGGAGATACATCCCGGCGGAATGGTCGACGCTGTAGTGGGCGGCCCCGGGCACCTGGACTTTTTCGTAGCGCACCTTGAAGAAGTCGGCGATCCGCCTCACCAGCTCCGGCGAGCCGGTGAGGCCGAGAATGCGCTCGTCGAAGAAGCCCGTGTAGGACTTGAGCTGCTCGGGCGTATCGCGTTCCGGATCGACGGAAACGAAGATCGGCTGGATCCGCCTGGCATCGTCGCCCAGCTGCTTGAGGATCTGCGCCATCTCGATCAGCGTGGTCGGGCAGATGTCCGGGCAGTAGGTATAGCCGAAGGCGATCAGCTGGAAGCGGCCGCGGAAATCGCTGTCCATCACCGCCTGGCCGTTCGGGCCCCTGAGCAGGTAGCGCGGGACGATGCCGGCGTCGGGATCGACGGTGTCGAGCAGCTTCGGGCTGGGCGGCAGGAGCCGGGCGATCTTCGCCGCGACGAGTTCGATCCTGACGCGCAGCTCCGCGGCATCCGGGCAGCCTTCGGCACGGGCCAGGAAGGCTTCGCTGGTCGCGTTCTCGTAGAGTTCGCCCCAGTCGCGCAGCTTGGGCACGTGGTCGAGCATCAGCCGCTTGGCGCGCGCGCTGGCTTCGGGCTGGCGGCAGGCCAGCGCCAGGCCGTTGAGGCGCCCGAGATCGGCGACGGCGGCACGGGCCTCGGCCTCGAGGTCGTTGGCGAAGGCCGAGAGGGACGACATCAGCAGGATGGCAAGGACGGCGGAAAAACGCGTCACGGGAGGATCCTCCGACAGGGCAGGGGCCGCATTCTCGCGGCCGGCGGCCGGTGCGGCCATGAGCCGGATCAATTCGAAAGCACAGTAAGATAGCGCAACCATGAGACTCTCGCTGCGCTTCGTCCTGCCGCTCCTCGCCGCGCTCGCGGCCATCGCCTGGGCCGTGGCGCCGCTGGTGGACAAGCTGACGCTGCGCTGGTTCGTGCGCGACATGGACATCCGCGCCGAGCTGATCGCCAACACCATGCACGACCCGCTGGTCGAGCAGCTGCAGGCGGGGTCGCGGACCAAGGTGACCAACTACATCGCCCGCGTCGCCCAGGACGAGCGCCTCTACGCCATCGGCTACTGCGCCAACGCCCAGTCGGCGCCGATCGCCTCGCGGCCGCTGCCGGCCGAGATCCGCTGCGACAACATGAAGTACTGGGACGAGCTCGACGTGCCCATCCTCGAGAGTCCGCGCGGCCCGCTGCACGTGTCGGTCAAGCTGCTCGAGGGCGACAACGCCTCGGTCGGCTGGCTGATCCTGATCCACGACATGAGCTTCGCCACGCGCCGCAGCGAGGAGACCAAGCGCTACGTCTTCTATTTCTTCATGGCCCTGGCGCTCGTGGTGTCGCTGATCACCGTCGTCATCGCCCAGCTTTCCTGGCGCGGCTGGGTGACCGGCATGCGCTCGCTGCTGCGCGGCGAGGGGCTCCTGCGCGAGCCGGTGCCGGCCGCCGACGTGCCGGAGTTCAAGCCGATCGCCCGGGACCTGCAGCGGCTCGCCCAGGAGCTGCGCTCCGAGTACCTCGCCCGCGACGAGGGCCAGATCACCTGGACCCCCGAATCCCTGCGCGCCATCCTGCACGGCGAGTTGCGCGGCGACGACGTCATCGTCGTCTCCAACCGCGAGCCCTATATCCACCAGCGCCGAGGCGACCGCATCGAGGTCCAGCGGCCGGCGAGCGGCCTGGTGACGGCGCTCGAACCGATCATGCGCGCCTGTTCGGGCACCTGGATCGCGCACGGCAGCGGCTCCGCCGACCGCGAGGTCGCCGACGGCGGCGGCCATCTCGACGTGCCGCCGGACAAGCCGGCCTACCGGCTGCGCCGCGTCTGGCTCACGCCCGAGGAGGAAGCCGGCTATTACAACGGCTTCGCCAACGAGGGCATCTGGCCGCTCTGCCACATCGCCCACGTGCGGCCGATCTTCCGCTCCTCGGACTGGGCGCAGTATGTCGCCGTGAACCGCAAGTTCGCCGACGCCGTGGTCAGCGAGGCGCGCACGCGCAACCCCATCGTGCTGATCCAGGACTACCACTTCGCGCTGCTGCCAAGGCTCGTCCGCGAGCGCATGCCCGAGGCGACCATCATCGCCTTCTGGCACATCCCGTGGCCGAACCCCGAGGCCTTCGGCATCTGCCCGTGGCGCGAGGAGATCATCTCCGGGCTCCTCGGCAGCAGCATCCTCGGCTTCCACACGCAGTTCCACTGCAACAACTTCGTCGACACCGTCGACCGATACATCGAGGCGCGTGTCGATCGCGAGACCTTCACCGTCTCGCTGGGCGGCAAGCTCACGGCCGTGCGCCGTTACCCGATTTCCATCGCCTGGCCGCCAGAGCCGGAGATGCTCGCCAAGCCCGTCGAAGGATGCCGCGCCGACGTGCGCAAGGCCAACGGCCTGCCGGCCGACCACCTGATCGCGCTCGGCGTCGACCGCCTCGACTACACCAAGGGTGTCACCGAACGCTTCCGCGCCGTCGAGCGGCTGCTCGAGACCCGTCCCGAATGGATCGGCCGCTTTTCCCTGATCCAGCTCGCGGCGCCGACGCGCACCGGCATCGAGGAATACCAGCACCACGAGACCCAGGTGCGCGCGCTCGCCGCGCGCATCAACGAACGCTTCGCCAGACTCAGCCGCGGTAGACCGCCGCCCATCATCCTCAAGGTCCAGCACCACGAGCCGCGCGAAGTCTACGAGTACTACCGCGCCGCCGACTGCTGCTTCGTCAGCAGCCTGCACGACGGCATGAACCTGGTGGCCAAGGAGTTCGCCGCCGCGCGCGACGACGAGCGCGGCGTGCTCATCCTCTCGCAGTTCACCGGCGCCGCGCGCGAACTGCCGGAGGCGCTGATCGTCAACCCCTACGACGCCGACCAGTGCGCGGCGGCCCTGCAGCTGGCGCTGACCATGCCGGTCGCCGAGCAGCGCGACCGCATGCGCCTGATGCGCGGCCTGATCGCCGAATTCAACGTCTATCGCTGGGCCGGCCGCATGCTGCTCGACGCGGCGGCCATGCGCCGGCGCGTCCGCCTGACGGACAAGCCGGCCGCGGGACTGCCTCCCATCCATTAGGAAAGCCACATGACCACGACCGTACCCCTGCCCCCGCCTCCGCCTGCCACGCTCGATCTCGCCTATTTCCTCGACGTCGACGGCACGCTGCTGGAAATCGCCGAGACGCCCAACGCCGTGCGCGTGGACCAGGCGCTGCTCGAGCTGCTCGAGCGCCTGCACCGCGCCAGCGGCGGCGCCGTCGCGCTGGTCAGCGGCCGCGCCATCTCGGATCTCGACCGGCGGCTCGGCCACCTGCGCCTGCCGCGCGCCGGCCAGCACGGCCTCGAGCGCCGCGACGCCAGCGGCCGCCTCTGGCTGCACCCGGCGACCACCGAAGAGAAGGACCGCATCCGCGAGGCGCTTCGGCCACTGCTCGAAGCCCACCCCGGCCTGCTGCTCGAGGACAAGGGCGTGACGCTGGCGCTCCATTACCGGCTCGCGCCCGAACTCGAGGAGCTCGCGAACGAGACCATGGCGAAGCTCGTCGCCGAGACCGGCGGCCGGCTGATCCTGCAGCTGGGCAAGTGCGTGGCCGAGGCCAAGCCGGGCGGCTTCGACAAGGGCACGGCGATCGCCGAGTACCTCGAAGAAGAACCGTTCAAGGGCCGCCAGGCCGTCTTCCTCGGCGACGACCTCAACGACGAGCACGGCTTCGCCGTCCTCAACGAGCGCGGCGGCATTACGGTCAAGGTCGGCGAGGGCCCGACCTGCGCGCGCCATCGCCTGCCCGACGTCGCCGCCGTCCGCCGCTGGCTCGCGGGCGCGCTCGAATGACCGTACCGCGCACGCTCGATCTCGCGCTCGTCGGCAACAGCACGATCGGGGCGCTCATCGACGGCGCCGGGTCCATCGTCTGGGGCTGCCTGCCGCGCTTCGACGGCGACCCGGCCTTCTGCGCGCTGCTTCGCACCGACGACGAGCTCGGCATCTTCGCCGTCGAGATCGCCGAGTTCGCGCGCGCCGAACAGGACTATCTCGAAAACACCGCCGTCCTCGTCACGCGGCTTTACGACCGTTCCGGCGGCACAATCGAGATCACCGACTTCGCGCCGCGCTTCATCCAGTACGGCCGCATCTTCCGGCCGATGATGCTGGTGCGGCGGATCCGCCGCCTCGGCGGTTCACCACGGCTGAGTTTGCGCCTGCGGCCCGCCTGCGCCTGGGGCGCGGCACGGCCGGCGGTCACCCACGGCTGCCACCACGTGCGCTACGTCATGCCCGGGCTCACCGTGCGCGTGACCACCGATGCCCCGCTCACCGCCCTGCTCCAGGAGACGCCCTTCTTCCTCGACGATACGGTGACGCTGCTCATCGGCCCGGACGAGCCGGTCACGGAATCGGTCGCCGAAGTCGGCCGCCGCTTCCTCGACGAGACGACGCGCTACTGGCGCGAGTGGGTGCGCGCGCTGGCCATCCCCTTCGAATGGCAGGAGGCCGTGATCCGCGCGGCGATCACGCTGAAACTGAACGCCTACGACGACACCGGCGCCATCATCGCGGCGATGACCACCTCGGTGACCGAGGCCGCCGGCAGCCCGCGCAACTGGGACTACCGCTACTGCTGGCTGCGCGACGGCTATTTCGTCGTCAACGCCCTGAACCGCCTCGGCGCGACGCGGACGATGGAACGCTACCTCGGCTTCATCGTCAATCTCGCCGCCGATGCCGGCGGCCGGCCGCTGCAGCCGGTCTATGGCATCGACGGCCGCGCCGACCTCGAAGAGCGCATCGAGCCGGCACTGCCCGGCTACCGCGGCATGGGGCCGGTGCGTGTCGGCAACGCCGCCTACCGGCAAGTACAGCACGACAGCTACGGCTCGGCCGTGCTCGCCGCCACGCACATCTTCTTCGACCGCCGGCTCATCCACCGCGGCGACGAGAGCCTCTTCCGCCGGCTCGAGCCGCTCGGCGAACTGGCCGTGAAATACCACGACCAGCCGGACGCCGGCCTCTGGGAACTGCGCGGCAGCGCCCGCGTCCACACCTATTCCGCGGTGATGTGCTGGGCCGCCTGCGACCGGCTTTCGCGCATCGCCGCCCGCCTCGGGCTGGCCGGTCGCGCGGCCTGGTGGCGCAGGCATGCCAAGATCATCCACGCGACGATCTGCCGCCGCGCCTGGAATGCGAAGCGCAAGGCCTTCGTCTCGACCTTCGACGGCGACGCCATGGACGCGAGCCTGCTCTTGCTGGCCGAGCTCGGCTTCATCGCCGCCGACGATCCGCGCTTCGCGGCGACCGTCGACGCCGTCGCCGCGGACCTGAAACGCGGCGACTTCATCTTCCGCTATGTCGAGCGCGACGACTTCGGCGAGCCCGAGAACGCCTTCCTCGTCTGCACCTTCTGGTATGTGAACGCACTGGCCGTGACCGGCCGCCGCGAGGAGGCTCGCGCGCTGTTCGAGAAACTTCTCGCCGTGCGCAACCGCCATGGCCTGCTGTCCGAGCACGTCGATCCGGTGAGCGGCGAGCCCTGGGGCAACTTCGTCCAGACCTACAGCATGGTCGGCCTGATCAATTCCGCCATCCGCCTGTCGATGCGCTGGGATCAGGCCTTCTGAGGAGACGAGCGGAGCCGGCATGCACGAAAAGCTCCTCGCCGTCCTGATCGTGCTCACCGCGGCGGTCGCCGTCGTTTCGCTGGCGCGCCGCTTCGGCCTGCCCTCGATCCTCGCCTATCTGGTGGTCGGCATCGCCGTCGGCCCGCACGGCGCCAACGTGCTGCCGGAAAGCGCCGAGATGGAGGCCTTCGCAGAGTTCGGCGTGGTCTTCCTGATGTTCTCGATCGGTCTCGAATTCAGCCTCCAGCGGCTCAAGGCCATGCGCGCCATCGTCTTCGGCTTCGGCAGCGCCCAGCTCCTGCTCACGGCCGCCGGCGCGGCGCTGGTCACGGTCTTCGGCTACGGGCAAGGCTGGCGCGCGGGCATCGCCGTCGGACTCGCCGTCGCCATGTCCTCGACGGCCATCGTCGCCAAGCTGCTCTCCGAGCGTTTCGAGCTGCACTCGCGCTCGGGCCGCCAGACCATGGGCGTGCTGCTCTTCCAGGACCTCGCGGTCGTGCCCTGCCTGATCCTGCTGCCCGCGCTGACCCGTCCGCCCGGCGAGATCGTCCCGGCGCTCGCCCTCGCGCTGGCGCAGGCGGCCATCGTCCTCGCCGCGCTGATCCTCGTCGGCCAGCGGCTGATGCGCCGGATCTACGACGCGATCGCCTCGCGCCGCTCGGAGGAGCTCTTCGTCCTGGCGACGCTGTGGGCCGTGATCGGCCTGTCCTGGGCCACCGGCGCCGCCGGCCTGTCGCTCGCGCTCGGCGCCTTCGTCGGCGGCATGCTGATCTCCGAGACGATCTACCGCCACCAGGTCGAGGCCGACATCCGCCCCTTCCGCGACATCCTGCTCGGCCTGTTCTTCGTCACCATCGGCATGCGTCTGGACCTCGGCTTCGTGCTCGCCAACATCGACCGCCTGCTGCTCGCCGTGCTGCTGCTCGTCGCCGGCAAGGGGCTGGTCGTGCTGCTCGCGGCCTTCGCCGCCAAAAACCCGCTCGACGTGGCCCTGCGCACGGCCGCCCAGCTCGCCCAGGCCGGCGAGTTCGGCCTGGTGCTGATCGGGCTGGCCCGCGATCTCGACCTGATCGGCCGCGACATCTTCCAGGTGACGCTCTCGGCGATGCTCATCTCGATGTTCGTCGCGCCCTTCCTCATCGACCGCATGGCCCGGCTCTCGGGGCGCATGGCCAAGGGCGACTGGGCCCACAAGGCGATGGCGATCCACGAGATCGCCGTCGCCGGCTTCGGCCTCGAGGACCATGTCATCGTCTGCGGCTACGGCCGCACCGGCCAGCAGATCGCCGGCTTCCTCGCCCGCGAGGGCATTCCCTTCCTCGCGCTCGACATCGACCCGCGCCAGATCAAGGCCGCGGTGCCGCCGGGCGGGCGGGTCGCCTTCGGCAGCGCCGACCGCCCGGAGGTGATGAAGGCGGCCGGCATCGCCCGCGCGCGCGCGGTGGTGGTCGCCTATCCCGACATCCACTCGGCCGAGCGCGTCGTCCGGCTGGTGCGCCGCGAGCGGCCCGATATTCCCGTCGTCGTCCGCGCGCCCGACGATTCGGCGATCGCCAGGCTCAAGCAGGCCGGCGCGACCGAGGTGATTCCCGAAGTGCTGGAAGGCAGCCTGATGATCGCCGCCGAGACGCTCGCCCAGCTCGGCGTGCCGGTGGAACAGGCGATGAGTCAGGTGCGCCAGGTGCGCGCCGCGCGCTACGCCTCGCTGCGCGGCAACGCCGAAAACCGCCCCTGAGCCTCAGAGCTTGTGAAAAAATTCGTCGCGAGCGGGCCGATGGCAAGGCGCACGGAGCGCAGCGACCGAGACATAACAAGGGGTCAGGCGAGGAAGCGAGCACCGCGCAACGCAGCCAGCGGGTCGCGCAGCAGAAATTTTCACAAGCTCTCAGCCGCCCGCGACGATGATGACGTGCACACGGTACGGGCCGTGCGCACCGAGCACGATGGTCTGCTCGATGTCGCCGGTGCGCGAGGGGCCGGAGACGAAATTCACCGCCCGCGGGGGTTCGCCGCGCTCCTGGCGCAGGAGGCGCCAGGCCTCCTCCATGCCGGCGACGATGCGCGAGGCGGCAACGATGGCGACGTGGGTCTCGGGCAGCAGGCTCACCGAGGCGGGCGTGTCCGGCCCCGAGAGCAGCATCAGCGTGCCGGTCTCGGCGATGGCGCAGAAGCTGCCAGTAATGCCGACCAGGTCCGCATCGACGGCGCCGCGCCCCTCGAATTCGATGCTGGCGTGTCCCCACGGCTGAGTTTGGAGCGATGGCCAGCCGACCACCCTTTTCGGCAGGCCGTTCGCATCGAGATAGCGCGCGACGGCGCCTGGCACCGCCGCGTCGTCGGCGACGATGTCGATGGTGGTCGAGAGCGCCTCCGATCTGGCGCGAAAGCGCGCCAGCAGGTCGCCGCCGGCCGGCGGCCGCGGCCCCGGCCGCCGCGCCGCGAGCCAGGCGTCGATCCCGCGGGTGGCCTCGGCCGCGTTTTCCGCGTTCCGGCCGAGCCTGGCCCTGATCCGGCCGAGGATGTCTTGGCGAGAACTCATGTAATGCGATTCCTTTCCTCGCCGCGCACGAAGGCTTCGATGTTGTCGATGAGCTGGTCGGCGAGCCGCTGCATCGCGCGGTCGGAGGCCCAGGCGACGTGCGGCGTGACGATCAGGTTGGGCAATCCGGCGTCGAGCAGCGGGTTGCCGTCCTTCGGCGGCTCCGCCGAGAGCACGTCGAAGCCGGCGCCGGCGATCCAGCCCTCGCGCAGCGCCCTCACCAGCGCCGCCTCGTCGACCAGCCCGCCGCGCGCGGTGTTGATGAGCACGGCCTCGCGCTTCATGGCCCGCAGTTCCGCCTCGCCGATCATGCCGCGCGTCTCGTCGGTGAGCGGGCAGTGCAGCGAGATCGCATCGGCCTCGGCGAGCACGGTCGAGAACGGCACGTAGCCCTCGCGCACGCTTGGCGCATGCCTGTGCTCGCCCCAGAGCACGCGCATGCCGAAGGCTTCGGCGAGCCGCGCCACGCCCCGGCCGAGCGAGCCGCGACCGAAGATGCCGAGCGTGCTGCCGGCGAGATCGCGGATCGGATGGTCGAAGAAGCAGAACATCGGCGCGCGCTGCCACTTGCCGGCCGCGACGTCGTCGCGATAGGCGATCAGCTGCCGGCGCAGGGCGAGGAGCAGCATGAAGACGTGCTCGGGCACGGTCTCCACCGCGTAGCCGCGGATGTTGGTCACGGCGATGCCGCGCGCGCGGCATGCGGCGAGGTCGATGTTGTCGGTGCCGGTGGCCGCCTCGGCGACGAGCCTGAGCTTGGGCAGCTTCGCGAGCACTTCGGCGCCGAGCTTCACCTTGTTGGTGATGACGATGGTCGCCTCCCGGAGGCGGTCAAGCACCTCGCCGGGCGCGGTGCGCTGGTATTCGGTCCAGGTGTGGGGAAAGGACGGCCGGCGCACCGTGGCACGGATCGAGTCCCGTTCGAGGAAGACGATGTGCTCCATCAGCGCTTCGCCTTCGCGTAGAGCTCGCGGAAGGTCCTGCCCTCGGGCGCCGGGAAGTCGCGGCCCAGCGTCCATTCGGGCGCGGCGCCGAGCACGCGGATGCGGTCGCCACCGCCCGCGAGCCACTTGAGATAGCGCACGCCGAGCCGGGTGCCGAGCGCGTAGAGCGCCGGCCGGCCCGCCACCCAGGCCCACGCCTTCAGCGCCAGCCGCTCGGCGAGCGGCCGCAGCTTCGTCTCCACCTGCTTCTCGCGCAAGCGCCGCAGGAGCTCCGGCAGCGGGATCTTCACGGGGCAGACGACGCCGCACTGGTTGCACAGCGTCGCCGCGTGGGGCAGGTCGAGCGCCTGGTCGAGGCCCGTGTAGAGCGGCGTGAGCACCGAGCCCATCGGTCCCGGATAGACCCAGCCGTAGGCGTGGCCGCCGATGGTCTGGTAGACCGGGCAGTGGTTCATGCAGGCGCCGCAGCGGATGCAGCGCAGCATGTCCTGGAACTCGGAGCCGACGAGCCCGGCGCGGCCGTTGTCGGTGAGGATGAAGTAGAGATGCTCGGGGCCGTCCAGATCGCCCGGGTGCTTGACTCCCGTGAGCAGCGAGACGTAGTTCGAGATGTGCTGGCCGGTCGCCGAGCGGATCAGCAGGCGCAGGAGCAGCGAAAGATCTTCGAGCGTCGGAATCACCTTCTCGATGCCGGTGACGACGACATGCACGCGCGGCAGCGTGGTGACCATGCGGCCATTGCCCTCGTTGGTGACGAGCGCGACCGAGCCGGTTTCGGCGACGAGGAAGTTGCCGCCGGAGATGCCCATGTCGGCATCGAGGAAGTGGGAGCGCAGCACCTCGCGCGCCTCGCGCGTGAGCGCCGGGATCTCGGTCTTGCGCGGCTTGCGATGTACCTTCTCGAAGAGGTCGGCGACTTCGTCGAGGCTCTTGTGCACCACCGGCGCGATGATGTGCGAGGGCGGCTCGTTGTCGTTGATCTGCAGGATGTACTCGCCGAGATCGGTCTCGACGGGTTTCACGCCAGCGGCCTCCAGCGCCTGGTTGAGGCCCGCCTCCTCCGAGAGCATGGACTTCGACTTGACCGCCTTCTTCACGCCGTGCCGGCGGGCGATCTCGGCGACATGGCGGCAGACCTCGGCGCCGTCCCGCGCCCAGAGCACCGTGGCGCCGCGGGCCGTGGCCGCGGCCTCGAACTTTTCGAGCCACAGATCGAGGTCGGCGAGCACGCGGTTGCGCAGCTCGGCGGCCGCCTCGCGCAGGGCCTCGAAGTCGCCGCCTTCGGCCTCAAACTCAGCCACCGCAACACGCCGCTTGTCGACGAACTTGCCCTTCGAGGTGCGCATGTTCGCCTGGAGCACCGGGTTGGCCAGCGCCGCGGCGGCGTTGGCCTTGAAGAACATCGCCCGGCTGCGCATCACTCGCCCCCGGCCAGCACTTCGGCGATGTGGAGCACGCGCGTGGTCTCGTCGCCCTGGCGCCGCAGCCGGCCCTCGATGTTGAGCAGGCAGCCGAGGTCGCCGCCGACGATGGCATCGGCGCCGGTCGAGCCGGCATTCGCGCACTTCTTCCCGGCGATGGCCGCCGACACCTCGCCGAACTTGACCGAGAAGGTGCCTCCGAAGCCGCAGCATTCCTCGGCGCCCGGCATTTCGCGCAGCTCCACGCCCGGCAGCTTCGCGAGCAGCCGGCGCGGCTGCTCCTTGATGCCGAGGCTCCTCAACCCGGTGCAGGAATCGTGATAGGTGACGCTGCCCGTGAAATCGCCGGGCAGCCGGTCGATCTTCGCCACGTTGACGAGGAAGTCGGTCAGCTCATGGACGCGGCCGGCCAGCGCCACGGCGCGGCCATGCCAGTCGGGGTCGTCCGCGAGCAGGCCCGGATATTCGTTGCGGATCTGGTCGGCGCAGGAGCCCGAGGGCGCAACCACGTATTCGAAACCTTCGAACTCGGCGATCACCTTCTTCGCCAGCCGTGCCGCCGAAGCGCGTTCGCCGCTGTTGAATGCGGGCTGGCCGCAGCAGGTCTGGGTCGCCGGCACCACCACCTCGCAGCCGGCCGCCTCGAGCAGGCGGATCGCGGCGAAACCGATGCGCGGGCGCATCAGATCGACGAGACAGGTCACGAACAGGCCAACGCGCATGGGGCTCTCCACTCCCGTGTGTTTTTCGCATTGTGGCATACTTCGCACCCCTGCCGGAAAGACCGTCGATGCCACGAACCCCCGCTGCCAACGCTTCCTCCGCCGCAACACAAGAGGCCAGGAGCCCGATCCAGGTCATCGAGCGGATGATGAAGCTGCTCGACGTGCTCTCCTACTATCACGATCCGGTGAGCCTCAAGCAGCTGGCGCTGGAAACGGGCCTGCATCCCTCGACCGCGCACCGGATCCTCGCGGCGATGGCCGCCTCGGGCTTCGTCGAGCGCGCGGAGCCGGGCACCTATCGTCTCGGCATCCGGTTGCTGGAACTCGGCAATGTCGTCAAGTCGCGCATCAACATCCGCGATTCGGCGATGCCGCACATGCAGCGGCTGCACGAGCGGATCGGCGAGAGCGTCAATCTCGGCGTCCGCCAGGGCGATGAGATCGTCTATGTCGAACGGACGTCGAGCGGCCGCTCCTCGGTGCGCGTGGTGCACCTCGTCGGCGCGCGGGCGCCGCTGCACGTCACGGCGGCCGGCAAGCTGTATCTGGCCGATGCCGGCAAGGAGGCCTTGAAGGAGTACGCGCGCCGGACCGGCCTGCCGGGCCTGACGCCGACCTCGATCACCACGCTCGCGGCCCTGGAAAAGGAGATGGAGCGGGTCCGCCGTCACGGCGTCGCCTACGACAACGAGGAAATCGAGCAGGGGCTGCGCTGTGTCGCCGCGCCGATCCGCGACGACACGGGCGAGATCGTCGCCGGGCTTTCGGTATCGGCGCCGGCCGACCGCTACAACCCCGACTGGGTGCCCCTGGTGCAGGAGACGGCCCGCGCGATCTCCGCCGCGATCGGGCACGGTCGAAAGCCGGCGAAAGCCTGAGTCTCTCCCTCAGCCGGAGAGCGAGCGCTGCGGCAGCGAGGCGCTTTCGATCCAGCGCTTGATCCGGTTGGCGTCGCCGATCCGGGTCAGCTTGTCCCACGAGTCGAGGAGCACGATGATCATCGGTTTGCCCTTGACCCAGGCCTGCATCACCAGACAACGGCCGGCCTCGCTGATGAAACCGGTCTTCGACAGGCCGATTTCCCAGTTCTCGCTTCGCACCAGGGCGTTCGTATTGTGGAACGCGCGCGGCCGCCCGCCGATGGTGACCACGTATTCGGGCGTCGTCGAGAATTCGCGGATCAGCGGGTAACGGTAGGCCGCGGCGACCAGCCGCGTGAGGTCGCGCGCGCTGGAGACATTGGCGGCGGTGAGTCCGGTCGGATCCTCGAAACGGGTGTCGTCCAGCCCCAGCGCCCGAGCCTTGGCGTTCATGGCGGCGATGAATGCCGGACGACCGCCCGGATAGTGGCGCGACAGCGCAGCGGCAGCCCGGTTTTCCGAAGCCATCAGCGCCAGCCTCAGCATCTCCTCGCGCGTGAGCCGCGTACCGACGGGAAGTCGCGAGCGCGTGCCCTTAAGGGTGTCGATGTCCTCCTCGGTGACGGTCAGCTCTTCGGCAAGGCTCGACTTGGCATCGAGCGCCACCATCGCGGTCATGAGTTTGGTGATCGAGGCGATGGGAACCGACATGTCGGCGTTCTTTTCGAGCAGGACGGCGCCGTTGCTCTGATCCACGACCGCCGCCGCGCCCGACTGGAGCACCAAGTCGCCGGTTTCATCGAGCGCCAGTTGTCGAACGTGCCGGACCGGGGATGCATCGGCACTGACCCGAAGCGGTCTGACACCGCTTCGGCCGGCTTGAGCAACCTTTTTGCCCACGGCCGACTTGGACACCGGGACTGGCTTGGACACCGGCACTTGCTTGGCCGATGCAGCCTTTTTCTTCGCCACAGCCGCTTCCACTGACACCGGCAGCAACGTGACGCCGATGGCCAACATCAGGGCCCTTGCCGACCACTTCATGCTTACCTCCGCCTGAGTGGGGCGCAGTCTAGCATCGGAGCGCCCGCCGTCAAAGAAATTCAACGGGAAAAACTTCAATCAATTAAGCGGGATAGGAAAAAATGCTCATGTAATATCTTGGGGCGGAGAGAAAAAATCGACGATTTCGGCGCGGCGGCTCATGGCGTCTCGAAACCCGTGATCGATCAGTTTCTGCGTAAATGATTTCTGAAAAAGCAGATTTCCGATCAGCGTGCCCACGCGACCACCGGACAGCCGACCCCGCGTGGGAATCCTCGCGCGGATCGCCCCCGGCAGATCCTCGAAGTGTTCGATCGCGAGCGCACTCAGGGACCGGGCCGGCCGGATCACCAGTGTATCGATGCGCCGAGGCGGACCCGCCACCGATGGCCGGCCATCGCCGGCCGGACATGCGTGCAGGCGGTTGATCTCCGCAACACGCGCGACATCGGCTTCAAGGCAGTCCGCACCGCCTCCCACGAGAACGTGGGCGAGCGTTTCGAGCATGCCGGGGGATCGGTCGGTCGCCGCCCGCTCGACGAATTCCGCTTCGGCGGCGCTGCCCGCCGGGCTGGTGGCGATCGCCACGATCCGGTCGGCCCCCAGGCGAATCGCCGGTGCGAGCGGCGCACGCTCCCGGTGGGCACCGTCGCAGAAGTATTCGCGGTGCAGCCTGACCGGCGGGAACATCAGTGGCATCGCCATCGATGCCAGGACATGATCCGCCTCCAGTACGACGAACGTCCCCGCCCGCCGAACACCGTGCCAGGGATCGAGATCCGCTCGGCCCTGGAAAAAACTGACCGACTGACCCGACGACATTCCGCAACAGGTGATGCACGCTGCGCGCAACGCCTGTCGGGCGATGGCTTCTTCGAGCCGGCCGGACTCCAGTCGTCCGGCAAGCGTCTCCCGTAGCGGGGCGGTATCGAACAGGGGCCAGCCGGACAACCCCCGGCCTTGGAACGGCGCCAGAAGCGGTCGCTTGGCCGGCCGGAATACCTGGTCCGGCGTGATCTCGGACCAGAAGCCCAGCAGTTCGCCGACTGCCGCGGCAAAATCCGGCGCCCACTGGGCGAGCAGCATCGCATTGAGCGCACCCCCTGAGGCTCCGCAATAGATGGAGAGCGGTGGCGGGGCCGTGCCGTTGCGGATTTCTCCCAAGGCTTTGAGCACCCCCGCCTCGTAGGCAGCCCAGGCACCGGCGCCGGTGAGCACGAGGCCCGTGCGGTCTCGGCGTTGGCCGGTCATCGGCTCTGCGCTTGCGCCACCTCCACCGAGAGGAGCGCCGTGACGTTCACGATCCGCCGCACGGTCGCCGTCGGCGTGAGGATGTGCACCGGCTTCGCCGCTCCGAGCAGCAAGGGGCCGACCGTCAGGCCGTCTCCGGCGGCGGTTTTGAGCAGATTGAAGGCGATGTTGGCGGCGTCGAGCGTGGGCATGATCAGCAGGTTGGCCTGGCCCTTGAGCCGGGACGGCGGGAAGACCTGGCGGCGGATGTCCTCGGAGAGCGCCGCATCGCCGTGCATTTCGCCCTCCACTTCGAGTTCCGGCGCGCTCGCGGTGATCAATTCGAGGGCCTTGCGCATCTTGACGGCGGTCGGCGTATTCTCGGTGCCGAAGCTCGAGTGGGAGAGCAGCGCCACCTTGGGCACGAGGCCGAAACGTCGCACCTCTTCGGCAGCCAGTACCGTCATTTCGGCCAGCTGTTCGGGCGTCGGGTCGTAATTGACGTAGGTGTCGCCGATGAACACGGTCCGCTGAGGCAGGATCAGCAGGTTGAGCGCGTAATAGCTGCCGACACCGGGCGTGCGGCCGATGACGTCGTCGATGTACTTGAGATGCAGCGCGTGCCGGCCGAAGGTGCCGCAGATGAGGCCGTCGGCGTAACCGTGGCGCACGAGCATCGCGCCGATCAGCGTCGTCCGGCGGCGCATCTCGCGCTTGGCGTATTCGATGCCTACGCCCTTGCGGCAGGTCAGGTCATAGTAATCCTGCCACAGCGCCTTGTAGCGGGGATCGGAGTCGGGATTGACGAGTTCGAAATGCTCGCCCTCCCGGATGCGCAGGCCATGGCGGGCGATGCGTGCCTCGACCACCTGCGGGCGTCCGACGACGATGGGTTGTGCGAGACCTTCATCGACGACCGTCTGCACGGCCCGCAGCATCCGGTCGTCCTCGCCCTCGCAGAAGACGATGCGCGCCGGATTCTTCTTGGCCGCCGCGAAGACCGGACGCATCAGCAGGCCGGTGTGATAGACGAACTCGTTGAGCTGCTGCCGGTAGGCCGCCATGTCGGCGATCGGCCGCGTCGCCACGCCCGAATCCATCGCCGCCGCGGCGACCGCGGGCGCCACCGTGACGATGAGGCGCGGATCGAAGGGCTTGGGTATGAGGTACTCCGGCCCGAAGCGGAGTTCTTCCTTGCCATAGGCTGCGGTCACGACCTCCGACTGCTCGGCGAGCGCAAGCTCGGCGATGGCCCGCACCGCGGCGATCTTCATCGGTTCGTTGATCGTCGTCGCGCCGACGTCGAGCGCGCCGCGGAACATGAACGGGAAGCAGAGCACGTTGTTGACCTGGTTCGGATAATCCGAACGGCCCGTGCCGATGATCACGTCGGGCCGCGCCGCCTTCGCGTCTTCCGGCAGGATCTCGGGGTCCGGGTTGGCCATCGCCAGGATCAGCGGATTCGGCGCCATGCCTTTGACCATTTCCGGCCTGAGCACGCCGCCGGTCGAGAGGCCGAGGAAGACATCGGCGCCCGGCATGACATCCGCCAGGCCGCGGGCCTCGGTGTCCTGCGCGTAACGCTGTTTCGAGGGATCGAGGTTCGGCCTGCCGGTATGGATCACGCCCTTGCTGTCGACCGCAAACACGTTCCTCCGGTCGAGACCAAGGCTCACGAGCAGATCCAGGCAGGCGATGGCTGCCGCGCCGGCGCCGGAGCAGACCAGCTTGACCTTGCCGATCTCCTTGCCGGCGACCCGCAGGCCGTTGAGGACGGCGGCGGCCGTGATGATCGCCGTGCCGTGCTGGTCGTCGTGAAAGACCGGAATCCTCATCCGTTCGCGCAGCTTCGCCTCGATGTAGAAGCACTCGGGCGCCTTGATGTCCTCGAGGTTGATGCCGCCGAAGGTCGGCTCGAGGGACGCGATGATGTCGACGAGCTTGTCGGGGTCCTTTTCGGCGATCTCGATGTCGAAGACGTCGATGCCGGCGAACTTCTTGAACAGCACGCCCTTGCCTTCCATGACCGGCTTGCCGGCCAGCGGGCCGATGTCGCCGAGGCCAAGCACGGCAGTCCCGTTGGTCACGACGGCGACGAGATTGCCGCGCGAGGTGTACTTGAAGACGTTGGCCGGGTCGGCGACGATCTCGTCACAGGCGGCGGCCACTCCCGGGGAGTAGGCGAGCGACAGCTCGCCCTGGTTGGTCAGCGGTTTGGTCGGCGTGACGGCGATCTTGCCGGGTTTCGGCAGGCGGTGATAGTCGAGCGCAGCACAACGAATTCTTTCATCCATCTATAAGCATCCTTTTTGGCTACTGAAAGATTGTGGCACAATCTTCGATGATCCCTTTCCCTCAACAAACCCTCGTTCAGCCAGAAAAATCATGAGCCAGACCATTTCCGGCGCCAGCGCGCCCGCCCATGTCAAACACGCCAGGCTGAGGGCCTGGGTCGCCGAAGTCGCTTCGCTCACCGAGCCGGACCGTATCGTCTGGTGCGACGGTTCGCAGGAGGAATACGACCGGCTGTGTTCGGAACTGGTCGAGGCCGGCACCTTCGTCAGGCTCAATCCCGCAAAACGGCCGAACTCCTTCCTCGCCTGCACCGATCCTTCGGACGTGGCCCGGGTCGAGGACCGGACCTTCATCTGTTCCGAAAAGCAGGAAGATGCCGGCCAGACCAACAACTGGGAAGACCCGAAAACGATGAAGGCGAGGCTCACGGGCCTGTTCAAGGGCTCGATGCGCGGCCGCACGATGTATGTCATCCCCTTCAGCATGGGGCCGATCGGTTCGCCGATATCGCAGATCGGGGTCGAAATCACGGATTCGGCTTATGTCGTGGTGAACATGCGCATCATGACCCGGATGGGCAAGGCGGTCTATGACGTGCTGGGCACCGACGGCAGCTTCGTACCCTGCCTGCACAGCGTCGGCGCGCCGCTCGAACCCGGCCAGCAGGATGTCAAATGGCCATGCAATCCGACCACCAAGTACATCGTCCATTTCCCCGAAACACGGGAGATCTGGTCCTACGGCTCGGGTTATGGCGGCAATGCCCTGCTCGGCAAGAAGTGTCTGGCGCTGCGCATCGCTTCGACGATGGCGCGCGACGAAGGCTGGCTCGCCGAGCACATGCTCATCCTCGGCGTCGAATCGCCGGAAGGCGAGAAGACCTACGTCGCCGCGGCCTTTCCCTCGGCCTGCGGCAAGACCAATTTCGCCATGCTGATTCCACCCGAACGCTTCAAGGGCTGGAAGGTCACGACGGTCGGCGACGACATCGCCTGGATCAAGCCGGGCCCCGACGGGCGCTTCCATGCCATCAACCCGGAAGCGGGCTATTTCGGCGTGGCTCCCGGCACCAGCGAAAAGACCAACTACAACGCGATGGCGATGCTTCGGGAAAACGTCATCTTCACCAACGTCGCGCTCACCGACGACGGCGACGTCTGGTGGGAGGGCATGACCGGGGAGCCGCCTGCGCACTGCATCGACTGGCAGGGCAAAGACTGGACACCGGCCGACGGCAAGGCCGGCCGCAAGGCCGCCCACCCCAATGCCCGCTTCACGGCGCCGGCGAGCCAATGCCCGTCGATCGATCCGGACTGGGAGAACCCCGCCGGCGTGCCCATTTCGGCTTTCATCTTCGGCGGGCGGCGGGCCACCACGGTACCGCTCGTCTATGAGGCATTCAACTGGAATTTCGGGGTCTACATGGCCGCGACGCTGGGTTCCGAAACCACGGCTGCAGCCTTCGGCCAGCAGGGCGTGGTGCGCCGAGATCCGTTCGCGATGCTGCCCTTCTGCGGCTATCACATGGGCGACTACTTCAACCACTGGCTGCGCATGGGCCACACGGTCGAGCAGACGCCCCGCATCTTCTGCGTCAACTGGTTCCGCATGAACGAGAAGGGCGAGTTCATGTGGCCCGGCTTCGGCGAGAACATGCGCGTGCTCAAATGGATCGTCGATCGCGTGCAGGGCAAAGTCGGCGCTCGCGAGACGGCACTGGGCTGGATGCCGCGCTTCGAGGACATCGACTGGACGGGCCTGCCCATCGGCAAGAGCGAGTTCGAGGCGCTCACCCGGATCGATACCGATGCCTGGAAGCAGGAGCTCGCCAGCCACAAGGAATGGTTCGACAAGATGGGCGAGAAACTGCCACGGCCGCTGGCGCTGAAGCGGGATTTGTTCGAGCTGGCGTTGATCGACTGATGAAGCTCGCTGCGCGCATGGAGGGCATCGCGCCTTTCCATGTGATGGAACTGATGGCGAAGGCCCAGGCGCTCGAAAGAGAGGGGCGCGACATCGTGCACATGGAGGTCGGCGAGCCGGATTTCCCGACGCCGCAGCCGGTGATCGACGCAGCAGCGCGCTTTCTCGCCGGCGGCCATGTGCATTACACCGCCGCGCTGGGCATTCCGCAGTTACGGGAAGCGATCGCCGGCTTCTATGCAACACGTTACGGTGTCAGCGTCGATCCGGCACGCATCGTCGTCACCGCGGGCGCCTCGGCGGCGTTGTTGCTCGCGCTCGGCGCGCTGACCTCGCCCGGCGACGAGTGGCTGCTGACCGACCCGGGCTACCCCTGCAACCGCCACTTCGTGCGCTTCTGCGAGGGCGTGCCGCGCCTGCTACCCGTCGATGCGGCGACAAACTTCCAGCCGGATGCCGCACAAGTTGCTGCTTACTGGACGGCTAGGACGCGCGGCCTGATCGTCGCCTCGCCGGCCAATCCCACCGGCACGCTGATCGAATCCGCCGAACTCGCCGCCCTGTGGCGGACCGTCCAGGAACGCGGCGGCACGCTGATCGTCGACGAGATCTACCACGGCCTGACCTACGGCCTCGATGCATCCACCGCACTGGCGATCTCGGACGAGATCATCGTCATCAACAGCTTCTCGAAATATTTCGGCATGACCGGCTGGCGGCTGGGCTGGCTCGTCGTTCCGCCCAGCCTGGTGCGGGCGATCGAGAAGCTCGCGCAGAACCTCTACATCGCCCCTTCGACCATCGCCCAGCATGCGGCGCTGGCCGCCTTCACGCCCGAGGCGATGGCGATCTGCGAGGCACGCCGGCAGGAATTCCGTGCCCGGCGCGACCTGCTGCTGCCGGGACTGCGCGCGCTCGGCTTCGAGATCATGGCGGAACCGGCAGGCGCGTTCTACATTTATGCCGGCATCGGAAGGCTTGCGGCCGACAGCGACCATTTCGCGCTGCGGCTGCTCGAGGAGGCCGGTGTGGCGGCAACCCCCGGGCGGGATTTCGGCGAGACCGCGCCCGATCGGCACATGCGCTTTGCCTACACGACGAGCGCCGAACGGCTTGCGCTCGGCATCGAGCGCATGGCAAGGATGCTCAGATAAAAAAGGGAGGCCGGCCGGCCTCCCTCGATTCGATCGCGCGACCGATCAGGACGGACGCGACCCCGTCGGGAACGGCCAGGCCGCGGCTGGGTTCAGCGCGGACTTGAGGCCGGGCGCAGCAGCGGTCGAGGGGGCCGCAGCCGGTGCCGCCGGGGCAGGCTTCGCGGGGGCCTTCTTCGGCGCCGCCGCCTTCTTCGCGGCAGCTTTCTTCGCGGCGGGCTTCGCCGCCGCCTTCTTCGGCGCAGCCTTCTTCGGCGCCGCGGCTTTCTTCGCCGCCGCCTTCTTCGTCGCAGCCTTCTTCGGCGCCGCGGCTTTCTTCGCCGCCGCCTTCTTCGGCGCAGCCTTCTTCGGCGCCGCATCTTTCTTCGCCCCCTCCTTCCTCGGCGCCTCGGCCTTCGTCGCCGCCGCCGTCTGCGACGTCGACGTCCTCGCCGCCCCGGCTTTCTCCTCAGCCCCCTTCTGCGCCGCGGCCGTCTTCCAGGCGTGCCTCGCTGGCCCCCGCTTCGT
>CAZGYD010000044.1:0-1055 GCA_964530115.1 uncultured Rhodocyclaceae bacterium | reverse complement strand
AATTCTCGTTACGGTTTATTTATTCTGTTATTTCCGTAATAACACCGGAACCTACCGTCCTGCCGCCTTCACGAATCGCAAAACGCAGTTCCTTTTCCATTGCTATCGGTGTTATAAGTTCAACATCCATTGTCACATTATCGCCCGGCATTACCATCTCAACTCCAGCAGGCAGCTTTATGCTTCCGGTTACGTCTGTCGTCCTGAAATAAAACTGCGGACGATAATTGTTAAAGAACGGCGTATGACGCCCGCCTTCATCTTTCGTCAGTACATATACCTGCCCCTTAAACTTCTTGTGCGGCTTTATGCTTCCCGGTTTTGCAAGCACCTGCCCTCTTTCAACTTCGTTCTTTTCTATTCCTCTTAACAGCAATCCTACATTGTCCCCGGCCTGCCCTTCATCAAGCAGTTTCCTGAACATTTCAACCCCGGTTACAACCGTCTTCTTTGTCTCTCTCAGCCCTACTATCTCCACTTCCTCGTTTACCTTTATCTTTCCTCTCTCTATCCTTCCTGTCACAACCGTACCGCGCCCGGTTATCGAAAATACATCTTCAACCGCCAACATAAACGGCTTGTCTATATCCCTCTTTGGCTCCGGTACCCATGTGTCTAGCGCCGCTATCAAATCAAGTATCGGCTTTGCATCCGGCCCCTTCGGATCATTTAACGCCTTAAACGCCGATCCCCTTATCACAGGCGTCTTGTCCCCGGGGAATTCATACTTCTTCAGCAAATCCCTTACTTCTTCTTCAACAAGGTCTATCATCTCCTTGTCTTCAACCATGTCTATCTTATTCAAAAATACCACTATATACGTCACTCCTACCTGCCTCGCCAACAGTATGTGCTCCCTCGTCTGCGGCATCGGCCCGTCTACCGCCGATACTACCAATATCGCCCCGTCCATCTGCGCGGCTCCGGTTATCATGTTCTTTACATAGTCCGCATGTCCCGGACAGTCAACATGCGCATAATGCCTTGTCGCCGACGAATACTCTACATGCGATGTCGCTATCGTCAATATCTTCGTCGCGTCTCTTCTTCCCTGA
>CAZGYD010000043.1:0-9499 GCA_964530115.1 uncultured Rhodocyclaceae bacterium | reverse complement strand
ATCAGCGGCTTGAAGGACGCGGGGTCGCGGTAATCGGCGAAGCGCACTTCGATCCCATACTGCGGCAGCGTGTGCGCGAACAGGTTGTAGGTGCCGCCGTAGAGCGTGCCGACCGAGACGATGTTGTCGCCGGCCTCGGCGATGGTCTGGATCGCGTAGGTGATCGCCGCCTGGCCGGAGGCGAGCCCCAGCGCGCCGATGCCGCCTTCCATCGCCGCGAGGCGCTTTTCCAGCACGTCGGTGGTCGGATTCATGATCCGCGTGTAGATGTTGCCCTGGACCTTGAGGTCGAACAGGTCGGCCCCGTGCTGCGTATCGTCGAAGGCGTAGGAGGTCGTCTGGTAGATCGGCACGGCTACGGCCTTGGTGGTTGGATCGGGCGAGTAGCCCGCGTGGATGGCGAGGGTTTCGAGCTTCATGTGTTTTCCTTATGGGCGGGTGAGTGATCGTTATTCTTGCATGACTCGTGGCCATTGGCAGCGGGCGTCCGACGTCAGACAAACTCAGCCGTGGTGGCACGCCGGCCGGCCCCCGGCGGTTGCCCGCGCCGGGGCGCACGGGTATCCTGCCCGCCGTTTTCCCCCACGAGCGCAGACGATGGATTCCGCCCAGGTCGAACTCCTCCGCCGGATGATGCAAACACAGGAGATCGCCGCGCTCGGCACGCTGCACGAGGGCCGCGCCTTCGTCTCGATGGTGCCTTTCGCGCTGCTTTCCCCCGGAGCGCGCCTCGTCATCCACGTCAGCGCGCTCGCCGCGCACACGCAGGACATGCGGGCCGACCCGCGCGTGAGCCTCTTGGTCACGGCGCCGCGCGAGGCCGGCGTGCCGGCCCAGGCGGTGGCACGGATCACCGTCCAGGGTCGCGCCATGCCGTGCGCGCGCGGGACGGCGGAAGAGGCGGCCGCGCGGGCGGCCTACCTCGCGCGCTTTCCCGAGAGCGAGCCGATGTTCGATTTCGCCGATTTCTCGCTGTTCGTGATTGAACCGGAGACGGTGCGTTTCGTCGGCGGTTTCGCCCAGGCGCGCACGCTCTCGCCCAAGGCTTTCGCGGAGGCGGTCGAAGGCAGTCGGTCCTAACGCCGCATCGCCGGCATCGGGCCACCCGTGCTCAATGACAAGCCGGAGGTCGTGGTCGGCAGGTAAGGCGTTTCATGCTAAGCGATGTGCGGAAAGGCGCGGGCGGGAAGCAGCATCCGTCCCGGTTGCCCGGGCAGCGGCAGGAAGCCGAAGTGGCGATAGAAGGCCGCGGCGGTCTCGTCCTTGGCATCGGCGACCATGCCGGCCATCGCCAGTATCCGGCTGGCGGCTGCGACTTTGAGCAAGGCGTCGGCGAGCAGGATGCCGCCCAGTCCCTTGCCTTGAAACGAGGTGTCCACTGCCAGCCTGCCGAGCAAAGCCACCGGCACCGGATAGCGGGGCAGTTTGCGACGCAGCGCCTCGGGCAGGTCGGCTGCGCTGACGGCGGCGGCGGAGAGAGTAAAGTAGCCCGCGAGGTGACGCGGTTCCTTTTCCGGCGTGGCGACGAACACGCGCGCCAGCCCGCGTTTCACGTCCTGCCTGGCGTAGCGCCGGATATAGTCGTCCAGCGCCGCCTGCCCGCAACGAAAGCCATCGGTGTCGATTTCCGCATCGAGGGCGCGGATGCGGTACGCCGGGTCAGCGCACCTGTCGCGCATGGCGTTTGAGCGCGCGCTTCATGGCGGCGTTCGGTCTGGCCGGCGTGTCGAGCGCCGACAGGAAGGCGCGGAACTCATCGCCCGTCAGGGTGATCGATTCGTGGTGTTGCACCACGGCTTCGGCGCTCGCCAGCGCATTTTTCAAAACGAACTCGGAAACGCTGACGCGGGCATAGGCCGCCGCGCGGTCGAGCAGGGCGCGTGCGTGCGAGTCGCAACGGATGTTCAGGCGGGAATCCTTCAAAACGGTGGTGGTCATGGTCAATCGTCACGGCAAGGCAGTGGTGCCGGCATGGTACGTCATTTGTGAGTACAAGGAAAGGCGTGCTACCATGCCAGCCCCCCATGCCCGCCCAACCTGATCTGGACCGACTTTTCGCCGCCGACGGTCCGCTCGCCCGCGCGATTCCGGGCTACCGGCTGCGGCCGCAGCAGGTCGAGATGGCCGAGCGCATCGCCGAGGCGATCGCCGGCCACCGCGCGCTCGTCGCCGAGGCCGGCACCGGTACCGGCAAGACCTTCGCCTACCTCTTGCCGGCGCTCCTCGCGGGCGGCAAGGTGATCATCTCCACGGGCACCAAGACGCTCCAGGACCAGCTCTTCGACCGCGACCTGCCGACGGTGCGCGACGCGCTGGGCCTGCCGGCGACCATCGCGCTGCTCAAGGGCCGCGCCAACTACGTCTGTCCCTACCACCTCGAGCGCGCGCTCGCCGAGGGCCGGCTCGGCAGCCGTGAGGAGGCCGCGCACCTGCGCACGATCGCCCGCTTCGCCAAGGCGACGAAGACTGGCGACAAGGCCGAACTCGCCGCCGTGCCCGAGGATTCCGGCGCCTGGGCGCTGGCGACCTCGACGCGCGAGAACTGCCTCGGCCAGGACTGCCCGTACCAGAAGGAATGCTTCGTCATCGCCGCACGGCGCGAGGCGATGACGGCCGACGTGGTGGTCGTCAATCACCATCTCTTCTTTGCCGACGTCATGCTGCGCACCGACGGCCTCGGCGAGCTGCTGCCCGCCTGCAACACGGTGATCTTCGACGAGGCGCACCAGCTGCCGGACGTCGCCGGCCTTTTCTTCGGCGAGGCGGTGGGCACGGCGCAGATCGTCGATCTCGCGCGCGATGCGCGCCTCGAGGCGGTCGCGGCGGCGAAGGACTACCCGGCGCTCCAGGACGCCTGCCGGTCGCTCGAGAAGTGCGCCCGGGACTTCCGCCTCGCCTTCCACCGCGAGGGATTGCGGCTTGCCGAAACTCAGTGGCGGGAACACGCCAGGGCCGTCGAGGCGCTCGCTGCGCTCGAGGGCGAACTCGCCGAACTCATGCGCCATCTGGATTCGCAGGCGGCGCGCTCCGAGGGGCTCGCCAACTGCCTCGCCCGCGCCCACGACCTGGCGCTGCGTCTCAAACGCTGGCAAAAGCCGCCGGCCGCGGACGACGAGGCGGAAGCCTTCATCAAGTGGGTCGAGGTCACGGCGCACGCGGTGATCCTCAACCTCACGCCGCTGTCGGTCGCCGAGATCTTCCGCCAGCAGATGGCGGGCCACCCGCGCGCCTGGATCTTCACCTCGGCGACGCTCGCGGTCGGGCGCGACTTCGGCCACTACTGCGCCGAGCTGGGTCTCGCCGACGCCGACACCGGCCTCTGGGGTTCGCCCTTCGATTACGGCCGCTGCGCGCTGCTCTACGTGCCCACGGGCATGCCCGATCCCAACAGCCCGGCCTATCACGAGGCCGTCGTCGAGGCCGCCTGGCCGGCGATCCGCGCCTCGGGCGGCCGCGCCTTCGTCCTTTGCACCTCGCTGCGCGCCATGCGCCGCATCCACGAACTGCTCGAGGAGCGCATGGAGCGCGAAGGCGCCGAGTTCCCGCTGCTCCTCCAGGGGGAAGGCTCGAAGACCGAGCTGCTCGAACGCTTCCGCTTCCTCGGCAACGCCGTCCTCGTCGCCAGCCAGAGCTTCTGGGAGGGCGTGGACGTGCGCGGCGAGGCGCTCTCGCTCGTCGTCATCGACAGGCTGCCCTTCGCGCCGCCCGACGACCCCGTGCTCGCGGCGCGCATCGACCACCTCAAGCGCCAGGGGCGCAACCCCTTCCACGAGTACCAGCTGCCGCGCGCGGTGATCAGCATGAAGCAGGGCGCCGGGCGGCTGATCCGCGACGAGACGGACCGCGGCGTGCTCATGGTCTGCGACCCGCGCCTCGTCGACAGGCCCTACGGCCGGCGCATCTGGCAGAGCCTGCCGCCGATGCGGCGGACGCGCGAGATCGCCGACGTCGAGGCGTTCTTCGCCCGTTGAAGCCCCCTGGCGGGCCCGTTTTCAATGCCGCCCGGACATGGTAAAACATGATTGCCATCGATAAGCGCTTCGAAATACCATTGGAGTCCGCCATGATTTCCGTCACCGTCTCGCCGAAGTTCCAGGTCGTGATCCCCCAGCCGATCCGCGAGCAGCTGGGCATCGAGGCGGGCCAGAAGCTCCAGGTCATCGCCTTCGACCGGCGCATCGAACTGCTGCCGATCGAGCCGGCGCCGAGTCTGCGCGGTTTCCTGCGCGGCATCGATACCGACGTTCCGCGGGATGACGACCGGGCATGAACGTCGTCGATTCCTGCGGCTGGCTCGAATATTTCGCCGACGGCCCGAATGCCGGATTCTTCGCGCCCGCCATCGAACGGCCCGAGGCGCTGATCGTGCCGACGCTGACGCTCTTCGAGGTGTTCAAGCGAATCCTCCAGCAGCGCAACGAGGCCGACGCCCTGCGCGCCATCGGCCTGATGCGCCAGGGCCGCTGCATCGACCTCAGCGAGAGCCTCGCGATCGGCGCCGCGGTGCTGTCCTGCGAGTTGAAGCTGCCGCTCGCCGACAGCATCATCCTTTACACCGCCCGCCGGCACGACGCGATCCTCTGGACGCAGGACGCGCACTTCGAGTCGCTGGCGGGCGTCCGTTACGTCCGGCGGCTGTCGTGACGGAAACCATCGCCGCCCTGCTCGCCGAGCGGCCGCACCTCTTTTCCCCGGCCGTGGTGAAACTCAGCCGTGGTGACACGCCGCGCATGACGGCGTTCATCGCGGCCATGGAGCGCATCGTCGCCCTGCCGGGCTGGCAGGCGCGCGCGCTCGCGGGGGCGCCGGAGATCGCCCGCCACGCGCCGCCGAACCCCGGCGTCTTCTACGGCTACGACTTCCACCTGACGCCCGAAGGCCCGAAGCTCATCGAGATCAACACCAACGCCGGCGGCGGCCTGCTCGCGGCCCGGCAGGCGGGCAGGGCGGACGTGGAGGCAGCCTTCGTCGCCATGTTCCGCGCCGAGTGCCCGGGGCTCACGACGCTCGCCATCGTCGACGAGAAGCCCGAAGCGCAGTACCTCTACCCGGAGTTCGTCCTCTTCCGCGAGCTCTTCGCCGCCCATGGCATCCGCGCCGTGATCTGCGATCCACAGGACCTCATGCTCTGCCACGGCGGCCTCTGGCATGAGCAGACGCGGCTCGACCTCGTCTACAACCGGCTCACCGACTTCGCGCTCGAAGCGCCCGGCAGCGCCGCGCTGCGCCAGGCCTGGCTCGACGGCGCCGCGGTGGTCACGCCGCATCCGCGCGGCCACGCGCTCTACGCCGACAAGAAGAACCTCGCGCTGCTTGCGGACGACGCCTTCCTCGCCGAGATCGGCGTCGATGCCGAAACGCGGGCGCTCGTCGCGCAGACCGTGCCGCGCACCGAGATCGTCCGCGTGGAGGACGCCGGTGACCTCTGGGCCCGGCGCAGGTCGCTCTTCTTCAAGCCGGCGGCGGGCTTCGGCGCCCGGGCCGCCTACCGTGGCGACAAGATGACCAAGCGCGTCTTCGACGAGGTGCTCGCCGGCGGCTACGTCGCCCAGGAATACGTGCCGCCCTCGACCGTGGCCGCCGAGGTCGAAGGCGCGTTGACCGAACTCAAGGCCGACATCCGCTGCTATGCCTATCGTGGCGCGCTCCAGTTCATCGCCGCCCGGGTCTGGCAAGGCCAGACGACCAACTTCCGCACGCCGGGCGGCGGCTTCGCGAAGGTGAGGATGGAATGAACCTAAATTCCGCGGTCATTCACCACCAAGACACCAAGAACACCAAGGGGCGCCAAGTTTTTTTTACGAGCAGCGCGCTCACCCGGCGGGTGAAAGGCCTGGATCCCGCAACCTCTTGTTCTTGGTGCAACTTTGTGCCCTTGATGACTTGGTGGTGAGATTTTGGGGATGAAGGTCTTCGGGTTCGCAGCGTATTCCGGCGCCGGCAAGACGACGCTGATCGAGCGGCTGATCCCGCGTTTCGTCGCGCGCGGGCTCAAGGTCTCGCTGATCAAGCACACGCACCACAACTTCGATCTGGACAAGTCGGGCAAGGACTCGTATCGTCACCGCGAGGCCGGGGCCACGGAAGTGATGCTGGTCTGCGACAGGCGCTGGGTGCTGATGCACGAGCTGCGCGACGAGCCCGAGCCGGGCTTCGAGCAGCAGATCGCGACCCTGTCGCCCTGCGACCTCGTGCTCGTCGAAGGCTTCAAGGCCACGCCGATCCCCAAGCTCGAAGTGCACCGGCGCGCCAACGGCAAGCCCTTCATCTGGCCCGAGAACCCGAGCATCGTCGCGCTGGCGACGCCCGCGGCCGAGCGGCCGGCCGACTGCCCGCTGCCCTGGCTCGACCTCGACGACCACGAGGCCATCGCGGCCTTCATACTGGAGCAGACCGGACTGTGAGCGCCTGTGAAAAATTCTGCTGCGCTTGCCGATACTTTGTTGCTCGCTCGCTCAAGGCGGCGTCTATCGACATGATATGTCTTGCCTTTTGCTCGCTCGCGCCGCGTCTCGGCTGCGCTCGCGACGAATTTTTTCACAGGCTCTGAGGATGAACATGCTGAGTTTCGACGAAGCGCAGGCGCGGCTGCTCGCCGCGGCGCGCAAGGTCAAGGGCACCGACCAGGTGCCGCTCTCGGAGGCCCTGGGCCGCGTGCTCGCCGAGCCCGTGCGCTCGAGCATCGACGTGCCGCCGCTCGACAACAGCGGCATGGACGGCTACGCCGTGCGCCGCGCCGACGTCACGGCGCCCGGTACCGTGCTGCGCGTCGCCCAGCGCATCCCGGCCGGCAGCGTCGGCCACACGCTCGCGCCGGGCACGGCGGCGCGCATCTTCACCGGCGCGCCGGTGCCGCCGGGCGCCGACGCCGTGGTCATGCGGGAGCTCTGCGAGCACGCGGGCGAGGGCGCCGTGCGCATCAACCATGTGCCCGAAGCCGGCGAGAACATCCGCCGCGCCGGCGAGGACATCGCCCGCGATTCGGAAGTGCTCGCCGCGGGCACGCTGCTCACGCCGGCGGCGATCGGGCTCGCCGCCTCGGTCGGCTGCGCGCGGCTGCCGGTGCTGCGGCGGCTCTCGGTCGCCGTGCTCTCGACCGGCGACGAGCTCGTCACCCCCGGCGAGCCGCTACCGCCCGGCGCGATCTACAACTCCAACCGTTACCAGCTCGCGGCGCTGCTCCGTAGCCTCGGCTGCGCGGTCGAGGAATTCGGCAACCTGCAAGACAGCCTCGAGGCCACGCGCGCCGTGCTCAGGAAGGCCGCCGCGCTCCACGACCTCGTCATCACCACGGGCGGCGTCTCGGTCGGCGAGGAGGACCACGTCAAGCCCGCGGTCGAGGCCGAGGGCGAACTCTCGCTCTGGAGCGTGGCCATGAAGCCCGGCAAGCCGGTCGCCTTCGGCAAGGTCGGCGATGCCGACTTCGTCGGCCTGCCGGGCAACCCGGTCTCGGCCTTCGTCACCTTCAACCTGCTCGTGCGGCCCTTCATCCGCGCCTGCCAGGGCGCCAAGGACGTGCTGCCGAAGGCGCGCACCATGACGGCCGGCTTCGACTGGCCGAAGCCCGGCAACCGGCGCGAGTTCCTGCGCGTGCGCGTGGCCGCCGACGGCCGGCTCGAGCGGTACCCCAACCAAAGCTCGGGCGTGCTCACCTCCTGCGTCTGGGCCGACGGGCTCGCCGACATCCCGGCCAGCACGACCGTCCGCCCCGGCGATACCGTGCGCTACCTCGCCTTCGGGGATTTGCCATGAAGATCAGGATTCTGTATTTCGCCAGCCTGCGCGAGGCGCTGGGCGTCTCGGGCGAAGACCTCGACCTGCCTGCGGGCGTGGCCACGGCCGGCGCGCTGCGCGATGCCATCGCCGCCCGCGGCGAGCCCTGGGCGCAGCTTGCACGGGCGAAGAACCTGCGCTGCGCGGTCAATCAGCGGATGGCCGGCTTCGACGCGCCGGTGAAGGCCGGTGACGAGGTCGCCTTCTTCCCGCCGGTGACGGGGGGATAGGGCAGTGATCAGCGTTCAGGAAGCCGACTTCGATCCGGGCGCGGAAATCGCCGCGCTTGCCGCCGCGGGCAATGATCCCGGCGCCGTGGCGAGCTTCGTCGGCCTCGTGCGTGGCGGCGAGGTCCGCGCCATGACGCTCGAGCACTATCCGGGCATGACCGAGAAGGCGCTCGAGGCCATCGTCGCCGAGGCGAAGGCGCGCTGGCAGCTCCTCGGCGTGCGCGTGATCCACCGCGTCGGCCGGCTGCTGCCCGGCGAGCGCATCGTCTTCGTGGCCGTGTCTTCGCGGCACCGGCACGACGCCTTCGCCGCCTGCGAATTCATCATGGACTACCTCAAGACCCGCGCGCCGTTCTGGAAGCTCGAAGAGACCGCCGAAGGCAGCCGCTGGGTCGATGCGCGCGAATCCGACGACGCGGCGGCGGATCGCTGGGCCGCGCCGGACGAGACTCAGCCGTCGTAACACGCCGGGGAAAAGCGGGATGGCCGCGAGACCGGGAGAGCGCGGCGTGCGGGTTGGACGATCTTTGACGTCCTTTCCGGCCTGTTTTATCCTTGATCATCGCCGAAAGTAAGGAAGAAACCCGTCAGGAGGAACGCATGCTGGCAACCGTCACCGACAAGGGCCAGGTCACCGTGCCCAAGGAAATCCGCGAGCGCACCGGCATCCGGCCGGGCAGCCGGCTCGATTTCGAGATCGAGGCGGACGGCACGCTGCGGGTGCGCATCCTTGCCCGTGGTGCCGACAACCTGTTCGGCCTGCTGCACCGTCCGGGCATGGTGGCGCGCACAATCGAGGAGATGGACGCGGGCATCGCCGCCGCGGCGGCCGGCCGCAACCGGCGGCGCAGGAAGTGATCGCGCTCGACACCAACGTCCTCGTGCGCCTCGTCACCCGCGACGACGAGGCGCAGGCCCGGCGCGCCAAGGCGGTGTTCGACGCGCACGCGGAAGAGGATGGCGGCCTGTTCGTCTCGGACGTCGTGCTGGTCGAACTGTGCTGGACGCTGGCGCGCGCCTATGAGCTCGGCCGCGACGACATCGCCCGAACCGTGCGGGCGCTCCTCGGCAATGCCAGCGTCGCGCTCGAATCGCCGGAGGCGGTCCGCGAGGCGCTCGGCCTCTTCGAAGCCGGCGGGCCGGATTTCCCCGATTGCCTCATCGTCGCCAAGGCCCGCGCGGCCGGCTGCGCGCGAACCCTCAGCTTCGACCGGCGCATGGCGTCGCTGCCCGGCGTCGAACCGCCATGACGTGGGGCCGTGCCGACGAAACTGCGGGGCTACGCCCCATCCCTCGCTGCGCTCGGGACCGCCACTTCGCGGCGTCCTGCGCCCTTCGGGCTGGTCAGCCGTCGTGAGACGCCGGGCAAGGTTCAAGATTGAAGGGGCACGCGCCGAAAGGCGCGAACCGCAGTGAGGGTTGACCGGAGCGCCCCGTGACGGACGGCGCGCAGCGCCGCACGCGGGCTCCTCCCCCGCGAGGGGGAGGGCGGGAGG
>CAZGYD010000042.1:0-10558 GCA_964530115.1 uncultured Rhodocyclaceae bacterium | reverse complement strand
TTCTAAGCACTAACCTTCCTCGAGCATCGCTATCTGCGGATGTTTTTGTTCATGCTACTGCGGCAAGCGCTGTCTACACCGCGTCGTTCGTCGGCAGCGTGCGATGTGCATAATAGACAGACCTACGGCATGCCGATGGTCGTCGCGCTCGGCCTCGCCCTCGGCTTGCTAGTCGGCGTCATCATCCTCGGCGTGTTCTTCTTCCAGCTCCGCGACCAGTTCGACAGCCTGGACATCCGGCACATGGAACAGCTGAAGGATCATTGATGGATCTCTTCGTCCTCCTCCTCGCCATTCCCCTCGTCAGCGGCGTGCTGCTGACGGTGGCCGGCGAACGCGCCTGGGCGCCGCATCTCAACATCATCGCCAGCGCGGGAACCTTTCTCGCCTCGGCCCTGCTGACGGCGGAGATCGTCGCCAACGGCCCGCGCTTCGCCTTCGGCGAGCAGTTCTTCATCGACTCGATGAACGTCTTCTTCGTCACCCTGACGGCCTTCGTCGGCATGACGACGAGCATCTTCTCCGGCCCGTACATGAAGAACGAGCACGCCCACGGCAAGCTCACGGTGCCTCGCCTGCGGCTCTACAAGAGCATGTACCAGCTGTTCATGTTCACCATGCTGGTGGCGCTGACGACGAACAACCTGGGCATCCTCTGGGTGGCCATGGAGGCGGCGACGCTGACCACGGTGCTCCTGGTGTCGCTCTACCGCACGCCGGCCTCGCTGGAGGCGGCCTGGAAATACTTCATCCTCTGCGGCGTCGGCATCGCCCAGGCCCTGTTCGGCACCATCCTGCTCTACTTCGCCGCCGAGCGCGTGCTCGGCGAGACGGGCAATGCGCTGCTATGGACGCATCTGGTGGACGTCAAGGGGAGCCTTGAACCGACCATCATGGCGCTGGCGTTCATCTTCCTGCTGGTCGGCTACGGAACCAAGGTCGGCCTGGCGCCGTTGCACAACTGGCTGCCCGACGCCCATGCCGAGGGCCCGACGCCGGTCTCGGCCGTGCTCTCCGGCCTGCTGCTCAACGTCGCCCTCTACGCCATCCTGCGCTGCAAGGTGCTGGCCGATGGCGCCATCCACAGCGACTTCGCCGGCAACCTGATGATGGGCTTCGGACTGTTCACCCTGCTGCTCGCCGCCTTCTTCCTCGGCCGGCAGAAGGACATCAAGCGCATGTTCGCCTACTCGTCGATCGAGCACATGGGGCTCATCACCTTCGCCTTCGGCATGGGCGGCGCGGTGGCGAACTTCGCCGGCTTCCTGCACATGACCATGCATTCGCTGACCAAGTCGGCGATCTTTTTCGCCGTCGGCCACGCCGCGCAGAAGGCCGGCACCCAGATGATGGCCGACATCCGCGGCCTCATCCGCATCAACCCGCTGATCGGCTGGGGGCTGATGCTCGGCACGCTGGCCATCCTCGGCATGCCGCCGTTCGGCGTCTTCGCCAGCGAGTTCATGATCCTCACCCACGCCATGAAGCACCATCCGTGGGCGACGCCGATCCTGCTCTTGGCGCTTGGCGTCGCCTTCGCCCAGATCTTCGGCAAGGTGCAGCCGATGGTGTTCGGCGAGACGCATGCGCGGCGGCTGCCGCACGCGCCGGCGATCACGCCCGTGTTCGTGCATCTGGGCCTCGTGCTGATGCTCGGGCTCTGGATCCCGCCCTATCTCACGCGCTGGTTCCACGAAGCCGCGAGGATGCTCGGCTGATGGCCCGCCCCCTCTGATCCCCCCTCGCCCTATGAATCTGTTCGACGAACCGATCGAATTCGAGCAGCAGGCGGGCGCCGGCAGCCCGGTGTGGCGCGGTGCCGCCAGCGATGGCGAGGACCTGTTGCGCTTCGCGATCGCGGTCCATCGGGCCGACGGCCGCATCGGCGCGCTCTGGGGCGAGGACCGGCGGCCGCAGGCGGCCGGCTTCCGCCTGCACTGCGTGTTCGGCATCAACGAGGGCCACGCCTGGGTCACGCTCGACCTGCCGGCCGAGAGCCCGGTCTATCCCGACCTCTCCGGCATCTTTCCCGCCGCCAATCGCATGCAGCGCGCGATGCGCGACCTGGTCGGCATCGCCAGCGACGGCGGCGACCCGCGGCCCTGGCTGCGCCTCGGCGGCTGGCCGGCCGACTGGTATCCGTTGCGCCACGATGCCGGCGCGCCCGAATTTCCCAACGGCCCGACCGACTACGAGTTCGTCCAGGTCGGTGGCGAAGGCGCGCACGAAATCCCCGTCGGCCCGATCCACGCCGGCATCATCGAGCCGGGCCATTTCCGCTTCTCGGTGATCGGCGAGAAGGTGCTGCGCCTCGAAGAGCGTCTCGGCTACCAGCACAAGGGCACCGAGCGGCGTCTCGCCACGGCTGACTTGGCCACCGGCGCGCGGCTCGTCGGCCGCGTGTCGGGCGATTCCACCTGCGCCTTCGCCTGGGCCTATGCGACGGCGGTCGAGGCGGCCTGCGGCGTCGAGCCGCCCGCGCGCGCCCTCGGCCTGCGCGCGCTGATGCTCGAGCGCGAGCGCATCGCCAACCATCTCGGCGATCTCGGCATGCTCGGCAACGATGCCGCCTTCGCCTTCGGCCTGACGCAGTTCTTTCGCCTCAAGGAGGACTGGGTCCGCCTGAACGCCGAGATCTTCGGCCACCGCTTCATGATGGACCGCATCGTCCCTGGCGGCGTCGCAGTCGATCCCGATGGCCAGTCGATCGCCGCGCTCGCGGCGCAGTGCGACGTGATCGAACGCGAGGTCAGGGCGCTGCGCGCGATCTACGACGAGCACCCCGGCCTGCAGGATCGCTTCGTCACCACGGGCGCGATCACGGCGGAGCTCGCGCGCGAGCTCTCGCTCACCGGCATGGCTGCGCGCGCCACGGGCCTGCTGCTCGACGGCCGCTGCTGGCGCTACGGCTACGAGCCGCCGGTGCCCTACGCCGGGCTGGGCGTGCGGCCGGTCACCGACGATCGCGGCGACGTCGCCGCGCGGGTCGCCGTCCGCTTCGGGGAAGTCTTCGAGTCGCTGCGCCTGATCCGCAGCATCGCCGGCCGCCTGCCGGGCGGGCCGGTGCGCCTCGAGGTCGAGCCGAAGCCCGGTGGCGCCGGACTGGGTGTCATCGAGGGCTGGCGCGGCGAGGTGATCGTCGGCGTCCATCTCGACGAGCATGGCCGCATCGCCCGCTGCCATCCGCACGATCCCTCGTGGCAGGCGTGGCCGGCGCTCGAACATGCGGTGATGGCCGACATCGTTCCCGACTTCCCGCTCATCAACAAGTCGTTCAATCTCTCCTACTCCGGGCACGACACATGATTCCCCTGCTCAGGCGCATCGTCAGGACGGGCATCCTCACCGAGCCGCCGGTGGCCGCCGGGACCGGCGCGCAGGCGGAGATCGGCCGGCTCAACGACGAGATCCTCGCCATCCTCGGCCGTGCGCTGACCATCCGCGAGGTCGATGCCGGTTCGTGCAACGCCTGCGAGCTCGAGATCCACGCGCTCAACAACCCCTACTACAACCTCGAAGGCCGCGGCATCAAGTTCGTCGCTAGCCCGCGCCATGCCGACATGCTGCTCGTCACCGGGCCGGTGACGAAGAACATGGAGACCGCACTCAAGGTCGCCTGGGAATGCACGCCCGATCCCAAGCTCGTCGTCGCCGTCGGCGACTGCGGCTGCGGCTGCGGCGAGGCCGGCCGGCTGTTCGGCCCGAATTACGCGACGGTGGGACCGGTGGAGGCGGTGATCCCGGTCGATGTCAGGGTGCCCGGCTGCCCGCCCACGCCCACGGCCCTCATGCAGGGCATCCTCGCCGCGGTCAAGCGCCGACAATAGCCGCTCATGGCCGCCGGCCGGCGTGTTACCGCGGCTGAGTTTGGGTTGCGCTCAGTTTCCGGTCGCGGGGGTGGCGCCAGTGTGGTTCGCCGGCGCAGACGGCATCGCAGCGGCAACGGGCGAAGCCGGAGCGGTCGGTGCTTCGGCGGCCTCGAAGGCGATCCAGTGCCCGCCATCGAGGGCCGCGGGCGAAAGTTTCCTGCCCTGGAAGAAGAGTTCGACACCGCGGCCCCCGGTGACGCGAAGCACCTCGTCGGCCGAGATCGGATACTTCTTCGATGCATGACCGGGCACCTCGATGCGACGGCCTACCGCATCGGCGGCGCGCGGCTTCACCCAGAGCACGGCCGGCTCGCGGGTCCTGACATAGACGACGCCGGCGGGCTTGGCCGGGTCGGCGCCGGTCACGGTGATGATTCTGCCGGCCGCCGGCCCGGCCGGCGGCGGCCCTTCGACTTTCACCGGATCGGCCGCCGGCATCGCTGCGGCCGCGACGGGGGCGGCTTCCGCCGGTGCCAGTGAAAGCGGTTGCGTCGGAGCCGGCAGGGCTGGTGGTGCCGCTGGCGCCGCGGCAGGATCGGCCGTTGCCACCGGTAGCGGCCCCGGGTCCTGACTCAGCCACAGTCCTGCAGCGACGGCGAGGCCCGCTGCCACGCCGATGCCGACCGCGCTTCGGGCGCCCGCGCGGCGGCGATCCGAGGCGCGGCGGCCATGCGCGAGTGCGCCATCGAGGGCCTGGATATCCTTCTCGTCCGACGAGAGGACACGACGCTCGAGGTCGGGCGCGCCATCGGCGTGTGCCGAGGGGATCAGTTCGCCCTCGACGATCGCCCCAGGCTCGATGGTCAGCAACCGGTACCGCGCATCGCCGCGCACTTGGGCGCCGTCCAGGATCTCGATGGAATCCCCCGCGTGCATCGGTCCCTGGACCCGTCCGCCGATGACGAGGTTCGGTGCCGCGATCGAGCCGATGACGCTGCCCGCGCCATGGACCACGGCCGTTCCGGCCCTGTCGTCGTCGCAGCGGATGTCACCGACGATGTCGCCCTGGATCCGCAGGTAGCCGCGGAACGTGAGGGTGCCCTCGATGCGCGCGCCCTGGCCGATGAGCGTCACGACTCCCGTCGCCGAACCGTTCTTGCTGACGTTGTTCTGGGGCATGTGCGGGAAATCCTGCCGGATCAGGCCGGTATTGTCCCCGGCGCGGCTCCGGCTGCTGCGTGTCGCCGACGACCGACAGCGTTCCGGCGCGTGACGACGGCTGACCATCGAGGAGGGTGCAGGACGCCGCGAGGCGTCGGTCCCGGGCGAAGCACGGGACGGGGCGTGCCTTCCGGTCTTGGAAAGCGCGGCGCCGGTGCGCGTCTCAGTCGCGGCCGGCCTTCAGACCGCGTTCGAGTTCGGCGCCGATGGCGAGCAGGATGCGCTCGCGGAAGCGGCTGGCGCCGAAGTGGTACTGGAGGACGGTACAGGGCACGGGCGCGGTGAGGTCGCTGCGCCCGGTGGCATCGAACTGCTGCCAGGCGATGATGGGCGCGTCGCCGAGCGTCGGGTCGACGCAGACCCAGAGGCGCTCCTCGAGGACGGCCTGAAAAGGCTCCAGCTCGGGCAGATCCAGACGGCGCTGCGCGATCGGCGGCCCGTGGCGCAGCGCGCGCCGCCAGGCGTTCCAGACCGGCGCCGGGATCTTCGACGGGTAGCGGTCGAGCACCGGGAAGTCGGCGAGCCGGGAATACATGCTTCAGTCGTGCGCGTAGTCGCCCTTGATCCGGTCTTGCGCGTGTTTCCGGAAGACACGGTCGGCGTAGTCCAGATGCGTGGCGTCGGCCATGTAGGCCGACTCTGCCGCGGCGCTCGCGAGCCGGATCAGCCAGGCGCGGCGGTAGCGCGCATCGTCGTGGATCGCGGTGCCGACGGCGGCTTCGCGCACGCCGGGCACGCGGGAGAGGATGGCTTCCCCTTCGGCCTCGAAGGCCGGCTCGCGCCCGGCGGCCTCGGCCGACCAGTTGAAGAGGATCACGTGTTCGACGTTGCGCCAGGGCCGGCAGGCGGCGAGCGCCTCGTCGGCGCGTCCGGCGGCGCCGAAGACGGCCGAGGTGCGTGCGACCTCGGCGGCGATCGCCGCGCGCGCCGCGTCGCCGGCGGCCGTCCAGTTGCGTCCGGCATCGAGCGCCTCGCGGGTGGCCCGTGCCGCGGCGTCGGCGAGTGCCGTGTAATAGTTGATCTTGGCGACGCCGCGCGCGATCAGGGCGCGGAACTGGTCGTCGGCGAGGCCGGTTCCGCCGTGGATGACCAGCGGCACGGCGACGGCCTTGGCGATCGCGGCCAGCCGGTCGAGGTCGAGGCGGGGCGTGCCGGAGAAGCGGCCGTGCACCGTGCCGATCGACACCGCAAGGAAATCCACGCCGGTGGCCGCCACGTAGCGGGCCGCCTCCTCCGGCGAGGTGAGGCGGATCTCGCCGGGGTGGCGTTCGGCGTCTTCACCCTCGACGCCGGGCACATAGCCGAGTTCTCCCTCTACGGGCACGCCGACGGCATGCGCCATCCCGGCCACGTCGCGGGTCGCCGCGACGTTGTCGGCGAAGGGCAGGTGCGAGGCATCGACCATCACGCCATTCGCGCCGTGGCGGATCGCCGCGACCGCGCTGGCAATGCCGGCGCCATGGTCGAGGAAGAGGGCGACGGGAACGCCCGCCTTCTTCGCGGCGGCCTCGGCCGATGCCATCAGCACCGGAAAATCGTAGTGGGCGAAGTGCGATTCGGCGAAGCTCAGGATGACGGGCGCGCGTGCCCGTTCGGCGCCGGCGATGATGGCCTCGACGAACCGGCTGTCGACGGCGTCGTAAGCGCCCACCGCGTAGCCGGCGGCGCGTGCGCCGACGAGCATGTCCTTCAGGTCGACGAGCGGCACGTCGCTTCCTCGTGCAGACGGCGCAGCGTGGCGACGGTGACCTCGGCGAGATCGGGCAGTACCGCGATCGCGCCGGAGAAATTCTCGCCCTGTGTCCACGAGCTCTCGGTGACCAGCACCGGCACGCCGGCGGCGCGCGCGGCGAGGACGCCGTTTCGCGAATCCTCGATCGCCAGGCAGTCCGCGGCCGGCAGGCCGAGCCGGTCGAGTACCCAGAGATAGACGTCCGGCGCGGGCTTCTTCGCCTGCGCCTCCTCGCCGCAGCCCATGACCTCGAAACTCAGCCGCGGTAACACGCCGAGGGTGGTCGAGAGCAGCACCTCGACGTTGGCGCGCGAAGTGGTGGTGGCGATGGCCAGGCGCACGCCGGCGTCGCGCAGCTCGCCGATCAGCCGCACGACGCCCGGGCGGGCAAAGACCTGCCCGCCGCGCACCATCTCCTCGTAGAGGCGCGTCTTGCGCGCGTGCAGGCGGGCGATGAATTCGCCGGAGCGGGGCTCCGCAAGCCGCGCGGGGTCGGCCTGCCGGCAGTAGTGGGCGATGCGCTCCCGGCCGCCGGTGACGGCGAGCAGTTCACGGTAGAGCGTCGCGTCCCAGTGCCAGGGCAGGCCGAATTCCTCGAAGGCGGCATTGAAGGCCCGGCGGTGCGCCTCCTCGGTGTCGGCGAGGGTGCCATCGACGTCGAAGATGACGGCCTTCAGCGTCACTTGGTCAGTCCGGCGTAGAGCTGCGGCAGGCGTTCGGGCAGCCGCTCGACGTGGTCGAGGATCAGGTAGTTCCGCTGGCCGAAGATGCGCGCCACGTACTGGTCGGCACGCGGGTCGAGCGTCAGGCAGAAGGGCACGACACCAATGCGGCCGACGTCCTCGACCGCCTTCTTGGCATCGAAGCGCAGGTATTGCGGGTCGCGCACGTCGATGTCGGCCGGCTCGCCGTCGGTGACGACGATGAGCAGCTTCTTCTGCGCGCGCACCTGCGAGAGGGGATGGCCGGCATGGCGGATCGCGGCGCCCATGCGCGTCGAGAAACGCCCTTCCATGCCCGCGAGCCGCGCCTTGGGAATTTCGTTCCAGGGCTGGTCGAAATCCTTGTAGCGCTGGTAGAAGACGTTGTGGCGACCGTCGGAGTAGAAGCCGTGCACGGCGAAGGCGTCACCGACCTTGTGGATCGCCTCGCCGAGCAGCACGGTGGCGGCGCGCGTGAGTTCGAGCACCGTGTAGTCCTGGCCGGCGACCTTGTCGTTGGTCGATTCGGAGAGGTCGAGCAGCACCAGCACGGCGATGTCGCGGGTCTTGCGCACCGAGCGCATCATCACGCGCGGGTCGGGGTGGCTGCCCATGCGGATGTCGATCAGCGAGCGGATCGCCGCGTTGATGTCGACCTCGTCGCCCTCCTCGAGCTTGCGGATGCGCTGCACGCCCTGCGGCTGCAAGGCGTCGAGCAGGTGCTTCAGGCGCTGCGTCACCTTGCGGTGGTCGTCGATGATCTTGTCGACGACGGCGAGATCGCCGAACTTCGGCCGCTTTTCCAGCACCGTCGCCCAGGCCGGCCGGGCGAGCTGGATATGGTAGTCGAATTCGTCGTAGTGGCGCGGCTCGGCGACCGGCTCCTTGCCTTCCTTCTCGTTGAACGAGATGCCGTCGTCGTCGAAAAGCTCGCTCGCGCAGACCCAGATCTCCTGCGCGTCGTCGCCGGCCGTCTCGACCTCGACCTCATTGACCATTTCCATGACGCTGACGTATTTGCGCACCTGCTGCTCGGTGGCGAAGCCCGCGGCGATGGCTTGCTCGTAGCTGTATTCCTCGTACTCCCAGAGGTAACGGTTGTCGTCGCGGTACGGCGCGGCCTGCACGTCGCGGTAGGGCGAATAGGACAGCCGGCGCTTCTGGAACTCCTCGGCGAGCGCGAGCCCGAGATCGAGCGAGACGGCGTTGGTCGTCAGGTCGGCGTCGGCGAAGTTCTCGCGCGCCCAGGCGACGAGCGGCTCGGCATCCTCGTAGGCGGGATCGAGCAGCGCCCGGGCGATCCGGTTCAGGTAATCGCCCACCGCATCGCCTCGGGGATCGGCGACATGAAACTGCGCCCACAGGTCCCGCAGGCGCGGGAAGCGGCGGATCGCCAGCGCCTCGACGCGCGCGTCCTCGACGAGGCCGACGCAGACCTGCTGCAGGACGGAAAGTCTGTCGGCGTCGATGCGTGAAGTGGTGGCGACCACATGGGCGGCGCAGTGGGCGGCGGCGGCCCGGTAGAGATCGAGACCGGGTATGCCGTTCCAGTCGTCGTAGGCGTCGGGCAGGTGCAGGAAGAAGTCGGCGATGAAGGGCTTGAAGCCCTCGCGCGACTCGAAGTCGCCGGCGGTCGGGCGCATGAAGAAATCCCGGCCCCAGAGCGCCCGCAGGTACATGCCGATCCGGCGGTGGATGTCCACGAACAAGGTGCCCTTGCGCTCCTTCTGCAGCATGGCCTTCGATTCTTCGGATTCGAGGCCGAAGTAGCGCACCTGTTCGTCGAAATTGGTTCGGTGCGCCTGCGCGCCCCAGAGCGCCCAGCGCCGCAGGCCGCCGAGCGTGAGTACGCCGAGGAGCTGGTCGAGATGCTCGAGCATCGGCCGAAGTCCCCGCGCCGCCTGGCCGAGGAGGACGTTGAGGAGCTGCAGGTAGGCGCGGAAGAGCTCGGGATCGCCCAGCCGCCGGGCCGCGGTCGGCGAGGTGGCGATCACCAGCTCGATCACCGCGCCCGAGGTGCGCGAGGCGAACTGCAGACACTGCTGGGCGAAGTCTGGGATGACATCTTCACCGACCTCCCGGGCCACGGCGGGAATTTCCTCGATCCAGGCGGCGACGATGTCGCCGCCGCGACCCATGCGATGAAGCGCCAGCGCGCTCTTCAGCCAGTTGTCGAGGCCGCGCGGCGAGAGGATGCGCGCCGCCTCGTGCCATTCGGCCTCGAGCAGTTGCCGGTAGTTCTCCGGCAGGTCATCGATCAGCTCGGCGTAGTCCTTGAGGTTCATGGGGCCCCCTTTCGTCCGACCCCCTCACGCGGAAGGGGCCGTGCGCGATGCGCGGCTGGAAGCCGCTCCTGGTCCGTGGTTTCGCCGCCGCCGGGCCGGCCGGCGGGCGGCGTCCGCGCGGTTTCGCCCGTGGATCAGAAATAGGTGGACACTGCGGCGTCCAGGGCGTCGCGCATGTCCGGATCGTCGGTGATCGGCCGCACCAGGGCGACGCGGCAGGCGGCGACGGGCGCGACACCGCGGGCGATCAGTTCGCCGGCATGGATCAGCATGCGCGTCGAGATGCCTTCGTCCAGGCCATGCCCTTTCAGGTTGCGCGCACGCTCGGCGATCGAGACGAGCTTGTCGGCGACCGCGGCGTCGATCTTCGCCTCGTGGGCGACGATCTCGACCTCGATCGCATGCTCGGGGTAGTTGAAGTCGAGGGCGCCGAAGCGCTGCTTGGTGGACTGTTTGAGGTCCTTCATCAGGCTCTGGTAACCCGGGTTGTAGGAGATCACCAGATGGAAATCGGGATGCGCGCGCAGCAGTTCGCCCTTCTTTTCGAGCGGCAGCACGCGGCGGTTGTCGGTGAGCGGGTGGATCACCACGGTGGTGTCCTGGCGGGCCTCGACGACCTCGTCGAGGTAGCAGATCGCGCCATGGCGCGCGGCGATGGCCAGCGGCCCGTCCTGCCAGCGCGTGCCCGAGGCGTCGAGCAGAAAGCGGCCGACCAGGTCGGACGCCGTCATGTCTTCGTTACAGGCGACGGTGACGAGCGGCTTCCTCAGCTTCCAGGCCATGTGCTCGACGAAGCGGGTCTTGCCGCAA
>CAZGYD010000041.1:0-1269 GCA_964530115.1 uncultured Rhodocyclaceae bacterium | reverse complement strand
GCGCAAGAGCGCTTCGACGCCGGTGATGGCGTTGTCGCTGAAGCGGATCTGCGGCTGGTAATGGAGCTGGAAGCGGCTCTCGGGCGTGGGGTTGGCGAGCGCCTGGCGCATCGCATGGTCGATCTTCATGCGCGAGAGCAGGCCGACGTTCATCTGCCGTTAATAGAAGCGGAAACCTGCCCGGCCGCGTTCCTTGACGTGATACATCGCCGCGTCGGCGTTCTTGATCAGGTCGTCCATCGTTTCGCCGTCGTCTGGGTAGAGCGCGATGCCGATGCTGCAGGTCAGGGTGAACGAGAAATCGTCGAGCACGAAGGGCTGGGAAAGACTGTTGAGGATGCGCCGGGCGATGATTTCCGCGCCGCGGGCATCGGTTTTGTGCAGCAGGATGAGGAACTCGTCGCCGCCAAGGCGTGCAGCGGTGTCGACCTGGCGCAGGCAGTCCTTGATGCGCTCGGCGACGCAGACGAGGACGCGGTCGCCGAACATGTGGCCGAGCGAGTCGTTGATCTGCTTGAAGCGGTCCAGGTCGAGGAACAGCAGCGCGAAGCCGACCTTTTCGCGGTGGGCGAGGCCGAGCGCGAATTCGATGCGCTCGTTGAGCAGCAGCCGGTTCGGCAGGCCGGTCAGCGCGTCGGTGTAGGCGAGCTCCTCGATGCGCTTCTTGGCATTGACGGTTTCCGAGAGGTCCTTGAAGAAGCCGATGTAATGGAGCAGCCCGCCCTGGTTGTCGAGCACGCGCACCAGAGAGGCCTGGCAGGGCAGGGTGTTGCCGGCGCGGTTGCGGTGCCAGGCTTCGCCGTCCCAATAGCCCTGGCTCTGCAATGCGGCTTCTACCTGGGCGCCGAAGTGCTCGCGCGAGACCATGTCGGTGAGGACATCGTAGACATGCTTGCCGGTCAGTTCCTCGCGCGCCAGCCCGGTGAGCCGCTCGCAGGCCGGGTTGACGTCGATCAGTGTCATTTCGGGATCGGTGACGAAGATCGCATCGAGGCTGGAAGCAAATACCTGGGCCGCCAGTTGCAGACGTGATTCGTCGGTGACGCGCCGGGTGATGTCGCGGAAGGAGTAGACCCGTCCGATCGGCCGGCCGCGCGCGTACTGGGGCAGGGTGACGCGTTCGAGGATCTTGCCGCTGCGCAGCACCAGCGTGTCGGTAGCTTCGAGCAGCGGCGAGCGGGCGATGAGCGTCAGGCGGGCCGCATAGGTGGTGGCATCGACGACGTTTTGTGCCATCCAGCCATGAATCGCCGCATCGTTGCGCTGCGT
>CAZGYD010000040.1:0-19157 GCA_964530115.1 uncultured Rhodocyclaceae bacterium | reverse complement strand
GATTGCCGACGCCTTCGATTACATCGAGCCGTTCTACAACCGCAGGCGAAAGCATTCCACGCTCGGCTACGCCTCGCCACAGCAGTTCTTGAACGATTGGATCAGGCATCAGCATGAGCAAGAATTGGCGGCATAATGCCGTCGGGTTGGAAGAAGAAAAAAACGAGGGAAGCTCAGAATCACGGACGGCCGATGTTCAGGCGATTCGCTCAATTTACGGGACCTTATACCCCATCCTTGGAAGACGAATTTCGGGGGAAGCTCATTGAGAGAAGGAGTTATAGTTTCGATCGTCAGCCATACCCATGGCTCGATGGCCGCGCATCTGGTCACGCAATTGCGCCAATGTTCCAATGTCAAGCGGGTAGTTATTACGCTGAATGTTCCAGAGCCTCATGCTTTCGCTGAAGATGGTTTCCTCAAGCTAATAGTTAATTCCAATCCGAAGGGTTATGGCGCCAATCACAACACGGCGTTCAACTATTGCGAGGAGGAGTATTTTTGCGTGCTCAATCCGGACATCCGGCTGAACGGAGATCCATTTCCGGTGCTGACAAAATGTCTGGAAAGAGAGCGTGCCAGCATCGGCGCACCATTGATTTTTTCTCCTGCTGGGCGGGTTGAGGATAGCGCCCGCTATTTTCCTAAGGTCGGCTCCCTGCTCAGAAAAGCATTGGGCCGCTCGGATGGTCGCTATTCGGTGCCTCCGGATGGTAGTTCGTTTTCACCGGATTGGGTGGCGGGCATGTTTATGCTCTTCCGCTCTTCAGACTTTGCCTGCTTGGGTGGCTTTGATGAGCGGTACTACATGTACTATGAGGATGTCGATATCTGCCGGCGCGCCCGCGCGGCGGGGATGGGGATCGTTGTTTGTCCGGACGCGATTGCAATCCATGACGCCCGGCGGGCGAGCCGTCGGAATTTCTGGCATATGCGCTGGCATTTGGCGAGCATGGTTCGTTATCTTTGGACGGATCGCAAGTACTGAATCCCTTGGCGGTATGCGTGCCTCCCCTGTGTTGGATCCTTGGCGCCAGCAGATCTTGACGGGCGAATCGCGACGATGCCCACCCTGATCACCGGCGCCGGCGGCTTCATCGGCGGCCGCCTCCGGCAAGGGGGCGAGCGTGCCTTGGTGCGTCGGCCGATGGGTCAGGTTGACGAAGCGGTCGGCGATCTTCTGGATCCGCTTTCGCTTGCGGCGGCCTGCGAAGGGATCGACACCGTATTTCATTGCGCCGGCTACGCGCATGCGTTCGGTTCCACCGATCCGGAAAATCATTGGCGCGTCAATTTCGAGGGAACGAGGAATCTCGTCGAGGCGGCCGGCCAGGCGGGAGTGCGGCGGTTCGTTTTTCTTTCGAGCGTCAAGGCCATGGCCGATCCGGGCGGGGAATGCGTCGATGAAGATTGGCCCGGGGAGCCGTCGACGCCTTACGGCAGGGCCAAGCGCGCGGCGGAAGCGGCGGTGCTCGAGGCGGGCGCGAAGTACGGCATGCATGTCGTGAACCTGCGTTTGGCGATGGTCTATGGGCACGGCGGAAGAGGCAATCTGGAGCGGATGGCACGCGGCATTCGTGCCGGCTGGTTTCCGCGGTTGCCGGAGACGGGCAACCGGCGTTCGCTCGTGCATGTCGAGGACGTGGTGGAGGCGGTGCGTCTCGTGGCGGCACGGCCGGAGGCGAACGGGCGGACCTATATCGTCGCCGACCCCCGGCCGTACTCGGGCCGCGAGATTTTCGATGCCATGGCTGGCGTGTTACCACGGCTGAGTTTCGTGTGGGGCATGCCCGAGAGGCTCTTGCGTTGGTTGGGCAAGGCCGGCGATGCCGGTGGGAGGATTTTGGCGCGCCCCCTGCCGTTCGATTCGGAGGTCGTCGGGCGCCTGCTCGGTTCCGCCTGCTACTCTCCGGCGAGGATAGAACGCGAGTTGGGTTGGCGGGCGAGGATCGGGTTGGCGGAGGGGCTGCGCGAGATGTTGGGGGAAGGCACGTGAAGCGCTCGTTCGATGTGGTGTTCGCGCTGCTGGCGCTGACGGCGTTGTGGCCGTTCATGCTCGTGATCGCGCTGCTCGTGCGGCTGACCTCGCCGGGGCCGGCTCTCTACTGGTCGGACCGCGTCGGCCGCGACAACGTGCTTTTCCGCATGCCGAAGTTCCGGACGATGCGGATCGACACGCCCGAGGTGGCGACGCACCGACTGACGGATCCGGAGCGCTATCTGACACCGGTCGGCGGCTTCCTGCGCATGACAAGCCTCGACGAGCTGCCGCAGCTGTGGAGCATCCTGAAAGGGGACATGAGCTTCGTCGGCCCGCGGCCCGCGCTCCACAACCAGGACGACCTGATCGCCCTGCGGACGCGGGCCGGCGTTCATCGCCTCGTTCCGGGCCTGACCGGCTGGGCGCAGATCAACGGCCGGGATGAACTGCCGATCCCCGAAAAGGTGGCGCTCGACGAGGAATATCTGCACCGTCGTTCGTTCCTGTTCGATCTGAAGATCCTGTTTCTGACCGTGGCAAGGGTGATACGGGGCGAAGGCATTTCCCACTGAGGGAAGCAGTGAAACTCCGCCGAGCAGCCTGAGGCTGCCTTGCGCGATGCTCGTGTCCTCGCCCGCCTTCTCATGAGGCCCCGGTCGTTGTGTGCCGTGCGCCTCGCGGCCGGCCACCCGCGACGATTTCTCCAGCATTTCCTGAGCTAAAATGCAGCATGAATTTCCGCACCATCGCGGCCTTTTTTCACGACATCCTTGCCGCGGCCTCGATGTGGCTTGTGGCGTATTGGCTGCGCTTCAATTTTGAGGTTCCGCCAGAGTTTGCCTCCGCCGCATGGCGTGCGCTGGTCTGGGTCGTGCCGCTCTACGCGGTGATCAATCTCAAGGTGGGCCTGTACCGCGGCATCTGGCGCTATGCGAGCATGGGCGACCTGCGCCGGCTGCTGATCGCGGTTGGGCTGGGCGCGGTCTTGGTCGTTGCCGTCGTCTATATTTTCCAGATTCCGCTCATCCCGCGCTCCGTCGTGGTCTTGCACCCGCTGCTGCTCATCCTGATGATGGGCGGCAATCGCTACCTCTACCGGGCCTGGAAGGACGGGCAGCTCTTCGGCGGCGCCTTCGGCAGGGGTGTTCCCGTGCTCGTGCTCGGTGCGGGTGACGCGGCAGCGGCGCTGGTGGCCGAATTGGCCCGGGGCGACCAGTGGCGCGTGGTCGGGCTGCTCGATGACGCCCCTGCCAAGCAGGGGCGCCGGCTCGATTACGCATTCGTCCTCGGCCCGCTCGCGAGCATTGGGGAGCATGCCGGGCGGCTCGGCGTCAGGCATGCCATCATCGCCATGCCCTCGGCAACGGCGGCGCAGCGCCGGCGCGCTGCGGAACTGGCCGCCTCGGCCGGCCTCACGGTGTTTTCGGTGCCGGCGTATGCGGACATCCTCTCGGGCCGCATCGGCATTTCCCAAGTCCATCAGGTCGAACTGGAAGACTTGCTCGGGCGCGAACCCGTGCAGTTGGACCAGGAGGGTTTGCACCACCTGCTGACGGGCAAGGTCGTCCTGATCACCGGGGCCGGTGGTTCGATAGGATCCGAACTCGCGCGCCAGATCGTCCGGTTTTCGCCCCGGTTGCTCGTTTTCTACGAGCAGTCCGAGTTCGCTCTCTATGCCATCGGGCAAGAGTTCGAAGGCCGGCCGGTGGTCTGCATCGTCGGTGACGTGAAGGATGGCAAGCACCTCGACGAGGTCTTCGCCCGGTATCGGCCGGATGTCGTTTTCCATGCCGCGGCTCACAAACATGTGCCGCTGATGGAAAACGTAAACGCCTGGGCGGCGGTGCGCAACAACGTGCTGGGCACCTACCGTGTCGGCCGCGCGGCGATCGAGCATGGGGCTAGCGAGTTCGTCCTGATTTCGACCGACAAGGCCGTCAATCCGACCAGCGTGATGGGTGCGAGCAAGCGACTGGCCGAGATCGTCTGCCAGGTCCTGCAGGCGGAAGGGCCTGCGACCCGCTTCGTGACGGTGCGGTTCGGCAACGTGCTGGGTTCATCGGGCAGCGTGATCCCCAAGTTTCGGGAGCAGATCGCCCGGGGCGGGCCGGTCACCGTGACCCATCCGGAGATGATCCGCTATTTCATGCTCGTTTCCGAGGCCGCCCAACTCGTGCTCCAGGCCGGGCTGATGGCCTGCGAGGGCAGCGAAGGCGGCAAGATCTTCGTCCTCGACATGGGCGAGCCGGTGAAGATTCTCGACCTCGCCCGGGACATGATCCGGCTTTCGGGCTATTCGGAAAACGATGTGCGAATCGAATTCACCGGCCTGCGACCGGGTGAAAAGCTCTATGAGGAATTGCTGGCCGACGGCGAGGCAACGCTGCCGACACCCCATCCCAAGCTTCGCATCGCCAGGCCGACCGACGTCCCGGAATCGGCGTGGCTGCGCCGACTCGTGGCATGGCTGGAAGAGCCGGTCCGCGAAGAGCGCGAGGTGAAAGGCGAACTGGAGCGTCTCATCCCCGAATACCAGCCCGCAGGGAAACCACCAGCAGCCACAATGGGAACTTCGGCTCGTCCCCGATTGATCAGCGTCAAATGACGACGGGGACCGAAGTCCCCGCCGGTAGTCATTCTGTTTCTCGGATGGCTACGTCCTCAGCAGGCCGTCTTAGGCGGCCAGTGCGAAACGCTCATCGTTGGCGTTTGTGGATTTGCGCGGATTACGTCCGTCGCCTCTCGGGTCGCCTGCTCGCCTTGTTCGCCCTGTCGAAACCAGTACACCCCCGTCGTGGTGGAGGTGGCGGGAATCGAACCCGCGTCCAGAACGCTTCCGGGTCGCCGGAATTACGACCATGCGCCGATTATGGTGTTCAAGGGCAGACATTTCAAGTCGTTATTCGCAACAATATTCTTGTATCAAGGGGAGGTCGTCGAACCGGCCAGCGCTGGTGAGGAGCGGAAAACGGGCTCGTCGCGATGACGGTTGGCGGGTACGATAGTCCAAGTGGGCCCTATCGCGGGTAAAGACGAACTCTTAGTATCGCCATCGCCCGGTTTCATGACTGAAACTGTGGAGTGGGCGAACATGATGGTTTGATAGAATCGGCCGTCGGTGCCCCGCGGCCCTCGTGGCAGCGGTCGGTGTTGTAGTTCGCAGGACGTCGCCGGAACGGGCTTTCGATGCCGCCGCGAAGCAGGCGGAGTAATCGACGGCGGGATGGATGGTGGATGGATCGACTCTGGGTGAGGTAATTAATGCGCCGCATCATCGGATTTCTAGTTCTTCTCTGGTTCATGGGTCTGGGCCTCTTCGCCCGTGCTGCGGACGGAGTGCCGGACGAATATCGCCTCGGGGCGGGCGACATCGTGCGGATCCAGGTGTTCCAGAACCCCGACCTCACGCTCGAGACCCGGGTATCGGAAGGCGGCGGAATCACCTATCCCCTCATCGGCTCGGTCCAGATCGGCGGACTCACGATCAGTGCCGCCGAAAAGAAAATCGCCAAGGGGTTGAAGGATGGCGGCTTCGTTCAGCAGCCGCAGGTGAACATCTCCGTACTTCAGGTGCGTGGCAGCCAGGTGTCCGTTCTCGGCAACGTGACGCGGGCCGGCCGGTTTCCGCTGGAGACGTTCAATACCCGCGTGACCGAGGTGCTCGCCATGGCCGGCGGTATCGCGCCCAATGGTGCGGATACCGTGATTCTCGTCGGCGTGCGTAATGGCAAGCCCTACCGCAAGGAGATCGACATCGCCTCGCTCTATCTCAACAACCAGCCGAGCGAAGACGTGGTCGTGGCCGGCGGCGATTCGATTTACGTCCATCGCGCGCCGGTCTGTTACGTGTATGGCGAGGTGCAGCGTCCGGGAGCGTTTCGTGTCGAGCGGTCGATGACCGTCCAGCAGGCGCTGGCGCTGGCAGGTGGGCTGACGCCCCGCGGTACCGAAAACAGGATGAAACTGCATCGACGGAACGCCGAGGGGAAGGTCCAGGAGATCAAACCGACGCCCCACACCGTGATCATGCCCGATGACGTCCTCTACGTCGGTGAGAGCCTCTTCTGAGGCGGAGAAGACAGCGATGAACTTTCAGCGAGTCCTGTGGGTGCTGGCGGCACGTTGGCAGGCGGCCCTGGCGGCTTTCGTCGTCACGCTGCTCGCCGGCGTCGCGGCGACCCTGCTCATGCCCAAGCAATATACGGCCAAGACGGCACTGGTCATCGACGTCAAGGTGGATCCCATCGCCGGAGCCCTGATGCCGACGGTGGGTACGCCGGTCTATATGGCGACACAGACGGAAATCATCCAGAGCGAGCGCAATGCGATCGGTGTCGTCAAACTCCTGCGCCTCGACGAAGACAAGAAACTCGTCGAGCAATGGAAAGAGGCGACCGACGGCAACATGCCGTTCGAGAATTACATGGCCGGTCTGCTCCTGAAAAAGCTCAAGATCAATCCCACGCGCGGTAGCAACGTGATCACCTTGGAGTATTCCGCGAGCGATCCGAAATTCGCGATGAATGTGGCTAACGCGTTCGCCCAGTCCTACATCGACCTGACGATCGACATGCGTGTCGAACCAGCCCGGCAGTATGCGGTATGGTTCGACGAACGTTTGAAGTCGCTGCGTGCGAACCTCGAGAAGGCCCAGGCCAGACTGTCGACTTTCCGCAAGGAAAAAGGGATCGTGGCGACCGACGAGCGTGTCGACCAGGAGGCGGCGAGGCTCAACGCCCTGATGGCGGAACTCACCGCGATCGAGGGGCAGCGTGTCGATGCCAGTAGCCGGCAGCGCATGTCGGGCAGCGAACTTTCGCCGGACGTGCTGCAAAACCCGATCGTGCAAAGCCTGAAAGCGGAGCTTGCCAGGCTGGAGACGCGACTCAACGAGATCAGTGCCAATGCTGGTGAAAACCACCCGACACGCATCCAGCTCGAGCGCCAGATCGAAGGGCTGAGAGACCAGCTGTCAATGGAAATGCGCCGCATTTCCGGCGGTGCGGCGACGGCGAGCAGGACTTCGCAGCTCAAGGAAGCAGAACTTCGAGCGCTCATCGAGAGGCAGAAAAAGCACGTGCTGGAACTGCGCGCGCAAAGGGATGAGGCCAACGTTCTGGTCAAGGACGTCGAGACGGCGCAGCGTGCCTATGAAACGGTCGCGCAGCGTATGACCCAGCTCAACCTGGAGAGCCAAACCGAGCAAGCCAACGTCAGAGTTCTGAGTCCGGCCGTGGAACCGGTGCAACCCTCGCGTCCGAACGTCCCGCGGTTCATCGGAGCATCGGTCGTGCTTGCGCTGTTCGCGGCCATCGGGATCGTCCTGGGGCTCGAATATCTGGACCGTCGCGTCCGGGTTGCCTCGGATCTCCAGTCTGTCAATGTCCCGCTGCTCGGCGTGCTCGCTCCGAAAGAGAGCAGCAACGGCTGGTGGGGATCCGCCCGATACCAACCGTGATCCGAGGATGACGAGATGAATTCACGGCCACCCAGCGCTTTCCGATCGATCGGCGCCATCCTGCTGGATGCGGGGCTGATCAGCCCGGAGGACGCCGAACGCGTGCTACGGTTTCAGCAGGAAGAGGGGCTGCGTTTCGGCGACGCCGCAATACGGCTTGGGGTCGTCAGCGAAGACGATGTCCGTTACGCCCTGTCGAAGCAGTTCAACTATGCATATTTGCCGCTGACCGGTGACCGTCCGGTCAGCACCGAGCTCGTCGCAGCCTACCATCCTTTCAGTCACGAAGTTGAACAGCTGCGCGCCGTGCGCAGCCAGTTGTTGCTGCGCTGGTTCGACAAGCAAATGAAGCGCAATCTTCTTGCCGTCGTCGCATCCGGGAGAGACGAGGGATGCAGTTATGTGACAGCGAATCTTGCTGTCGTTTTCTCCCAACTGGGTGAAAAGACGCTCCTGATCGATGGTGATCTGCGGGCCCCGAGGCAGCACGCCCTGTTCCGGATTCCGAACAAGGCGGGCTTCTCGAGCGTCCTCGCCGGGCGTGCCGATCTCGGCAGTGCGATCGTCCGCATCCCGCATTTCACCAATCTCTTCGTTTTGCCTGCAGGGCCAACCCCGCCGAACCCCCAGGAACTTCTCAACGGCCCGTTGTTCGAGCGGATCTTCGATCAGGTCAGAGAAGGATTCGACGTCGTCCTCGTTGACACCGCATCGTTTGCGTGGGGCGCGGACGCGAATCTGATCGCTGTGCGCACTGGCGCGGCACTTGCCGTTGCCCGAACCCATGTCACCAATCTTGCCGCCTATTCGGAACTGATCAAGGCTTTGACCCGGTCCGGGGTGGCCGTCGTCGGCACGGTCCTCAATGCTCCATCCGGCCTCCGGCGAGGCTGAGAAACCGAACATGGTGTCGCGGCCATTCCGGCATCGCGTCCGCGATCATCATCCTTGCTACCTGCGACATGAACGCTCCTCGCTGCATGATGGTTGCGGCGTCGGTCGCGCCATTCTGAGACCGGCGAACGCTTCATGCCTGATTATCTGAGAACACTGCTGGTCATCCTGGTATTGGCAGGCACCACCTTCGCCTTGGCCCGTTGGCCTCTTTGCCCGGCCATGATGAGGTTCGAAGACTTCAAGCGGCGGAGAAACCTTTGGCTCGCGGTAACCCTGATCGCCTTCCTCTCTCAGGATTTCTGGGTGTATTCCATTCTGGCTGCAATCGCCTTGCTGTTTTCTCAGGTACGTGAATCGAACCGCCTGGCGCTCTATTTTGGCCTGCTGTTCGCCGTCCCGCCTATCGCCGCACAGATCGGCGGACTGGGAATCATCGAGCACTTTTTCGCACTCGATTATCTGAGGCTGCTCGCTTTGACCGTCCTTGCTCCCATGTGGTGGAAACTCCGCCAGGAGCCGGGCACTCCGCCCTTTGGCAGTACATTGACAGACAAGTTCTTCCTGGCTTTCCTTTTCCTGCAATTCGTCCTGCATTTCGAGTACGACACCACGACCAATGCACTCCGGGCCGGGTTCTACTATTTCATCGATGCATTCCTCCCCTATTACGTGGCCAGCCGTGCCTTGAAGAATATCGGACAGTTTCGCGAAGCCTTGGCCATGTTCGTACTCGCGGCCATGGTTCTGGCAGTGATAGGGGTCTTCGAGACGGCACGCCACTGGCTCCTTTATGCGCCGCTTCCCGAAGCGTTTGGGATCGACTGGGGTTACGGACTTTATCTCGGGCGGGGCGACACGTTGCGCGCCTTGGCGAGCACTGGTCATCCGATCGTGCTTGGTTTTGTCATCGCTGTGGCGCTTGGCTTCTATGGGTTCCTCTGGCGTGACATTCCTCAGCGCTGGCGGGTGCTCGGCTTGTTGGTCCTTTGTGGGGGACTCATTGCCCCGCTTTCCCGGGGACCCTGGATCGGCGCGATGGTGTTGGCTTTCTTGTTCGTGGTCGTCGGAGCGCGGCCGGTTCGCCAGATCGTGGAATTCGGCATTGCATTTGCGATCATCGCTGCGATCCTTTTCATTACACCCTTTGGCCGCGGCATGATGGAGTACCTGCCGTTCATCGGATCGATCGATGCGGAAAACATCACCTATCGGGAGCGACTGATCGAAAACTCGCTGATCCTCATCAAGAGGAATCCGTTCTTCGGCAACCCGTATTACTTCTATTTCACACCCGAGATGGAGGAAATGCGCCAGGGACAAGGAATCATCGACGTCGTGAACACCTATCTGGCGATCGCCTTGAACAGCGGCTTGGTGGGTGTATCTCTTTACCTCGGTGTGTTTCTCAGTTCCGTGGGAGGGGTCGGCAAGGGCATGCTGATGCTCGCAGACAGGAAAACCGATCATTATCGGCTCGGACAGGCGTTGCTTGCGACCTTGATGGCGATCGTGGTGATGATCACCACCGTAAGCAGCATTCTGGTGATCGAGACGGTCAACTGGGTGGTGATCGGCCTGGGCGTCGCCTACGCGAGAATGGTCATGGATAAGAGCCGACCCGAGGGGGTGTTTCCGCGGTGACCATAGCCTGTCTGTATCCTATCTTCGTGAGAAAGCGCGGGCCCGCCTACGCGTGCCAGTCGCTGCTTGAGGCGATGCAGCGAGCTGGGCAGCCGGTTAGGCTGTACTGCGTCAGCGCAGAGCGGGAAATGGCTCGCTCCTATCATCGTTGCGTCATGCCGCAATGGGGGCAACGTCTTTGGTTTCGCCTGCTGTCGGAGGAGATGCTCTACCGCCAGGTCGAGTGGCGGTTCGGACGGGGCATTGCGAAAGGAGATCTCGCCTATATTTGGCCAGGTACGTCGGTCGGAATCCACAAGCGGGTCCGGGCGTTGGGGCACGCCATCGTTGCGGAAAGCATCAACACCCACATGGCAACCAGCAAAGTGATTCTCGATGCGGAATACGCACGCCTCGGTCTCGCACCGTCGCACGGGATCACCGACGACATGATCGCCGCGGAGCGCGCGAAGCTCGAATTGGTCGATCTCGTGTTCAGCCCGAGTGACCAGGTGACGAAATCGCTGTGTCACGCCGGAATCGCCGAAGACAGGATCATCCAGACCAGTTATGGTCTGGAGGAGACTGACGTCCTCGGCAGGGAAGAGTTCGATGCGAGGCATTTCGACGGGCGGTTGCCGGTCGCCATTTTCGTCGGTCGGATCGGCATTCGAAAGGGCGCGCACCTCTTGCTGGAGTATTGGGTCAAGGCGCGTGTGAGGGGGAAGCTTCGGCTGGTCGGTAACATCGATGCCGACGCGCGGCACATCGTCGAACCTTACCTCGATCGTCCCGATGTGGAGCACGTTCCGTTCACTTTTGATCTGAACTCGGTTTATCGCGATGCGGATCTGTTCATCTTTCCGAGCCTCGAGGAAGGCAGCCCCCTGGTCACCAATCTGGCGCTGGGCGCGGGGCTGCCGTCACTGGTCAGTCCGATGGGGGCGGGCGGCGTCATCCGGGATGGTGTCGATGGCATGATCATTGATCCACACGATGCCGACGGCTGGATATCGGCCATTCGTCAGCTTTTCGACGATGGGGGGTTGAGACAGCGAATGGGCTCGAGCGCCCACGCCCGTGCGAGACACTATCTCTGGTCGGAGGTGGGGCGGCGGCGGCTGGAGGCCCTGCGCTCGGCACCTGCCCTCCGCGGTTGCAGTTTCCGATGAAGATCCTGCTTCTTGGGGGAAATGGTTTCATCGGATCCCATCTCCTCGACGAACTCAAGGCAGCGGGACATGCGATTCGGGTTTTCGCCCGCGACCCTGATCCATGGCGCGCTGCCGTGGAGGGCGTCGAATATCGGCTTGGAGATTTCTCCGACACGCCCCTCCTTGCAGAAACGATGCAGGGGATCGACGTCGTTGTCCATTTGATCAGTACGACGGTTCCCGGCACCTCGAATCTCGATCCGGTTGCCGATATCCGCAGCAACCTGATCAATACCGTCCAGCTCCTTCAGCTCATGACCGTAGCGGGTGTCCGAAAGATCGTGTTCTTTTCCTCCGGCGGGACCGTCTACGGGTTGCCGCACAAGCTGCCAATCGACGAAGCCCACCCTGTGAGTCCCATATGCTCATACGGTGTGGTCAAGGCGGCAATCGAGAATTATCTCGGCATGTTCAGTCACTTGCACGGCCTGAAGACGTTGATCCTGAGGCCGTCCAATCCCTTTGGCCCGAGGCAGTGGCACCGCAGGGGCCAAGGGGTCATTGCCACGTTTCTCGACAGGGTTCTCAGGGATGAGCCAATCGTCATATGGGGAGACGGGAGCATCTGTCGTGATTATCTCTATATTGACGATCTCGTCCGACTTTGCCGGCTGGCGATCGAGACAGAGGCCGAAGGCGTGTTCAATGTCGGCTCGGGCGAAGGCAGGACGCTCAACGACATCGTCTCCGCGATGGAGTTCGTCACCGGAAAGCGCGCGCGAATCGAGTACGCTCCCGCCAGGCGGTTCGATGTTCCCGAAGTGGTTCTCGATATTGCCAAGGCACGCGATACGTTCGGCTGGAAACCCGAGGTTGACTTCATGGACGGCTTGGAGCGGCATTGCCGCTGGCTGCGAGAGCGCCTCTGAGGACGACCAGTGGGCGGTCGGTCATCGGCGGGGTCGAAACGGGAGAGCGACAGCATGTCAGGGAAGCCGGTCACCGCGGTCATGGTGACCTATCAGTCCGAGCGTACGCTGGAAGGTGCGCTGGCCGCACTCGAGCGCTGTCACGATGACAACTTGCTCGATCTCGTCATCGTCGATAACGGTAGCCGGGATGCGACGTGGAGCATTATCGAGCAGCGTGCCGGCTGGGCGCTCGAAAGGATCACCGGGACGAACGTCGGGTTCGGCAGGGGTTGTAATCTTGGTCTGGCATCCGTCAGGTCACCATATACACTTTTCGTGAATCCCGATGCCGTCGTCGAGCCTGCGGCGCTGGTCGAACTGCTCCGATTTCTGGAGGCCCATCCTGCTGCGGGCATCGTCGGCCCGGCAATCATCGAAGGCGAAGGAGATTCCATCCGTCTCCAGGCTACCGGGCCGCGTCCCACCCCTTGGAGTGTCGTTCGGCGGGAGATTCCTTTCCTGGAACGTTATCCGGACAGTTGGCCCATCGAGCCGGGGAGCGATCCAGTCAAGACAGGATGGGTCTGCGGAGCAGTGCTCATGGCACGCACGGCGTTGCTGAAGTCGTTGGACGGATTCGATCCGCGGTTTTTCCTCTATTGGGAGGAAACGGATCTGTGCCATCGCGCGGAATCAGCCGGTTTCGAAATCTGGGCAGATGGTCGCGCGGTTGCCAAGCACGTCCAGGGCGCCAGTTCGTCCGCAGACGAGCACAAGATTTTCGGTTGCCTCAGTCGTCATTTCTATCAAAGCCGCTATTACTATCTCGCCAAACACCATGGCGTCATTGCTGCGAGCATTGCGGAAGCGGCGGAATTCGGCCTCTTGCTGTTCCGCACGGCAATCGATGCGGTACGCGGTCGCGGAACCGGCCGGATCCGGCCGCGTCTCGAGGCCCCCTTGTTCAGCATGCCGGCCAAGGTCGGTGAATAGGGTCCATGGCCGTGGCGTTGCCCTGCCTCCCCTAGTCGCCGGAGAAGCCGACCGTGTCCCGCATCGAAGTCAGCAAGCGCCTCGTCATCATCAATTCGGCGAGTTCGGCAGTCACGCTGATCCTCAACATCACGGTGCTGATCTGGCTCCAGCAATATCTGCTGAAGCGGATCTCCCCCGAAGAATACAGTCTGATCCCCATCATGCTCTCGCTGATGGCGTTCAGTCCGTTGCTGACAACCTTCCTTACCACCGGCTTGGGCCGCTATATCACGGTGGCCTATGCTCGGGACGATCAGGAGGAGGTCACGCGAATCTGCTCGACCATGTTCCCGGTTCTGCTGGTCGCGGGCCTCGTGCTGCTTGCGATCGGCTGGCTGGCCGCGTGGAAGATCGATCTCCTGGTCGACATCGATGCCGCATTGGTGCCGGAGGCCCAGTTGATGCTTGGGCTGCTCGTACTCTCGGCGGCCGCGCGGCTGCCGCTGGCGGTCTTCGAATCGGGGTTTCTGGTGAGGCAGAAATTGATGTTGCACGACATCATCGACATCGGCTGCCAATTTCTCAGGATCCTGCTGCTCCTTGTCCTGATTCTGGGTGTCGGTGCGAAAGCTCTGTGGGTAACCGTGGCCTCGGTCGTAAGCGAGTTCGTCTATCTGGTCGTCTCGACCATCATTTCGATCCGCCTCGTGCCCTCGCAGCGGGTCCGTTGGGGTGTGTTCCACAGGTCGCTCGCCGGCGAGATCACTTCTTTCGGCGGCTGGAACTTCGTCAGCCAGATCGCCGAGACGATCAAGCAGGCCATGGATCCGCTGGTGCTCAATCGCTTTGCCGCAGCCGTCGATGTCGCCGTCTTCTATGTTGCAGGTATCGCGCCCCGACAACTCAGACTGATGGCGTTGCCGCTGACCCGGCCTTTTTTTCCGGTGATCGCCGCGGTTCATGCGGATGGTGATACCGAGCGGCTTGGAAACATCTATCTCCGCACGGCGCGTTATCAAACTTGGGCACTGCTTTTCGTCGGGGTGCCGGCGGCAGTTTTCAGTTACGAAGTGATGCACCTGTACCTGGGCGGAAAATACGACCAGGCGGGGCCGGTGATGCTGGTCCTGCTGATCGTGGCCATGCTCGGCGGCCTCAATGCACTGGGGCCGGCGGTCGTTGCCGTGGTTGGCCGCATCAAGGGCTATGCATTGCGCCTGCTCGCGGCCTACCTCGCCAACTTCGTGCTCGCATTGTTGTTCGTCGCCTATCTGCGGGAAGGGGCGATGGGCTCGGCAGTGGCGACGCTGATCGCCGTCGCGGTCGGCGAGGTGATGGTCATCGGGGCCTACTGCCGGCGTCTGGTCGGTACCACGACGCGAGCCTGGCTCGCCGAAGTCGTGGCACCGACGATGCTTCCGGCGATTCCGGCGCTGCTGCTTTGTCTCATCGCCAAATGGCTGGATTACCGGCATTCCTGGGCGGAGGTGCTGACCGCTTCCGCCTTGAGCGGGGCGCTGTACATCCTGCTGGTATTGCGGTTCTGGCTGATGGCGGAGGACAAGCGCGATCTCGGACGGCTGGCCGATCGTCTGCCGAAGTCGCTCGGCAACCTGCTCTATCGCCTGGCGAAGGTGCCGAAGAGCGGAATGTGATCGATCGGCCGTTTATACCTGGGTGAGGCGCGCCAGGAGCGGAATCAAGTCCTTGGGTGCCCCGATCGTGAAGTCGGCGCCCCAGGAGTCGGTCGGGCCGTCGCTGCCCAGATATCCCCAAGCCGCCACCGCGGTGATCGTTCCCGCGGAACGACCCGCCTGGATGTCCCGGAGGTCGTCGCCCACGTACAAACTCAGCCGTGGTAACACGCCAGCGGTCTGGCAGGCGAGCAGGATCGGATCGGGCGCGGGCTTGGGATTCGCCGTCGAGTCGCCCGAGACGATCGCCGCCGCCCGCCGCCGGATGTTCAGGCAGTCGGCGAGTGGAAGGGTGAAGCGGGAAGGCTTGTTGGTGACGATACCCCAGAGAATGCCGCGGGTCTCGAGCGTGTCGATGAGCCTCTCCATACCGGCGAACAGGCGGGTGCCGTGACAGAGGCGCTTTTCGTAGAGCTCGAGGAAACGGCTGGCCAGCTGGCCATATCCCGGATCTCCTGGAGCGATGCCGAAACCGACGCGCAACATTCCCCTCGTGCCGGCGGAGACGTGAGGCCGGATGACGGCCATGTCCAGGGGCTGCCGTCCCGTTTCCACGAGCAATTCATTCAATGCGCCGCCGAGGTCGGGCGCCGTGTCCGCCAGGGTTCCGTCGAGGTCGAAGAAGACGGCCTGGAGGCCCGACTCATGCATCGCGGCGGGCATGGACGAGGTAATTGACGGAGGTATCGCTGCCGAGGGCGTAGCTCCGGGTGAAAGGGTTGTAGGTCATGCCGACGATGTCCACCGCGGTCAGCCCCGAATCCCGGCAATACCGCACGAGTTCGGCCGGGCGGAGGAAACGGGCGTAATCGTGGGTGCCCCGGGGAAGCATGTTGAGCACGTACTCGGCGCCGACGACGGCGAACAGATAAGCCTTGGGGTTGCGGTTGATGGTCGAGAAAAAGACATCGCCGCCGGGTTTCACCAGTTGGGCGCAGGCGCGGACGATGCCGGCAGGATCCGGCACGTGCTCGAGCATTTCCAGACACGTCACCACGTCGAAGGCGGCCGGCTGATCCGCGGCGGCCTGCTCGGCCGAGGCAAGCCGGTAATCGACCTTCAACCCCGATTCGTACAGGTGAAGGCGCGCGACGCCGATGGCCTTCTCGCCGAGATCGATCCCGGTCACGTCGGCGCCGAGCGCGGCCATGCCTTCGGAGAGCAGTCCGCCGCCGCAACCGACGTCGATCACCTTCCTGCCTTTGAGGCCGCATTTGCGGTCGATCCAGCCCAGCCGCAAGGGATTGATGTCGTGAAGCGGCTTGAATTCGGAATTGGGATCCCACCAGCGATGGGCCAGGTCGCCGAACTTGGCGAGTTCCTGGGGATCGACATTGGCAGTCATGTTTGCGATCTCCTTTCCACAAAGAAAAAAGCCCTGCCGAGCAGGGCTTTTTTCCATAGTCGACCGGCAGCTTACTTCGTGCCGATGATCTCGACCTCGACACGCCGATCGGGCTGCAGACACTCGACGAGCTTCTTGTTCGAGCGATGTTCCTTGCCCATGTTCTTGCACTTGTCGCCGGTCACAGGCTGCTTCTCGCCCTTGCCTTCGGTGTAGACACGATTGGCTTCGACGCCCTTGCCGATCAGGTAGTCCTTCACGGCCGCCGCGCGGCGCTCGGACAGCTTCTGGTTGTAGGCATCGGTGCCGATGCGGTCGGCATGGCCCACGGCGATGATCACTTCGAGCTTGATGTCCTTCATCTTCGCGACGACGTCATCGAGCTTGGCCTTGCCATCGTCCCGGAGAACGGCCTTGTCGAAGTCGAAGAGCGCGTCGGCCGAGAGCGTGACCTTTTGTGCCGCCGGCTTCGGAGCCGGTGCGGGCGCAGGAGCGGGGGCCGGTGCGGGCGCAGGCGCCGGGGCGGCCTTCGGGGGCTCCGGCTTCTTGACCAGGTCGGGGTCGCACTCCTCGATGGCCATCGCGGGGGTCCAGAAACCGGTCCGCCAGCAGAGGCCGTGGCCGCTCTTGGCAACGTAGCCGCGCTGGTCGATCGCATAGCCGACGACATCCTTCATGTTCACACCGGGCGTTTGGGCCATCGCGGCGCCGCTGGCACCGATCAGAGTGGCGAGCAGCAACGACTTGTTGATTGGTTTCATTATCGTCATCCCCATTGAAAAGTCGTGAGAGTCGTTTTATTGGCGATCAGGCATCACGAGCCATCCGAACCGCACAATCGCGCCGGATTATGCCACGAATTGCTGATCGTGATCAATGCATCCTTGCTGATGCCGAGAGGTTCTCCGTCGCACAGGCGCATATTCCCGGCCACCCAGACATGGGTGACATCGCTGCGCCCGGCGACATGGACGAGATGGGAAGCCGGGTCGTAGCAAGGCTGAGCTAGCCAGTGGTCGAGCCGGATGGCGCACATGTCGGCCCACTTGCCCGGCACGAGCGAGCCGGTCTGCCGTTCGAGGCCAAGCGCCGATGCGCCGGCCAGGGTCGCCATGTGGAGTGCGCGATGGGCATCGACGGTCGTGGCATCGCCGGTCGAGACCTTGGCCAGCAGCGCGGCCTCGCGCATCTCGCGCTGGATGTCGAGCCGGTTGTTGCTCGCCGCGCCATCGGTGCCCAGCGCCACGCGGACACCCTCGTCGAGTAGCCGGGTCACGGGCGCGACGCCGCTGGCGAGCTTCATGTTCGAAGTCGGGCAGTGCACGACCGAGCAGCCGTGCTCCGCGAGCAGGCCAATCTCATCCTCGGTCAGATGGACTGCATGAACGGCGATCAAGGCCGGCGACAAGAGCCCGAGCCTGTGAAGCCGCTCAAGTGGCCGTAAGCCATGAAGCCGTACGCTGTCATGGACTTCGGCGAGTGTTTCATGAAGATGGACGTGGATCGGTGCATCGAGTTGCGCCGCCAGAACGGCGATGCGCTCGAAGGTCTTGTCGCTGACCGTGTAGGGCGCATGGGGAGCCAGGGCGAAGGTGATCAGCGGCTCGTCCCGCCACGTGTCGCGAATGGCCAGTCCTTTGGCCAGGTAATCCTCGGCATCGGTCGCATAGGCGGTCGGAAATTCGATCACGGTGACCCCGAGCACCGCGCGGATGCCGGCCGCCCGTGCCGCTTCGGCGGCGGCGTCGGGAAAAAAGTACATGTCGTTGAAGCAGGTGATGCCGCCGCGAAGCATTTCCCAGGCGGCGAGCGTCGTGCCCTGGCGAATGAAGTCCGGCGAGATCCAGGCGCGTTCCGCGGGCCAGATTCTTTCTTCGAGCCAGCGCATCAGCGGCAGATCGTCGGCATATCCGCGCAGCAGGGCCATCGCCGCGTGCGTGTGGGCGTTGATGAAGCCGGGTAGCAGAACCCGGCCGGGTAGCCGGACGTGTTCCCGGGGTGCCAGCGCGGCACGGGCTTCCCCGATCGGAAGCACGGAATGGATGCGTCCTTGGTTCACGGCCAACGCGTGATCGCGAAGAACGGTGCCGAAGGGTTCGACGGGGATGATCCAGTTGGGCTCGACGAGCAGATCGACGGGTGTTGGCATCGGCATCAAAGCTTGCCGGCAGGTCCGGGTGGCAGAATCAGCGTGGTAAAATTCGTAATTTAAACGAAACACGCCATAACGAATCGGTCCCACGTCAATCGTTAGCGCTCCCTTCGATGCAAACCACGACTTTCGCCAAGGAAACCCTGCCCATCAGTCTCGAAGAGGAGATGCGCCACTCCTATCTCGATTACGCGATGAGCGTGATCGTCGGCAGGGCCCTGCCGGACGTTCGCGACGGCCTCAAGCCCGTCCACCGGCGCGTGCTCTACGCGATGCACGAGCTCGGCAACGACTGGAACAAGCCGTACAAGAAGTCCGCGCGAGTGGTCGGCGACGTGATCGGCAAATACCATCCGCATGGCGACACGGCGGTCTACGACACCATCGTGCGCATGGCCCAGGACTTCTCCCTTCGTTACATGCTGATCGACGGGCAGGGAAACTTCGGTTCGGTGGATGGCGACAACGCCGCGGCCATGCGTTACACCGAGGTGCGCATGGCGCGCATCGGTCATGAACTCCTGGCCGACATCGAGAAGGAAACCGTCGATTTCGGGCCGAACTACGATGGCTCCGAGCGGGAGCCGCTGGTGTTGCCGGCAAGGATCCCCAACCTGCTGATCAATGGCTCGGCCGGCATCGCGGTGGGCATGGCGACCAACATCCCGCCGCACAATCTCGGCGAGGTGGTCGGCAGCGTCAGCTGTGTATGAGAGACAGGGTACATGCTGCTCGACGGGCAGCGAAACTGCAGGTCGGTGGACGGCGACACCGCGCCGGCCCATGGGTACCACGGGGTGGCAATGGCGGGCATCGGTCATGAACTCCTGCCCGCCCTCGAGAAGGAACCCGTCGATTTCGGGCCGAACTACGATGGCTCCGAGCGGGAGCCGCTGGTGTTGCCGGCAAGGCTCCCCAACCTGCTGATCACTGGCTCGGCCGGCATCGCGGTGCGCATGGCGACCAACAT
>CAZGYD010000039.1:0-4903 GCA_964530115.1 uncultured Rhodocyclaceae bacterium | reverse complement strand
GATACCCGCCTGCGCAAGCTCGACGAAGGCCAGTACGACGCGATCATCCTCGCGGCCGCGGGCCTGACGCGACTCGGGCTCGCCGAGCGCATCCGCGCCGTGCTGCCGGCCGAGGTCTCGCTTCCTGCCGCGGGCCAGGGTACGCTCGGCATCGAGGCGCGTGCCGACCGCGCCGCCGTCTCCGCGTGGCTTGCGCCGTTGAACGATTCCGCGACGGCCGCCGGCGGGCGCCCCGTGCTCGCCGACTCCCGCGCGCTCGCCGGCAGCTGCGAGGTGCCGCTCGGCGCCTATGCCGAAATGCGCGATGGCCGGCTCTTCCTGCGCGGCTTCGTCGCCACGCCCGACGGCACGCGCATGGCGCGCGCCGAGGCGACCGGCAGCGCGGACGATCCCGAGGCGCTCGGCCTGCGGCTCGCCGGCCTGCTGCGGGAACAGGGCGCCGGCGAAATCCTTGCCGCACTGGGGTGATGCCATGACGGGCCCGCTCGCCGGCCGCCACATCGTGATCACCCGCCCCGCCGGGCAGGCGGCGCACCTTGCCGAGGCGCTCGCCGGGCTGGGCGCGAAGCCGGTGCTCTTCCCGGTGCTCGCGATTTTCGACGTCGAGGATCCGCGGCCGCTCCATGACATCGCCGTGCGCCTCGATGGCTTCGACTGGGCCTGCTTCGTCAGCCCGAACGCGGTGGAAAAGGCGCTCGGCGTCATCCTTGCGCTGCGGCGCTGGCCGGCAGGGCTGCGCGCCGCGACGGTGGGCAAGAGCAGCGAGCTCGCGCTGGCGAAGTTCGGCGTCGGCGATGTCGTCGCACCGAAGGACCGCTTCGATTCGGAGGCCCTGCTCGAGCTACCGGAACTGCAAGACGTCGCCGGCCGGCGCGTGGTCATCTTCCGCGGTGACGGCGGCCGCGAGCTGCTCGGCGACACGCTCAAGGCGCGCGGTGCCAGCGTCGAGTATGTCACCTGTTACCGGCGTGACAAGCCGCGGCTCGATCCGGCGCCGCTCTTGAGGCTTTGGACCGAGGGCCGGCTCGATGCCGTCACCGTGACGAGCAGCGAGGGGCTGAAGAACCTCATGGACATGGTTGGCAAGCTCGGCCAGACCTGGCTGAAGAAGACACCCCTGTTCGTGCCGCACGAGCGCATCGCCGCGCTGGCGCGGGCGATGGGCTGCCACGAGGTCGTCCTCACCGGGCCGGGCGACGACGGCCTCGTCGCCGGATTGATGGAGTACTACCGTGACCACGCCCGAGTCGCCTGAAACCGTGAGCCCCCCCGTGCCCGCCGCGGAGGCCGTGCGGTCCGCGGAGAAACGGCGCGCCCCGTTCTGGCTGCCGGTTTCGCTCGCCATCGCCTTCGCCGCGCTGCTGCTCCTCGGCTGGCAGTGGCTGGAGACGCGTCAGCGGCTTTCCGACCTGCAGGCGGAGACGGCACGCCGGTTGGCCGAAGGCGACGCGGTGGCGCGCGAGAGCCGCATCGCCGCGCGGCAGGCCCAGGAGGCGCTCGCGGCGCTGCAAGGCAAGGTCGGCGTGCTCGAGGCGCAGCTCGCCGAAATGCAGGGCCAGCAGGCGGCGCTCGATGCGCTGTATCAGGAACTGTCGAAGAGCGGCGACGAGCGGCTGCTCGCGGAAGTCGAGCAGGCGGTGACCATCGCCGCACAACAGCTGCGCCTCGCCGGCAACCTCGAGGCGGCAATGATCGCGCTGACGGGGGCGGAGGCGCGGCTCGCCAAGGCCGGCCGGCCGCAGTTCGCCAATTTGCGCAAACTGGTCGCGCGCGACATCGAGCGTCTCAAGGCGATGCCCGGCGCGGATGTCCCGGCCATCGCGGCAAAGCTCGAGGGCATCGTCGCCGTCGTCGACACGCTGCCGCTCGCCTACGAGCACCGACCCAAGGCCGTGGCGACTGAGACGACGGCTTCGCCGGCGCAAGCCGGTTTCTGGCGGACACTGGCGCGCGACCTCTGGAACGAGCTGCGCCAGCTCGTGCGCATCGAGCGTGTCGATTCCTCGGCCGCGGACCCGGCGCTGCTCTCGCCGACGCAATCGTTCTTCCTGCGCGAGAACCTGCGGCTGCGCCTCGTCAATGCGCGGCTGGCGCTGCTCGCCCGTGACGGCCGCAGCTTCCGCGAAGACATCCGTCTCGCCGCAGGCTGGCTCGAGCGCTACTTCGACGCCGGAGCAAAGCCGGTGCAGGCGGCGCTGGCGACCTTGAAGTCGCTCGACGCGGTCGAGATCGGCGCCGAGGCGCCGACGCTCGCCGAGACGATCGAGGCGATCCGCAACGTCAAGCTGACGCGCGAGCGGAAGTAGGCCGGCGATGCGTGCCCTGTTCTGGTTCCTCGCCCTCGCCGCGCTGGCGACCGGCCTGGCGCTGGCGATGCGCGCCAACGACGGTTATGCGCTGCTCGTGCTGCCGCCTTGGCGCGTCGAACTGTCGCTCAACCTCCTGATCGTCCTGCTCGTGGCTGTCGGCATCGCCGCTTGGCTGCTGCTCCATGCGGTCGCCAACGTCGTGCGCCTGCCGGCGGCGGTTTCGGCGTTCCGCGAGCGACGCGCGCGGGAGAAGGCCGACCGTGCCCTGCGCGAGGCGGTGCTCCACTGGCAGGAAGGCCGCTTCAGCCACGCGATCAAAGCCGCGGAAACCGCCTTCGACGCCGGCCATGCGCGCGGGCTGGCGGCGCTCGTGGGCTTGCGCGCGGCGCATGCGCTGCGCGACGGGCCGCGCGTGGAACACTGGCGCCAGCGCCTGCAGGAAAACGACAGCGGCATGCGCGCGGCAAGGCTGAAGGCCGAGGCCGAGCTCGCGCTCGACGATCACGACTACGAACGCGCGCGCGATCTGGTACGGCGGCTCATCGACGAGGGCGGCCGGCACATCGCCGTGCTGCGGCTGTCGCTGCGCATCCACCAGGCACTCGGCGACTGGCAGGAGGTGCTGCGGCTTGCCCGGCAGCTGGAAAAGCACAAGGCGCTGACCTCCGAGCAGGCGGCGCCGCTTCGGCTCAAGGCGCACCGCGAGAATCTCGCAGCCCTCGCGGGCGACGCGGCGCAGCTTGCCCGCTACTGGCGGTCGATGCCCGACGAAGACCGCCGCGACGTGCGTATGGCACAGGCGGTCGCCCGCGCGCTCGCGGGCGCCGAGGATTGCGGCGAAGCCGCACGCGTCGTCGAGGATTTCCTCGACAACCAGTGGGACTCGTCGCTGGTCGCCGTCTATGGCCAATGCCGGGGCGGCGACGTCATCGCACGGATCGCCCATGCCGAGAAATGGCTCGCGGCGCATCCGCGCGACGCCATGCTGCTCCTCGCGCTCGGCCGCCTCTGCCGGCAGAAGCAGCTCTGGGGCAAGGCGCAGAGCTATCTCGAAGCCTCGCTCGCCATCGAACCGACGGCCGAGGCCCATCTCGAACTCGCCAGCCTCGCAGAAAACGAACTCCAAAACTCAGCCATGGCAACACGCCATTACCGGCTGGCGGCGCTCGCGGCTCAGCCCTCGGCGAGCCAGTCGCGCGGCGGCAGAAATTCCGTGTAGAGCCGTTCCTCGGCGCTGCCGGGCTGCGGATGCCAGTCGTAGCGCCACTTCACGAGCGGCGGCAGCGACATCAGGATGGACTCGGTCCGTCCGCCCGACTGCAGGCCGAACAGCGTGCCGCGGTCCCAGACCAGGTTGAACTCGACATAGCGGCCGCGGCGGTAGGCCTGGAAGTCGCGCTCCCGTTCGCCATAGGGTGTGTTCCGACGCCGCTCGCAGATCGGCAGGTAGGCGGACAGGAAGGCATCGCCCACGGCGCGGGTCAGGGCAAAGCAGCGCTCGAAGCCGCCATCGTTCAGATCGTCGAAGAAGACGCCGCCGATGCCGCGCGGCTCGTTGCGGTGCCTGAGGAAGAAATAGTCGTCGCACCACTTCTTGTATCGGGCATGGACCTCGGCGCCGAAAGGCGCGAGCGCATCGCGGCAGGTGCGGTGGAAATGCGCACAGTCCTCGACGAAGCCGTAGTAGGGGGTGAGATCCATCCCCCCTCCGAACCACCATTCCGGCTGCGATTCCGGGCCTGCGCCAGCGTTGCTGGCCGCGGGCGGATGGGCGATGAAGAAGCGCACGTTCATGTGGCTGGTGGGGCAGTAGGGGTTTCTCGGATGGAGCACGAGCGAGACGCCCATCGCTTCCCAACGGCGGCCGGCCAGCTCCGGCCGCTGCGCGGTGGCCGAAGGCGGCAGCCGGTCGCCGGTGACGTGCGAGAAATTCACGCCGCCGCGCTCGAAGAAGTTGCCGTCCTCGATCAGCATCGAGGTGCCCCGGCCCCAGGCATCGCGCCGGAACGGCTTGCCGTCGAAGGCTTCGAGCGCCGAGACGATGCGCTCCTGTAGGCTGGTCAGGTAGTCGCGGACGGCCCGCGGGTCAGGCTGGCGTGTCACCACGGCTGACCAGCCCGAAGGGCGCAGGACGCCGCGAAGCGGCGGTCCCGAGCGAAGCGAGGGATGGGGCGCAGCCTCACCGTCTGCTCAGCGTTTGATCGCACGGTGGCCGATGTGCGCCCGGTACTGCATGCCATCTAACCGGGTGCCCTAGACGATCTCGCATGCTCTCTTTCTCGCCCGCCGGCACCCGGCGGCCGGGGACGTTTGCCAGGGCCCGGCGCGTGTGCCGAGGAGCCCGGCCACAAATCCGGTGCAAGGAGAACACGCCAATCCCCTCCCCCTGCTTCCCCAAGGCGGGCCTGCGAAGCAGGCCGAAGGGCAGCCTGAGCGTGCTGGAGTTCAACTGCCGGATGGGAGGTCAGGAAACGCAGCCGATCATGATGCGGCTGAAGACAGATCTCGTGAAGCTGCTCGACGCCGCGATCGACGGCCGCCTCGACCGGGTCGAGGCGGCCGTCGATCGCGGCGTCGAGCAGCTTCACGAGATC
>CAZGYD010000038.1:0-15837 GCA_964530115.1 uncultured Rhodocyclaceae bacterium | reverse complement strand
AGCGAGCTCTGGTGCATCATCGGCAACAGCGTGCCGAGCGCGACGATGAAGAACATCGCTTTTCCGACCTTGCGCTTGGCTTCCGTGAGGCCGAATTTTTCGAAGGCCACCGGCGAGAACTCGATCCACATGACGATGATGTAGAGGGTGATGCAGATCGCCACCTCGAACATCACCGAATTCGGGTTCGCCGACCAGGGCCAGTACATGTTCCAGACGTTCCAGTAGCGGCCCAGATCGAAGATCACACCAAAGCCGGCGAGCGTGTAGCCGAGCAGCGAGGCGAGCAGGGCCGGCCGCACCAGCGGGTGGTATTCGCCGCGGTTGAAGATGTAGACGAGCATCGCCACGGAGAAGCCGCCGCAGGCGAAGGCCGAACCGATCATCACGTCAACGACGATCCAGATGCCCCACGGATAACCGTCGTTCATGTCGCTGACCGCGCCGAGGCCGTAGATGAAGCGGTAGAGCAGGATCGCCGCCATGACGGCGACGAGCAGGCCGGCGATGACCGTGGCCTTGTTGACCAGCGGCCCGCCGACGGGCGCCGGGGCATGGTGGGCGGTAGTACGGCCTGTCATCGTTCAGCCCTCCTCTCCGTCGTGCGGCCCCTGCCGGTCGAGATTGCGCTTGGCGATGAAGGTCAGCGCGCCGAGCACCGCGACGGGCATGATCAGGCCGCCATACAGGCTGTGCTGGATGGTCTCGGAAGTCGCCGCCGACGATGTCGGCGGCAGGTTGGGCATGCCGACCTTCTCGAAATTCACCGCCGAGAGCTTGAGCACCTGGGTGCCGCCGTATTCGGTCTCGCCATAGACGTGCTGGATGTAGTGGCCGACCGTGCCCTCGTAGCTCTGGTCCGGCTCGTCACGCCAGCCGTGGCGCCTCGTTTCACCCTTGCCCCCGGGCTCTCCCTGCAAAGCCTTCTCCCCGACGGGACGCAGCCGGCCGCGCGGGAAGATGGTCGTCGAGCCGGGCTCGAGCGAAAGCCGACGCCTGGCCTCGGCGAGCAGGTCCTCGGTGCGGCCGAAGAGCGTCGCCCCGGTCGGACAGACTTCGGCGCAGGCCGAGTAGTGGCCGTCCTTGTGGCGATGCCGGCAGAGCTCGCACTTGCCGATGCGGCCGAAGGGATCGTCGAACTGATACTTGGGGATGCCGAACGGACAGGCGGCGACGCAATAGCGGCAGCCGATGCACTTGCCTGGGTCGTAGGCGACGATGCCGTTGATCGGGTCCTTGGTCATCGCCGACACCGGGCAGGCGGAGACGCAGGATGGATCGGCACAATGCATGCAAGACACCTTCATGAAGGCGTAGCCGTTCTCCTCGGCGTCCTTCGTCTGCATCGTGCCGTGGCGATACATCTTGATGATGTTGAAGGTGTGGCCGTCGGTGTCGAGCGGCGTGTCCCAGAGGTGATCGGCGGTGGAAAACACCGGTGGATTGCCGTTGGCCTCCTTGCAGGCGGCGACGCAGGCCTTGCAGCCGACGCAGAGCGTCGCGTCGTAAAGGAGCCCGAGCGCCTCCGCCGGCCGCGCGTGGGTTTCGCGCGCCTGCGCCGTGCCCGCCGGCGTGCCACCACCGCTGAGTATCGCGGCGCCCGCGAGGGCGCCCTTCAGGAATTCGCGACGGCTCGCCATTTCAGACCTCCGCGCGGTTCTTCGCGGCCTGCTGCGCCTTTTCGAGTTCTTCCGCCTTGTGCGACAGGCCGAGATTGCGGGCAAGCATGGCCGCGCCGCCGGCGGCCGCGCCGGCGAGCACCGCGACGGTCGCGGCCGAGGAGAGCGTCACGCCCCGACCCTGCTCCTCGACGATGCGCGGGTACTGGAGCGGCGGCGCGACGTTGAGCATCTTCGCCATCGCATGGATGGGCTTGGTGAAACCGACGCCCTTCTCGGTACAGCCGATGCACGGATGGCCGCAGCCGACCGGCCAGTTGTTCTCGCCGGCGTCGCCGAAACCGATCGTCGGGCAGTTGGCGTAAGTTTCCGGCCCCTTGCAGCCGAGCTTGTAGAGGCAATAGCCCTTGCGGTGCCCTTCGTCGCCGAATTCCATGGCGAAGCGGCCGGCGTCGAAATGCGGACGCCGCTCGCAGTTTTCATGGATCAGCCGGCCGTAGGCGAACAGCGGCCGACCGAGCTTGTCGGTGGCCGGCAGCTTGCCGAAGGTGAGGAAATGGACCGCCGTGGCGAGGAAGTTGTACGGGTTCGGCGGGCAGCCGGGAATGGTCACCACAGGCTTGCCGAGCACGTCGGCCACGCCCGAGGCGCCCGTCGGGCTCGAATCCCATCCCGACACCGAGGGCACGGTCGAGGGCATGCCGCCCCACGAGGCGCAGGAACCGATGGCGATCACCGCGGCAGCATCGGCCGCACACTCCTTGAGCATCTCGATCGCGGTCTGGCCGCCGATCTTGCAGTAGATGCCGTTCTCCTTGGTCGGGATGGCGCCTTCGACGACCAGGATGTACTTGCCCTTGTTGGCCGCCATGGCATCCTTGCGCGCCTTCTCGACCTGGTGGCCGGCCGCGGCCATCAGGGTCTCGTGGTAATCGAGCGAGATGACGTCGAGAATCAGCTTCTCCAGGGTCGGGTGCTCGGCCCGCAGCAGCGACTCCGAGCAGCCCGTGCATTCCTGGAAATGCAGCCAGATTACCGAGGGCCGCCTTGCCGCGGCGACGGCTTCGGCGATCGCCGCCTCGGCGCCCGCAGGCAAGCCCAGCGTTCCGGCGGTAGCTGCACAGATCTTCAGGAACTCCCGCCTCGATACACCGGTGCGGCGCTCGACCTCGCTCGCGGCACGTTCCGCCGCGTAAAGGGTGTTGTCTCGCATGAGTCTCTCCCTCTGACCGTGTCGTGTTTGTTAGTGCATCAGCCTATGCTTATCCAGCTCGTCAATCGTTGATGCACGTCAGAAGCCTGACGCCGGCTTTATCGAATGTTTGAATACTTTTTGATATAGCTTCCTTATCAACGGCTCGTTTGAGGCATGGCAACAGGAATGAAGCAGGGATGAAGTAAGCTCTCGTCGAACGCTGCGAGAGGGAAACGGACCATGTCCAAGGAAGAATACGCGGTCGTGGAGACGATCCTCGACCGGCACCGGCGCGATGGCACCCGGCTCGTGCAGATCCTGCGCGAGGTACAGGAGGCGCTCGGCTGGCTCGCGCCGAAGACGATCTCGGCGATCGCGGCCGGCCTCGGCCTGCCGCGGGCGCGGGTCGAGGGCACGGCCGGGTTCTACAGCTTCCTCTACACGAAGCCGATGGGCGAATACCGCGTGCTCTGGAGCGACAACATCACCGATCGTATGGCCGGCAGCGTCGAGCTCATGCAGGCGATGTGCCAGAAGCTCTGGCTCGAACCTGGGCGCGTTTCCGAAGACGGCCTGGTCAGCGTCGCCACCACCTCCTGCACCGGCATGTGCGACCAGGGACCGGCCCTGCTCGTCAATGGCCGCGCCGTGACACGCATGAGCATGGCGCGCGTCGAGCAGATGGTGGAACTCATCCGCACGCGCACGCCGCTCGACCACTGGCCGGCCGAGTGGTTCGCCGTCGCCGACAACGTTCGCCGCGCCGACATCCTGCTTGCGAGCGGCATGGCACCCGGCGACGCCCTGCGGGCGAGCCTCGCGCGCGAAGGCGGGCCGGCCGCGACGCTCGAGGAGATCAAGCGTTCCGGGCTGCGGGGCCGCGGCGGCGCCGGATTTCCCACCGGCCTCAAGTGGCAGGCCTGCCGGGAGGCGCCGGGCGAGACGCGCTACGTCGTCTGCAATGCCGACGAGGGCGAGCCCGGCACCTTCAAGGACCGCGTGCTGCTGACCCGTCAGGCGGAGATCGTCCTCGAGGGCATGACCATCGCGGCCTGGATCCTCGGGGCAAGCCGCGGGTACGTCTATCTGCGCGGCGAATACCGTTACCTGCTCGACTTTCTAAACTCAGCCGTGGTAACACGCCGGCAGGCGGGCCTCCTCGGCCGTGACATCCTGGGCGTCACCGGCTTCGATTTCGATGTCGAGATCCATCTCGGCGCCGGCGCCTACGTCTGCGGCGAGGAATCGGCGCTGATCGAATCGCTCGAGGGCAAGCGCGGCGTGCCGCGCAGCCGGCCGCCCTATCCGGTGACGCACGGCTTCCTCGGCCAGCCGACGGTCGTGAACAATGTCGAGACCTTCGCCGCGGCGGCACTGGTGGCCCGGCACGGCGGCGACTGGTTCCGCGGCATCGGCACGCCGCGCTCGTCGGGCACCAAGCTGCTCTCCGTCTCGGGCGACTGCGAACGGCCCGGGATCTACGAATATCCCTTCGGCGTCACGGTTCACCAGGTGCTCGCCGACTGCGGCGCCACGAATTCGCAGGCCGTGCAGATTTCCGGCCCCTCGGGCATCTGCATCGGCCCGGACGAATTCGACCGCCGCCTCGCCTTCGAGGACATCCCGACCGCCGGCGCCTTCATGGTCTTCGACATGCGCCGAGACATCTTCGACGTCGTGCGCAATTTCGTCCATTTCTTCGCCCACGAGTCCTGCGGCTTCTGCACGCCCTGCCGCGTCGGCACCACGCTGCTCGCCAGGCTGATGGACAAGATCGCCTCGGGCCACGGCACGCGTTACGACATCAACGAGATCTATCAGCTGAACCGGGTGCTGCAGATGACGGCGCACTGCGGCCTCGGCCACTCGGCGGCCAATCCGCTCGTGCATACGCTGGAGAAGTTCCGGCCCGCCTACGAGCGGCGGCTCAAGTCGCTCGAATTCGAGCCGGCCTTCGATCTCGACGCGGCACTCGCCGAAGCTCGCCAGATGACCGGCCGCGACGATGCCGCCGCGCACCTCGCCACCGACCCCGGAGAACCGCGATGAGCGAAACGACCTTTCTGCTCGACGGCCAGGAGATCCCATTCGTCCCCGGCCAGACGGTGATGCAGGCGGCGCTCGCCGCCGGCGTCTTCATTCCGCACCTCTGTTACCACCCCGAATTCCGGCCGCACGGCAGCTGCAAACTGTGCACCGTGAAGATCGACGGCCGGCCGGCCACCTCGTGCACCATGCCGGCCGCCGCGGGCATGAACGTCGAGAGCGACACGCGCGAGATTCTCGACAAGCGCCGGACCCTCGTGCAGATGCTGCTGGTGGAGGGCAATCACTTCTGCCCCTCGTGTGAAAAGAGCGGCCACTGCAAGCTCCAGGCGCTCGGCTACGAGCTCGGCGTGATGACGCCGCACTTCGATCATTTCTATCCGGACCGGCCCGTCGATGCCTCGCACCCGGACGTCCTGCTCGACTTCAACCGCTGCATCCTCTGCGAGCTCTGCGTGCGCGCGAGCGCCGAGGTGGACGGCAAGCACGTCTTTGCCCTCTCCGGCCGCGGCATCGGCAAGCACCTGGTCGTCAATGCCGAGTCCGGCCGGCTCGGCGACACCAATTTCGCCGTGACCGACAAGGCCGCCCAGGTTTGTCCGGTCGGCGTGATCCTGGTGAAGCGCCTGGGATTCGCGGTGCCGATCGGCCGGCGCCGTTTCGACGCTGCGCCGATCTCCGCCCATGTCGACGAATTCAGTCCGGCGGCGCCCGACCGGGGAGGGCCACGATGAGCGGCCCGCGCAAGCTGCGCCTCGCCACGGCCAGCCTGGCCGGCTGCTTCGGCTGCCATATGTCTTTCCTGGACATCGACGAGCGCCTCATCGAACTGCTCGACCTCGTCGAATTCGACCGCACGCCGCTCACCGACATCAAGACCGTCGGCCCCTGCGACATCGGCCTCATCGAAGGCGGCGTCTGCAACGCCGAGAACGTGCACGTGCTGCGCGAATTCCGCAGCCAATGCCGGATCCTCGTCGCCTTGGGTGCCTGCGCCGTCAATGGCGGCCTGCCGGCGCAGCGCAACCATCTCGACCTGCGCGACGTATTGAGCGAGGTTTACAAGACCGAAGCCGGCCTCGCCCATGGCATCATCCCCAACGATCCCGAGCTGCCGCTGCCCCTCAATGAGGTTCACCCGATCCACGAGGTGGTGAAGGTCGACTATTTCCTGCCCGGCTGCCCGCCTCCGGCCGACGCGATCTGGAAGTTCCTCACCGACCTGATCGCCGGCCGCACGCCGCGCCTGCCCCATGGGCTGATCCATTACGACTGAGCCACGCCAGATCATGACCGCCGATCTCGAAACCGCCGATCACCCGGAGCGCCTCCGGCGCCTCGCCATCGATCCGCTCTCGCGCGTCGAGGGCCATGGCAAGGTCACCCTGCTGCTCGACGAGAACAACCAGGTCCGCCAGGCGCGGCTGCACATCGTCGAGTTTCGCGGCTTCGAAAAATTCATCCAGGGACGACCCTATTGGGAAGTGCCGGTGATGGTCCAGCGGCTCTGCGGCATCTGCCCCGTGTCCCATCACCTTGCCGCGGCCAAGGCGCTCGACGCCATCGTCGGCGCCCGGCAGCTGACGCCGACGGCCGAGAAGATCCGCCGGCTGATGCACTATGGCCAGATCCTCCAGTCGCATGCGCTGCACTTCTTCCATCTCGCCTCGCCCGATCTACTCTTCGGCTTCGCTGCCGAGGTCGCCAGGCGCAATGTCGTCGGCGTCATCGCGGCCCATCCCGAGATCGCCCGGAAGGGCATCCTCCTGCGCAAGTACGGCCAGGAAGTGATCCGCATGACCGCCGGCAAGCGCATCCACGGCACCGGCGCGATTCCCGGCGGCGTCAACAAGTCACTCGATGCCGGCGAACGCGACGCCCTGCTCCGGGACGCCTACCAGATGGTCGCCTGGAGCCGCGAGGCCGTCGGTCTGGCACGACGGCTGTTCGAGCAGAATGCCGAATTCAGCAACACCTTCGGCCGCTTCGACGCCCATTCGCTGAGCCTCGTCCGTGCCGACGGCGCGATGGACCTCTACCACGGCGGCCTGCGCGCGCGCGACCGCGACGGCCGGATCCTCTTCGACCACTTCGACTGCAACCGCTACTGGGACGTGATCGTCGAGGAGGTGAAGCCCTGGTCGTACATGAAGTTTCCCTACCTGCGCGCGCTCGGGCCCGATGACGGCTGGTACCGCGTCGGTCCGCTTGCCCGTGTCGCCAACTGCGACCAGATCCCGACGCCGCTCGCCGACCGCGAGCGCGCCGATTTCCTCGCCTTCCCCGGCGCGGCGGGTTCGACGCTCGGCTACCACTGGGCGCGGATGATCGAGATGCTGCACGCCGCCGAAGTGATCAAGGATCTGCTCCATGACGAGGACATCACCGGCAGCGACCTCGTCGCCAGCGGCGAGCGCGCCGAGCGCGGCGTCGGCGTGATCGAGGCGCCGCGCGGCACGCTGATCCATCACTACCGGGTGAACGAAAACGACGAGGTGACCCGCGCCAACCTGATCGTCTCGACCACGCACAACAACCAGGCGATGAACGAGGCGATCCGCCAGGTCGCGCGGCAGTTCTTCGACGGCCGGGAGATCACCGAGGGCCTGCTCAACCACATCGAAGTGGCGATCCGCGCCTTCGATCCCTGCCTCTCGTGCGCGACGCACGCGCTGGGCCGCATGCCGCTCGAAGTCGTGATACTCAGCCACGGTAACACGCCGGTCGACCGGCTGTTCCGCGACGAACACGGCCGGTGCAGGCGCGCGTGACTGTACCGATCCTGGTCTTCGGCTGGGGCAACCCTTCGCGCGGGGACGACGCCCTCGGCCCACGCTTCGTCGAAGGCATCGAAGCCCTCGCGCTTCCCGACGTCGAGTGCCTGACCGATTTCCAGCTGCAGATCGAGCACGCCCTCGACCTCCATGGCCGGCGCGCCGTGTTGTTCGTCGATGCCAGCACGTCGGCCCGAGCGCCTTTCGAGATCAGCAAGATCGACCCGGGCATCGACCCGAGCTTCACCAGCCACGCGCTATCGCCGCAGGCGGTGTTGCAAGTCTATGTGGATCTGCACGACGAACCACCGCCACCGACCTTGCTGCTGGCGATCCGGGGCAACCGTTTCGAGCTCGGGGAACCGTTGTCGTTGAAAGCCGCGGCGAACCTCGAGGCGGCACTCGCCTGGGCCAGCGGCTGGCTCGACCGGGTGCCAATCTGAGCGGCCAGGAGACCGAGCAGACGCCGATTCGCGCGAACCCACCGGCCACCGAGATGGATGTCGATGTCCGCGAGAGGAAGACCGAGATTCGGGCTCTCCCGCCTCGCGCCGATGGCTGCATCGATACCGAAATAGATCCGTCCCGCCGCAGCCGTCCGGCTGTCGGCAATGCCCGTGAGATCGAGAAAGACACGACTGTTCCGGGCAATGCGCAGGAGGAACAGCTTCGGCTTGTCCTGCCCGCCGATCGGCGGCAGAGGCGGCGGCGTTTCCGAGACCTCGATCGTGTAGATCGCCCTTGTCGGCGGCAACTGCTTGCGCAAGCCATCGAGCATCGGACAGGAGAAATCACGCGGTGGCCCGAAACGGCGTTCGAGGCGCAACAGGCCGTCCCGTGCGCCGACGAGCCTCGAGACGGATTCGAGGCGGTAGAGATATCGGCGCCCCGCTGCATCGGCGGCCGGTCTGGGGTGGTTTTCAGAGAAGGGGATTTGGCCGTCCATCGTCGCCACTCGGATCAATGAAATAATGACGTATGATTATCCCGGGGAATACGATCCGCCACACAGCCCCAGGCCGATTCATGACAAATCTTTGCATTGCCGCCCGAGCGAGCCGCACGCTGCCATCAACGAAAAAAACGGCGCCGGGGTCGCCCCCGGCGCCGTTTCCCGACGATGGTCCTGCCGTTCTTACTTGGTGCCCTGGACCACGACCTCGACGCGACGGTTGGGCGCGAGGCACTTGACCAGCTTGGCCTTGGGCAGCTTGTCGGCGCAGCTCACGTTGGCGAGCGGCTGGCTCTTGCCGGCGCCGGCCGCATGGACGCTCGCGGCCTTGACGCCCTTGCCCTCGAGGTAGGCCTTGACCGCGGCGGCGCGCTCTTCCGAAAGTTTCTGGTTGCGGGCATCCGAGCCGATGCGGTCGGTGTGGCCGGTGATGTGGATCGCGGAGATCTGCTTGCACTCGCCGGCCCTGGCGACGATCGCGTCGAGCTGCTTTTTCGCCGCGGCCGTGAGGGTCGCCTTGCCGAAGGCAAAGGTGGCATCCGCGGCTAGTGTCTCGGAGAAATCGCACTTCACGGGCGCCGGCGGAGGCGGCGGCACGACGACGGGCTTGGGCGCGGGTGCCGGCGCGACGGGCGCCGGAGCCGGCGCAGGCGCGGGTGCCGGCGCGGGCGCGGGCCTGGGCGCCTCGGCCTTCTTCACGAGCTCGGGATCGCACTCGGCGATCGCCTTGGCCGGCGACCATTGGTTCGTGCGCCAGCACAGGCCATGGCCGCTGCGGGCGACGACGCCGCGGGTATCGAAGAGGTAGGCATCGTTGTCCGGCACCTGCGAAAATGCCGACGACGTGGCGATGCCGAGGAGAACAGCGGGAACGGCGCGCATGATAAATGTGTTTTGCATATATTTCCCCAATGAAAGCTTACAAGTGAGTCCGGTTTGACGGTTATTGTTTTCGATTGATCCTAGCCGACGATCGTGCGGCTGCTCGCCGGGAGCGTATTCTTTTAACATTCCTTGACATTCGCCGAGGCTGTTCGGGAAAGGCGACACATTTTGAGAATCGCAGTACTCGAAGACGATGCCGCGCATGCGGCCATGCTTTCTCAGTGGCTCAGCGAAGCGGCCCACGACGTCCATGTATTTACCACGGGGCGCGACTTGCGCCGTCACGCCAGCCGCGAAAGCTTCGATGCCTTCCTCATCGACTGGGTGTTGCCCGATCAGAGCGGGCACGACGTCCTGCTCTGGCTGCGGCAGGAACGCGGCGAAAAGGCGCCGGCGATCTTCGTCACCGCCCGCGACAGCGAGGAAGACATCGTCGCCGGACTCCGCGCCGGGGCCGACGATTACGTGATCAAACCGGTCCGCCGCTTCGAACTGATCGCCCGGCTCGAGGCGGTCTGGCGGCGATTTCGCCCCTCTGAAGGACGGACGGAGATCGTCGATCTGCCACCGTACCGGATCGATCTCGCGCGCCGCCAGATCGCGCTGAATGGCGTGCCGGTCGATGGGCTGACCGACAAGGAATTCGCGCTCGCGGCCTTTCTGTTCCAGAACCCCGGGCGGTTGCTCTCGCGCGGGCATCTGCTCGAATCGGTCTGGGGCATCAATGCCGATGTGCCGACGCGCACGCTCGACACGCACATCAGCCGCCTGCGCAAAAAGCTGGAACTGCATCCCGCCAACGGTTTCAGGCTGGCGCCGGCTTACAATTACGGCTACCGGCTCGACCGCGTCGATCCCGCCGCCTGAGGACGGCGATCGCGGGTGCGGGCATCCCGTGGTGGTCATCGACATGGAACGACCGAATTTCTCGCGCTTCCGCGGCCGTCTGGCCGCGCTCCTGCTGGTCAGCGCCCTGGCCGGCATGACGGCCGCTCCGCTTGCCGCCGAAGACCATCTTCACGTCGTCCAGGACGGCGAGACGCTGATCGGCATCGGCGCCGCGCTGCTCCAGGAGCCCGCCGACTGGCCGAAGATCCGGCGCGAAAACCGCATCACGAACCCGAAGCACCTGCGCCCCGGCACGACGCTGCGTATCCCCCTCGGACTGATGAAACGCGAGGCCGTCGAGGCGCAGGTCGCGGCCGTCCTGGGCGAGGTTCTCGCCGATGGCCGGCCGCTCGCCGTCGGCGACCGCCTTCGGCACGGCAGCGAACTCGTGTCGGCCGACGGCGGCTTTGCGACGCTCACGCTCGTCGACGGCTCGCGGCTGATCCTGCAGCCGCGCAGCCGGCTGAAGATCGAGGAGATGACGCGCACCCGCGACCGGGCGGTCGCGCACACCCAGCTGAAGCTCGACGGTGGCCGGGTCGAGTCGGACGTCGCCGCGACTTCTCCCGGGCGCCCGCGCTACCGCGTGACCACGCCGACCGCCACGATCGGCGTGCGCGGCACCAGTTTCCGTGTCGGTGCCGAGGGTGGCGTCAGCCGCGCCGAGGTGACGCGCGGCGCGGTATCGGCCGGGTCCGTCGCCTCCCGCGTGCCTGCGGTGGTGGAGGCCGGTTATGGCATCGTGGCGCGGGAGGATGGGCGGCTGTCGAAGCCGGTCGCGCTGCTGCCGGCGCCCGATCTCGCCGGCCTGCCTGAGGTCCAGGAACGGCCCGTCGTCCGTTTTGCCATCCCCGCGCTCGCCGACGCGCGTCAGTACCGTTTCCGGATCGGGTCCGACGCAACGATGGCCGACATCCTCGCCGAAACGGTGGCGGCGACGCCGGAGGCGAAATTCGCCGACCTGCCGGACGGCGATTACGTGGTGCGCGTCCGCGGCATCGACGGCAACGGGCTCGAGGGCCGCGATGCCGACCGTCCCTTCCGGCTCAAGGCGCGGCCGGAGCCGCCCTTCGCGATCTCGCCGGTCGGCGGCGCGAAGCGGCGCGGCGACACCGTCGCGCTGGCCTGGGCCGAGAACACCGAAGCGGCGCGCTACCGCATCCAGATCGCCACCGATGCGGCCTTCAGCCGCCCCCTCGTCGACATCGACGGCGTCACCGGCACGACCCTGGTGCCGGAGGCCCGACTCGCCGCCGGCGACTACTTCTGGCGCGCCCGCAGCGTGCGCGCCGACGGCGACGCCGGCCCGTGGGGCGATGCGCAGCGCTTCACGCTCAAGCCGCTGCCGGCGGATCCATCGCCGCCCACGCTCGGCGAAGAGACGATCGATTTCGCCTGGTCCGGCGAACCGGGCCAGACCTTCCTTTTCCAGTTCGCCCGCGACCCGGATTTCCGCGATCTCGTCGCCGAACGCTATCTGGATGCGCCCACGACGACGCTTCCCCGGCCGGAGCCGGGAACCTACTACATGCGCGTCCGCGCCACCGACGATGACGGCATGGTGGGCCCCTTCACGCGCGCGCAGCGCGTCGAGATCCCGCCGCCGCCACCGCCCTGGTGGCTCTGGCTCCTGCCGCTCCTCGCCCTGACGATCTGACCGATGCAGCTGCGGCAGCGCATGCTGGCCGAATGGGCGCTGCTGACGCTCCTGCTCGTCACCCTCTCCGGCCTGTCGGCGTGGCAGGGCTGGCTGTGGCGCGCGGACTTCCTCCTCTATGACGCCGGGCTGTCGCTGGCCATGCGGCCGCCCGCGGACGACATCGTCATCGTCGCCATCGACGAGGAGAGCCTCGCCCGCATCGGCCGCTGGCCGTGGCGCCGGGGTGTCCATGCGACGCTGATCGAACGGCTCACCGAGGCAGGTACCCGGGCCGTGGGCATGGACGTCATCCTCGCCGAACCCGCGCGCGATGACCCCGCGGGCGACCGTGCGCTCGCCGAGGCGATCCGGAAAAACGGCCGCGTCGTCTTGCCGGTCGTCGCCCGCGCCGGTAGCCGAATGATGAGTGCCGAAGCGCTTCCGGCCCCCGAACTCGCCGCAGCCGCCGCTGCGCTCGGCCACATCGAGCTGGAGCTCGATCCCGATGGCATCGCCCGCAGCCTCTATCTCCGGGGTGGAGCCGGCCGAGCGCGGCATCCCCAGCTCGGTCTGGCCGTCCTGGCGCTCGCCGGGCCCGACGCCGCACTCCGCCTCGCACCGGCGCGCGGTGCCGATGATGGCGCACAGGACGACACCACCTGGCACCGCGACCACTGGATCCACCCGCAGTTCGCCGGACCGCCCGGCACCTACCGCACGCTGTCCTACGTCGATGTGCTCACCGGCGCCGTCGGCCCCGAGGCTCTGGCCGGCAGGATCGTGCTGGTGGGGGCGACCGCGGCTGGTCTCGGCGATCTCTACCCGACGCCGATGTCGATGTTCGGGCGGCCGATGCCGGGCGTCGAGATCCACGCCAACGTCATCGATGCCCTGCGGGGCGGCCATCTCGTCGAATGGGCCTCGCCGGGCGCGACCGTCGCGATCACCGTCGCCGTCGTCCTCGCGCTGATGGCCGGGCTGCTCCATTTCTCGCCGCGCACCGGCCTGCTCCTGTCGGCGGCAACCGGTCTCGCGCTGCTCTTCGGCACCGTCGCACTGCTCGCCTGGGGCCGGCTCTGGCTGCCGCCAGGCGCCATGCTGCTTGGCATCGTCCTCGCCTATCCGCTGTGGAGCTGGCGCCGGCTGGAGGCCGCGCAACGTTTCATCGATTTCGAGCTGAATCTGCTGCGCGACGAAGATCCGCTGATGGCGGGCAAGCCAGCCGAAGCCGACAGCCTCGACCCGATCGCAGACCGCATCGAGCTCGTCCGCAGCCTTGCCGAACGGCAGCGGGCGATCCGCCGCTCGCGCGAGGACACCATGCGCTTCATCTCGCACGACATCCGTTCGCCGCTCGCTTCGATCATCACCCTCACCGACGGGCTCGAACATGCCCAGGCCGATCCGGCACGGCTGGCACAGATCGGCCGCTACGCCCGAAACGCGCTCCAGCTCGCCGACGATTTCTTCGCGCTGGCCAAGGCCGAGGCGCTCGATCCGCAGAAGTTCCGCGAGACCGACCTCGCGGTGCTGATCCAGGACGCCACCGACGAGGTCTGGCCGCGCTCGGAAAAGCGCGGCATCACCGTCTCGGTCGCCACCGGCCCGGAAGTCGCCCTCGTCTCCGGCGATCCGATGCAGCTATCGCGCGCGCTCGTCAACCTACTCGACAACGCGATCAAGTACAGTCCCGAAGGCGGGCGCGTGGACCTCTGCCTGCGCGAAGCGGCCGGCGGATTCGAAGTCGCCATCGCCGATCGCGGCTGCGGCATCGCCGTGGAACACCAGGACCGGCTGTTTACCCGTTACGGACGCATCGTTCAGCCGGGGCAGCCATCGCCCGCGGGCATCGGTCTTGGCCTCGTCATCGTCAAGACCATCGTCGAACGGCATGGCGGCTCGGTCTCGGTGAAGAGCGCAGCGGGCGAAGGCGCGACCTTCACGCTCTGGCTGCCGCGGCTGGCGTGTTACCGCGGCTGAGTTTCACGCGGCGAACGGAAGCGCATTGCAGCGCATCATTTCCCGCGTCAGAATGACACCGGAGCCCCAAACGGTACTCAGACATGGCCGACGCCAACGATCTCATCACCATCACCTGTCGGCGCACGAGCGATCGGAACGGCCAAGCCGTCTTCGACTGCGTGGGCGTCGACCAGGCCGGCCGGACGGTCGTGCACGGCAGGGCCGAACTGGCGGCCATCGCCGGGGTGCAGGCCGCAGCCGAACCCGCTCCGGCACGCCCGGAGAGCCGCCGCGAACGGTACGAGCGACTGCTTTGCATCGCCCGTGGCCTGCCGCCGATCGCCATGGCCATCGTCCATCCCTGCGACGCCGAAGCGCTCAAAGGTGCCCTGCTCGCGCGCGATGCCGGCCTCATCGAACCGCTGCTCGTCGGCCCTCAGGCCCGCATCCGCGCGCTGGCCGCACAGCATTCGCTCGACCTCTCCGGCTGCCGGTTCGTCGACGCACCGCACAGCCACGCGGCCGCCGCGGCCGCGGTGGCGCTCGCGCGCGAAGGCAGGGTCGCCGCGCTGACCAAGGGCTCGCTGCACACCGACGAGCTGATGGCCGAGGTCGTCGACAAGGCCACCGGCCTGCGCACCGCCCGGCGCATCAGCCACGCCTTCCTGATCGACGTGCCGAGCTACCCGCGGCCGCTGCTGATCACCGACGCCGCGGTGAACGTACAGCCGACGCTCGAAGAAAAGGCCGACATCGTCCAGAACGCGATCGATCTGGCGCTGACGCTCGGCATCGCCCCGCCGCGGGTGGCGATCCTCGCCGCCGTGGAGACGATCAACCCCAGGATGCAGGCCACCCTCGACGCCGCGGCGCTGTGCAAGATGGCCGACCGCGGCCAGATCACGGGCGGCATCCTCGACGGTCCGCTCGGCTTCGACAACGCCGTCTCCGAAGAGGCGGCGCGCGCCAAGGGCATCGTCTCGCCGGTCGCCGGCCGCGCCGACATCCTCGTCGTGCCCGACATCGAATCGGGCAACATGCTCGCCAAGCAGCTCGAATACCTCGCCGACGCCATCTCCGCCGGCGTCGTCCTGGGCGCGCGGGTGCCCATCGTCCTCACCTCGCGCGCCGACGGCGCCGAGACGCGCGCCGCATCCACCGCGATCGCCGTCGTCATCGCACATTCGAAAAAGACTGCCTGACATGGGCGACGCCTTTCTGACCATCAACGCCGGCTCCAGTTCGATCAAGTTCGCGCTTTTCGCGCAGGCGCAGGACATTCCGGAGACGCCGCGCCTCGCCGGCCAGATCGACGGCATCGGCACGGCCCATGCGCGCCTCGTGGCGAAGGGCGAGAGCGGCCGTGTGCTCGACGATGCCGAACTGCCGCTGGCCGCCGATGCCCCCCATCGCTCGGCGCTCGCCTTCCTCGTCGCCTGGCTGAGGGGGCATGACGCCGGCCTCGCCATCGCCGGCGTCGGCCATCGCATCGTACACGGCGCCGAGCAATACTCGAAGCCGATCGTGCTCGATCCGGCGACGCTCGAGATCCTGCGCGGCTTCATCCCGCTCGCGCCGCTGCACCAGCCGCACAACCTCGCCGGCGTGGAGGCGATGACCGCGGCGCTGCCGGGCGTGCCGCAGATCGCCTGCTTCGAAACAGCCTTCGACCGCCCCCCGCCCGAGGTCGCCCACCTCTACGAGCTGCCGCGGCGAATCACGGCGTTGGGCGTGCGCCGATACGGCGTCAGCGGGCTCTCCAGCGTGTACATCCCCGAGACACGGCGCCCGCACCTGGCGTCACGTCCGGACGTCCGCACCACGTCACCCCACCCCGGCCACGTGCCCTCCGACTGCCGCAACCTAGCGGCCGCCAT
>CAZGYD010000037.1:0-21264 GCA_964530115.1 uncultured Rhodocyclaceae bacterium | reverse complement strand
CCGCAGAGATCCTGGCCAAGCACTATGAAAATTACATGCCGCCCGGGGCGGGTCATGCGATAGAAACGGCGCAGAAGGCGCAAAAAACGGTGGCCAATCCATGAGCGCGCAACGGCATGTCATTTCGGTGCAGGCTGACGTGAGAGCATCGAACGTCAAGCGAGCGCCAGCGAGCGACCGGAACAAAAATTACATGCCGCCCGCGGCGGGCCATGCGATCGAGCAGGCGCAGAAGGCGCAGAAAACGGTGGCCAATCCATGAGCGCGCAACGGCATGTCATTTCGGTGCAGGCTGACGTGAGCGCAGCGAACGTCAAGCGAGCGGCCGGAACCAAAATTACATGCCGCCCGAGGCGGGCCATGCGATAGAACAGGCGCAAAAGGCGCAACAGACCCTGAAACCATGATTCCCGAACTCGGCCATTTTTCCCTCATCCTCGCACTGCTCGTCGCCCTCGTGCTCGGCGTACTGCCGCTCGCTGGCATCCAGACCGGGCGACCCGCCTGGATTGCACTGGCGCGGCCCGCGGCCCAGGCTCAGTTCCTCCTCGTCGCAGTCGCCTTCGGCTGCTTGACCTGGGCCTTCTACACCAACGATTTTTCCGTCGCCTATGTCGCCCAGCACTCGAACTCCCTGCTACCAACGATATACCGGCTCTCGGCGGTCTGGGGAGGCCACGAGGGCTCGCTGCTGCTCTGGGTGCTGATGCTCGCGGGCTGGACGCTCGCCGTCGCGGTGTTCTCCCGCCAGCTCCCGGAAGTGATGGTCGCCCGGGTGCTCGGCGTCCTCGGGCTCGTGAGCGTCGGCCTGCTCGCCTTCGTGCTGTTGACCTCGAACCCCTTCGAGCGCCTGCTGCCCGCCGCCGACGACGGCCGCGACCTCAACCCGCTGCTCCAGGATCCCGGCCTCGTCTTCCATCCGCCGATGCTCTACATGGGCTACGTCGGCTTCTCGGTCGCCTTCGCCTTCGCCATCGCCGCGCTGCTCGCCGGCCAGCTCGATGCCGCCTGGGCGCGCTGGTCGCGCCCCTGGACGATCGCCGCCTGGATCTTCCTGACGCTGGGCATCGCGCTGGGCTCCTGGTGGGCCTACTACGAACTCGGCTGGGGCGGCTGGTGGTTCTGGGATCCGGTCGAGAACGCTTCCTTCATGCCCTGGCTCGTCGGCACGGCGCTGATCCACTCGCTGGCGGTGACCGAGAAGCGGGGCAGCTTCAAGAACTGGACGGTGCTGCTCGCGATCGCGGCCTTCTCGCTGTCGCTGCTTGGCACCTTCCTCGTCCGCTCGGGCGTGCTCACCTCCGTGCATGCCTTCGCCAGCGACCCGCGGCGAGGCGTGTTCATCCTGATGCTGCTCGCCGTGGTCGTCGGCGCATCGCTGTTCCTCTTTGCCCTGCGCGCGCCCAAGGTCAGCCTGGGGGGTGCATTCGCCCTCGTTTCGCGCGAGACGCTGCTGCTCATCAACAACGTGCTGCTGGTGGTCGCCTGCGGTTCCGTGCTCCTCGGTACGCTCTATCCGCTGATCATCGATGCCTTGAATCTCGGCAAGCTCTCGGTGGGCCCGCCCTACTTCAACGCGGTCTTCGTGCCCGTCATGGTGCCGCTCCTCTTCCTCATCGCCGCCGGCCCGATCGCGCGCTGGAAGCATGCCGACCTGAAGGACATCGCGCGCCGGCTGCGCCTGGCCGCCGTCCTCGCGGTCGCCGCCGGCATCGGCCTGCCCTTCCTCGCCGGCCAATGGACACCGCTCGTCGCGCTCGGTTTGCTCTGCGCCGTCTGGATCGCGGCCGCGGTCGTCTTCCAGGTGATCGAGCGCCTGAAACTCAGCCGCGGTGCACCGCCGAGTTTCTGGGGCATGCACCTCGCCCATCTCGGCGTCGCGGTCTTCGTCGTCGGCGTGACCATGGTCGGCGGCTATCAGGAAGAGCGCGACGTGCGCATGGGGCCCGGCGACACGGTCACGGTCGGCGGCTACACCTTTACCTTCCTCGGCGTCCGCGAGGCGCAGGGACCGAACTATCTCGCCTTCGTCGGCGATGTCGAGGTCAGCCGCGACGGCAGGCCCGTGAGCCGGCTGCACCCCGAAAAACGCAACTACGTGACTTCCCGGATGCCGATGACGGAAGCCGCGATCGACTCGGGCATCACCGGCGACGTCTATGTCTCGCTCGGCGAGCCGCTCGAGGGCCAGGACTGGGCGGTGCGCGTCTATCACAAGCCGTTCGTGACCTGGATCTGGTTCGGCTGCCTGTTCATGGCCCTGGGCGGGCTGATCGCCGCCTCGGATCGCCGCTATCGACTCAAGGTCCGCACGGCGAGAGAACGAACCGCGCTGGAGGGTGCCGCATCGTGAACCGCTTTTTGCTGCCGCTCGGAATCTTCATCGTCCTCGTCGGCTTTCTTGCCGTCGGCCTGAACCGCGACCCGCGCGAGGTGCCCTCGCCGCTGGTCGGCAAGCCGGCGCCCGATTTCCAGCTCGCTCAACTGCACCAGCCCGACAAGACCTTCTCGCCGAAGGACATGCAGGGCAAGGTCTGGCTCTTCAACGTCTGGGCGTCGTGGTGCGTCTCCTGCCGGCAGGAGCATCCGGTGCTCGTCGAGTACGCGAAGAAGGGCGTGCCCATCGTCGGTCTCGACTACAAGGACCAGCGCGAGGACGGCCTGCGCTGGCTCAGGCAGTACGGCGACCCCTACCTGCTCTCGGCCTGGGACGGCGACGGCCGCGTCGGCATCAATTACGGCGTCTACGGCGTGCCCGAAACCTACCTGATCGACAAGGCGGGAACGATCCGCTACAAACACATCGGCCCGATCACGGCCGAGACGATGGAAAAGAAGATCCTGCCCATGATGAAGGAGCTGGACAAGTGAAATTCCTGACGGTGTTGCTGGCCGCGTTCCTCGTCGCCACCGGCGCATGGGCCGGGGAGGCCCGGCCGCTGGCGGAGGACGAGGCGGTCGAGAAGCGGCTGACGGCGATCGCCGAAGAACTGCGCTGCCTCGTTTGCCAGAACGAGTCGCTCGCCGGCTCGCGCGCCGACCTCGCCGAGGATCTCCGCCGCGAGGTGCGCGGGCTGATCAAGGAAGGCAAGACCGATCAGGAAGTGAAGGATTTCCTGGTCAGCCGCTACGGCGATTTCGTGCTCTACAAGCCGCCGGTCAAGCCGACGACCTGGGCCTTGTGGGCCGGGCCGTTCCTGCTGCTCGTCGTCGGCATCGTCGTCCTGATCCGCTATCTGCGCCGGCGCGACACCCAAGTGCAGCGCCCCGAACTCAGCGAAGAAGAAAGGAAGCGCGCCGAGGCGCTGCTGAAAGACAACCCATGACCTCGTTTCTCGTCGCCGCGGCCCTGGTGATGGCCGCGAGCCTCGCCGTGCTCTCCCGGCCCTGGTGGAAGGGCCGCGGCAATGACACCGACACCCGCCGGGCGATCAACGCCGCGATCTATCGCGACCAGCTCGCCGAACTCGAGAAAGACCGCGCCGGCGGCGAACTCGGCGAGGCGGATTTCCTCGAGGCCCAGGCTGAGCTCAAGCGCCGCCTGCTCGAAGACACCGCGGGCGATGGCGGCACGGGCGCTGCGGTAGGCGGCGCGCCCGCGTCTTCCCGGCGCACGCTGGCGCTGCTTCTCGTTTTCCTGCCGCTCACCGCGGCCGGGCTCTACTGGGCGCTGGGCAACCCGACCGCGCTCGACCCGATGGCACGCCGCGACTTCTCCCGACAGGACATCGACGACATGGTCGCCAGCCTCGCGGCCAAGCTCGAAAAGGAGCCCGAGAACTACCAGGGCTGGCTGATGCTCGCGCGTTCGTACAAGGCGCTGGGCCGCTACGACGAAGCGGAACGGGCGTTCGAGAAGGCGATGCCGGTCGTGGAAAAGAACGCCCAGCTGCTCGGCGCCTATGCCGACCTGCTGGCCGCCAAGGCCGGGGGCAGCCTCGAAGGAAAGCCCGAAGAATTGATCGGGCGGGCGCTGGCGCTCGATCCCGACGATCTCCAGGCGCTCTGGCTCGCCGGCACCGTGGCCTTCAACCGCAAGGATTTCGCTACGGCGCTTCGTCACTGGCAGCACGCGCTCGAACTGCTGCCGCCGGAATCGGAAGACGCGAAGATGCTCACCGGCATCGTCGCGGAAGCGCGGGACAAGCTGGAAAAGAAGAAATCGGCCGCGGCGACCGCGATCGGCGTGCGTGTCGAGATCGCGAACGTCCTGCGGGACAAGGTGGCGCCGGGCGACACCGTGTTCGTGCTCGCCCGGACGAAAGACTCGCCGATGCCGCTCGCCGTCCGGCGCCTCGCGGCGGCGGACCTGCCGAAGGAGCTCACGCTCGACGACACCGATGCCCTTCCCGGCGGCGGCACCCTGTCGGAGGCCAAGACGGTCGTCATCGAAGCGCGCGTGTCCAAATCCGGCGATGCCCGGCCACGGCCCGGCGATCTCGTGGGCAGCCTCGCCACGGTCAAGCCCGGCGCCCGCAATCTCAAGCTCGCCATCGACCGGGTCGTCGAATAATCGCGACCCGGCGGTCTTCGCCGCCTGGACACAAGGAACACCGAGGGCCACCAAGGTCTTTTCCTGGGAAAACGCTCATCCGGGATCGACGGCTTTTCCGCTTGCGGCGGCTTGCTCCCGGTGGGGTCGCACCCTGGAGGCGAGGTTTCAGGAATCGCTGGCTCTTGGAAAAGAAAACCCCTGACGGCCACGTCGCAAGCCATCAGGGGCGGGGACAGAAAGAGAGCCGCCTTCAGCGGGTTCCGAAACTCAGCCGCGGTAACACGCCGCGGCGCACGCGGCTCTACTTCTTGAAACCGACGAACTTGTTCTCGACCAGCGGCGGCGCGTCGACCTGAGGCACGTGACACTGCATGCAGTTGTGACGGGCCATGGACAGCTTCGGCAGCACCTTGCCGGTCACCGGGTCCTGAAAGTGGCTGTCACCGACCACGGGCGCGTTCTTCTCCTTGTGCTTCTCGCGGCTGTGGCAGCTCATGCATTGGTTCTCTTCGAGCGTGATCTCGTCGAAGTTGGTCACCGCATGGGGAATCAGCGGCGGCTGGGTCTCGAAGCTCCGCGCGATCTTCTGCTGCAGGCCCGGCTTCTCGCCCTTGTACTCCCTCATCGGTGGCGCGGTATCGCTCGCGGCGACGTCCGCCCCGCGCATGGACTTGACGCCGGCGAACTGCTGGGCACAGCCCAGAAGCAGCGCCGCGGTGACGGCTGCGGCCAACGTGACGGTTCGTTTCATGATCGTCTCCCTTCCCGTGAGAAATTGACTCCGACTCAATTACCCGAGGACAACGCCGCTTCCTCCGCTGCGGCCTTGGCCATTCCAACCTTTGCTGCGCCGGCACGGCTGCCAAAGGCGAAGACATTCTTCGAACAGACGTCGATGCAGCGACCGCAATTCGTGCAGTTGGCATCGAGGATCACCGGCGGTGCGCCGCCGACCGCCTTCAGCGCCGGCCGGATCACCTGTTGTTCCGGACAGACGGCGAAACAGTCCATGCAGTCGTTGCAGGCTTCGCGCGCCGGCAGCCGCACGCGCGTGAAGGACAGCTTGCCGATCAGGCTGTAGAAGGCGCCCACCGGACACAGGTGCCCGCACCAGCCGTGGCGCATGACGAAGAGGTCGAAGAGGAACACCGCGAGCAGCACGGCCCAGGCGAAGCCGATGCCGAAGATCAGGCCGCGGTGCATCATCGTCACCGGATTGACCATCTCCCAGGCGATGGTGCCGGTGAGCACGGCCATCACCAGCGTCGCGGCGAGGAGCCAGTAGCGCGTCTGCCGCGAGATGTGCGCGCCGCCCTTGATGCCGAGGCGCGTCCGCAGCCAGCCGGCCAGGTCGGTGACCATGTTCACCGGGCAGACCCAAGAACAGTAGGCCCGGCCGCCGACCAGCAGATAGAGTGCAAGCACAATTACCACGCCGATGATCGCGAGCTTCTCCGGCAACTGCCCCGTCATCAGTGACTGGAGCAGGACGTAGGGATCGGTCAGCGGCAGGATGCCGAGCGTGTAGCTGTAGCTGAGATTGCCCTTGACGATCCAGAGGCCGAACCACGGCCCGACGAGAAACAGAAGCAGGATGCCGATCTGGCTGAACCGTCGCAGCAGCAGCCACTTGTGCGCCTTCAGCCAGCCTTTCTCGGCCACTGCCTCGGCTCCCGGGCGATTGGGCACTGCGCTCATAGCTGGCCTCCCTGGAAGGCCTTGGGCAGGCCGGGCACCGCTCCGGGCGGAGCGGCAGGCGCCCCCGGCGCCGCTGGCGCATCGGCGGGCGGTGCGACATACAGGCCCTTGCCGCCAAGCTCATATTTCATGCCCTCGGGAAGGTTGTACTGGTGCTCGATGTCGGGCGCCACCAGGCTGCCGCCGGCCTTTTCCTTCTCGACCCAGCCGAGCCGGTAATGCCCTGACAACCGACCCTTGGCCATGTAGAGCGGGAAGACCTTGATCGCGGCGATCTCGGTCGGACAGGCCTTTTCGCATTTGCCGCAGCCCGTGCAGTGCTCCGAGTGCACCACGGGAATGAACAGCGTGTGCTTGCCGGTTCGCGCGTTGCTCTGCGGATCGAGGGTGATCGCCTTGTCGATCACCGGACAGACGCGGTAGCAGATGTCGCAGCGCAAGCCCAGGAAGTTGAGGCAGGTCTCCTCGTCCACCAGCACGGCGAGCCCCATCCGCGCCTTGTTGATGTCGGTGAGCGAATGGTCGAGCGCGCCCGTCGGGCAGGCCTTCACGCAGGGAATGTCCTCGCACATCTCGCAGGGCGCCTGGCGCGCGACGAAATACGGCGTACCCGTCGCCATCGGCTCCTCGGGCTTGGCCAGGTGCAGGATGTCGTAGGGGCAGTCGCGCACGCACAAGCCGCAGCGGATGCACGCGCCCGAGAATTCCGTTTCCGGCAGGGCGCCGGGCGGACGGATGGCCGCCGGGGGAAGCGCCGTGGCATGGCGCGCATAAAGGCCGACTCCGAGCCCGAGCAGCCCGACGCCGCAGACCATGCGCGCGGTGTCGGCCAGGAACTGACGGCGTGCCGAACCTTTGGACTTCAGTTCGTTGTCCATGGTATCCGGAGGGGAAGCAGCCCCCCGCGCTGCTTCCCGCTTTCATGGGTTTATCAAAGGATCAGACCTTGACCACCTTGGCGGCACACTTCTTGAAGTCCGTCTCTTTCGAGATCGGGCAAGTGGCGTCCAAGGTGAGCTTGTTGACCAGGCGGTGCTCGTCGAAGAAGGGGATGAAGATCAGCCCCTCCGGCGGCTTGTTACGGCCCTTGGTATCGACACGCAGCTGGATCTCGCCGCGCCGGGTGGCGACCTTGACCACGTCGCCGCGCTTGATGCCACGCTTCTCGGCATCCTTCGGATGCATCCACACCACGGCATCCGGGAAGGCCTTGTAGAGCTCGGGCGCGCGCCGGGTCATCGAACCCGTGTGCCAGTGTTCGAGCACGCGGCCGGTGCACAGCCAGAGGTCGTACTCGGCATCCGGCTGCTCAGCCGCCGGCTGGTAAGGCAGAGCGAAGATGCGCGCCTTGCCGTCCGGGTTGCCGTAGAACTTCCAGCCCTCGCCCGTCTTGACATAGGGATCGAAGCCTTCGCGGTAGCGCCAGAGCGTTTCCTTGCCATCGACGACGGGCCAGCGCAGGCCGCGCACCCTGTGATAGTGGTCGAACTCGCCGAGATCCTTGGCCTTGCCGAGGCCGAACCGGCGGTATTCGTCCCAGATGCCCTTATGGACATAAAAGCCGAAATACTCGGTCTCGTCGTTGGTGTAGCCGGCCCAGGCGTGGGCGTTGCTCTTCGCCGCTTCTTCCTTCGGAAACGCATTGATCTGGCCGTTCAGGAAGAGCACTTCGTAGAGCGTCTTGCCCTTGAGCTCCGGCGCCTTGGCGAGCAGATCGGCAGGCCACACCTCCTCGACCTTGAAGCGCTTGGCAAACTCGAGATACTGCCAGAGGTCCGAACGGCACTCGCCCGGCGCCTTGACCTGCTGGCGCCAGAACTGCCCGCGGCGTTCGGCATTGCCGTAGGAGCCTTCCTTCTCCATCCACAGCGCACAGGGCAGGATCAGGTCGGCCGACATCGCCGAGACGGTCGGATAGACGTCAGAGACGACGACGAAGGCCTTCGGATTGCGCCAGCCGGGATAGATCTCGCCATTGACATTGGGGCCGGCCTGCATGTTGTTGGTGGTCGTCGTCCAGTAGAAACCGATCTTGCCGTCCTTGAGCATGCGCGACTGGAGCACGGCGTGGTAGCCGACACGCTCTGAGATCGTGCCCGGTGGTACCTTCCAGATCTTTTCGGCGATCTCGCGGTGCTTCTCGTTGAATACCACCATGTCGGCGGGCAGTCGGTGGGCGAAGGTGCCGACCTCGCGCGCCGTGCCGCAGGCCGAGGGCTGGCCGGTCAGCGAGAACGGGCTGTTGCCGGGCTCGGAGATCTTGCCCATCAGCAGATGGACGTTGTAGATCATGTTGTTGACCCAGGTGCCGCGCGTGTGCTGGTTGAAGCCCATGGTCCAGAACGAGGTGACCTTGGTCTTCGGGTCGGCATAGAGCTTGGCCAATGCCTCCAGCTTGTCCTTGGGCACGCCCGACAGTTCGTGCGCCTTGTCGAGCGTGTATTCGGAGACGAACTTGGCGAACTCCTCGAAAGTGATCGGCGAGAAGGCATTCGGATTGCCCTTCGGCTTGCCGTCCGGGCCCGGATAACCGTTGTTGCCGGCGGCCTGCTCGAGCGGATGATTGGGCCGCAGGCCATAGCCGATGTCGGTGACGCCCTTGTGGAAGGTGCAGTACTTGTTGACGAAGTCCTTGTTCATCGCCCCCGTCTGGATGATGTGGTTGCAGATGTAATTGAGGATCGCCAAATCGGACTGCGGCTTGAAGATCAGCTCGTTGTCAGCCAGTTCGCAGGAACGGTGCGAGAAGGTCGACAGCACGTGGATCTTGACGTGGTTCGCGGTCAGTCGCCGGTTGGTGATGCGCGACCAGAGGATCGGGTGCATCTCGGCCATGTTCGAGCCCCAGAGCACGAAGGCATCGGCATGCTCGATGTCGTCATAGACACCCATCGGCTCGTCGGCGCCGAAGGTGCGCATGAAGCCGAACACCGCCGAGGCCATGCAGTGGCGGGCGTTCGGGTCGATGCTGTTGGAGCGGAAACCCGCCTTCCACAGCTTGTTGGCGGCATAACCTTCCCAGATCGTCCATTGCCCCGAGCCGAACATCGAGACGCCGAAGGGGCCCTGGTCGGGATTCTTGATCGTTTCCTTGACCTTCTGGGCCATGATGTCGAAGGCCTGGTCCCAGCTGATCGGCTGGAACTCGCCGTTCTTGTCGAACTTGCCGTCCTTCATGCGCAGGAGCGGCCGGGTCAGGCGGTCCTGACCGTACATGATCTTCGACAGGAAATAACCCTTGACGCAGTTGAGGCCCTTGTTCACCGGCGCATCCGGATCGCCCTGGGTCGCCACGACGCGGCCGTCCTTGACGCCGACCAGCACGCCGCAGCCCGTGCCGCAGTAACGACAGACCCCCTTGTCCCAGCGCACGCCATCCGCGCTGCCGGTCTGCGCAATCGCCTGCGCCGCCGGAACCGAGATGCCGGCGACGCCGGCCGCCGCCGAAATGGCACTGGCCTTGATGAATTCACGCCGAGTCAGTTGCATGTCGAGACCTCCTTGTCGTAATGGCGTTGCGTGGAGGCTAGGCCGCCACGGTTATCTGCACATCTGGATCCGATTCCGTCTGGTGATAGACCATGGACGCGGACAGCACGCCCTCGGTCCGGTTGATCGCCTCGAAGGCAGTTACCATCGCACCGTCGCCATCGGTTTCGACGGTGACGATCATGCGGCCATCGTCGGCCATGGCATGAACCTCGACGCCCGGCATCTGCGTGAGGCGTGCGCGCACGGCCTCGGCCTGGCCGGGCGCTGGATTGACGATGATGCTGGAAATGTTCATTTCCCCTGCCCCAACGGTTTCATGCGGCCTATCGCCGCGATTCGCGCCATCGTAGGCGCCGGGCAGGGACGACTTACTTGACCCGAGTCAAGTAATCGAAATGTCGAGCACGGTACTAAGGTACCGTGCCCGCTTCATTCAGTTCGTGTCGTAGTAGTAGGGCTTCTGGGGCACGCGCGCCTCGGCGAGGCGGCGTTCCGTCTGCTCGTCGCGCGGCGGCCTGTCCCACCAGAGGGCGCGGCCGCTCTTCTGCACCTCGATCTCTTCCGGATGCTTCGCCAGCCATTCACGCATCCACTTCGTGTGTTCCGATTCGTACAGGGCCATCTTCGTGTCTCCTCAGTCCTTGATCCGGTTGAGCCTCACCACTTCCGGGATGCGCCTCAGGCGGCGCATGATGCGCGCGAGATGCACCCGGTGGGTGACCTGCAGCGTGAAATAGAGCGCTGTGGTCTCACCGCGGTCCTCGTCCATGCTGACGTTGGTGATGTTCGAGTCTTCCTCGGCGATCGCTGCCGCGATCCGGGCCAGCGCACCGCGCTGGTTGCGGGCGACGACGCGCAGGCCCGTCTCGAACGAGCCGCGCACGCCAGGTTCCCAGTCGACGTCGATCCAGTCGTGCCGCTCGCCCCGTTGCCGGGCGATGGCGGGGCAGTCGTGCGTGTGCACGACGAGCCCCTGCCCCTTGCGGATGACACCGACGACGGGATCGCCCGGAATCGGCCGGCAGCACTTCGCCAGCTGCACCGCGACGCCCTCCGTGCCGCGGATCAGGATGGCCGCCGCGGACCGGGATTCCCCCGCCCCCGCGGCGGTCTCGCTCCGTTCGCGCAGGTCCAGCAGCCGGCGTGCGACGATGGCGGCGAGGCGCTGGCCGAGTCCGATTTCGGTGAGGATCTCGCGCCGGCCCTTGGGACTGGACTCACGCAGGAAGCGCTCCCAGGTCGTCGCATCGACCTCGCCGCTCTCGACACCGAAGTTGCGCAGTGCCTGGGCCAGGAGGTTCGCACCGAGCGCCGCGGATTCCTCCTGCTGCTGCGTCTTCAGGAAATGGCGGATCTGCGCGCGCGCCTTGCTGGTCATGACGAATGACAGCCAGGCCGGGTTGGGATTCGCGGCCAGCGCGGTGATGATCTCGACGCGGTCGCCGTTCTTGAGCTCGGTGCGCAGGGGCATCGACTCGAAGTTGATCCGGCAGGCGACGCAGCGGTTGCCGATGTCGGTGTGCACCGCGTAGGCGAAATCGACGGCCGTCGCGCCCCGGGGCAGCGCCAGGATCTTGCCCCGCGGCGTGAATACATAGACCTCGGCCGGGAAGAGGTCGACCTTCACGTGCTCGAGAAACTCGGTCGAGTTGCCCGACGCCGACTGCAATTCGATGAGCGACTGGAGCCATTTGTGGGTTTCCTGCTGGAGCCGCGACAGCGAGTGCTCGTCCTTGTAGAGCCAGTGCGAAGCGACGCCGGACTCGGCGACATGGTTCATTTCGCGCGAACGGATCTGCGCCTCGACGGGTGTGCCATACGGACCGATCAATGTCGTGTGCAGCGACTGGTAGCCGTTCGCCTTCGGGATGGCGATGTAGTCCTTGAACTTGCCGGGGACGGGCTTGAACAGGCCGTGCAGGGCGCCGAGCGCGAGGTAGCAGGTGGGCACGTCCTTGACGATGATGCGGAAACCGTAGATGTCGAGCACCTGCGAAAAGCTCAGGTGCTTCTCGCGCATCTTGCGGTAGATGCCATAGAGGTGCTTCTCGCGGCCGACGACCTCGGCCTCGATGCCCCATTCCGGCAGGCGGTGACGGATCGCCTGCATGATCTTGCCGACCACTTCGCGCCGGTTGCCGCGCGCCTGGCGCACCGCCTTCAGCAGCACGCGGTAGCGCAGCGGATGCAGGTGGCGGAAGGACAGCTCCTGCAGCTCGCGGTAGAGGGTGTTCAGGCCGAGCCGGTTGGCGATCGGCGCATAGATCTCGAGCGTCTCCCGGGCGACACGCCGCCGCTTGTCCGGGCGGACGGCGTCCAGCGTGCGCATGTTGTGCAGGCGGTCGGCGAGCTTGATCAGGATCACCCGGACATCGCGGACCATCGCCAGGAGCATCTTGCGGAAGTTCTCGGCCTGCGCCTCCTCGTAGGACTGGTTCTCGATCCGGTCGAGCTTCGAGACGCCGTCGACGAGATCGGCCGCCGTCCTGCCGAAGCGCTCGGCGAGCTGCTCCTTGGTGATCGCCGTGTCCTCCATGACGTCGTGGAGCAGCGCCGCGATCAGCGCCTGCGGGTCGAGGCGCCAGCCGGCCAGCGTCCCGGCGACGGCGAGCGGATGGGAAACGTAGGGCTCGCCGCTGGTGCGGTACTGGCCCCGGTGCGCCTCGGAGGAAAAGTGGAAGGCCGCCTCGACCTGGGCGACGTCTTCGGGCTTCAGGTAGGCCGAAATGTCGGCCTTGAAGCGGTCGAGATCCTCTTCGAGATCGACCGGCGGGTGCATGTCCGCTGAGAGGATCGGCTGCTCGGCGTCTCCCGCCTCCAGGGACGGCAGGTAGGATTCTGCGGACGGGAGGACAGCCGCCATGGTTCGCTGCTCCCGCGCGCTACATGCTAGCCCTGCGCGCGGTGGAGAATGTCCACGCCGACCTTGCCCGCGGCGATTTCGCGCAGCGCGACGACGGTCGGCTTGTCGCGCTCGGCCTCGACGAGCGGCGTGCTGCCGCTGCTGAGCTGACGGGCGCGATAGGTGGCCGCGAGCGTGAGCTCGAAGCGGTTGGGGATCTTCTTCAGGCAGTCATCGACGGTGACACGGGCCATGGCCTTCTTCCTTGATCGCAACGCTATTGTTCGAGAAAGCGGAACATCTCCGGCCGGGCCGCCCGCTGGACGGCAAGCCTCAGCCGGGCGGCGCGCACGACGGCGCAGAGATCTTCCAGGGCAACCTGCAAGTCGTTGTTGATTATAGCAAAATCGAACTCGCCGACATGACGCATCTCGCCCAGCGCGGCAGCCACGCGACGCTGGATGACGTCTTCCGTGTCCTGTCCTCGGTTGCGCAGACGCCGCTCGAGCTCGGCGACCGACGGCGGCAGGATGAAAATCGCCACCGCCTCCGGGAACAGCTTCCTCACCTGCTGCGCGCCCTGCCAGTCGATCTCGAGCAGCACGTCGTGGCCTGCCCGCATCCGGGTCTCCAGCCAGACGCGCGAGGTACCGTAGAAGTTCCCGTGCACCTCGGCCCATTCGAGGAATTCGCCGCGATCGCGCATCGCGCAGAACGCGGGAATGTCCACGAAGTTGTATTCGCGGCCGTCGATCTCGCCCGGCCGCGGCGGGCGCGTCGTGAACGAAACCGAGAGCTCCACCTTGCGGTCGCGCTCGAGCAGGAGCCTGACGAGCGTCGTCTTGCCGGCACCCGAGGGCGCCGAAACGATGAAGAGACATCCGGGGCTGGCCATCGCGATCACTCCAGGTTCTGGACCTGCTCGCGCATCTGCTCGATCAACAGCTTGAGCTCGAGCGCGATCGCGGTCACGTCGGCGGACACCGACTTGGAGGCGAGGGTATTGGCCTCGCGGTTGAGTTCCTGCATGAGGAAATCGAGCCGCTTGCCGACGGCGCCGCCCCGATCGAGCACGCGCTGGACTTCGTCGAGATGCGTCGTCAGGCGCGCCAGCTCTTCGGCGACGTCGATGCGCGCGGCGAGCACGCCGATCTCCTGGCGGATGCGCTCCTCGTCGAGGGCGGCCACGGCCTCGCGCAATTTCGCGGCCAGACGCTGCTCGTAATCGGCGAGCACCTGCGGCAGCATCGGGCCGACCTGCGCCACGAGCTCGCGCATGCGCGAGACACGCGTCGCGATGGTTTCGGCGAGTCGGGCGCCCTCGCGGGCACGGCTGGCGGCGAACTCCTCGATCACCGTCGTTGCCAGCGCCAGACACTCGGCCTGGAGAAGCGCCGGATCGATGGCCTCGTCGCCGAGCATACCCGGCCAGCGCAGCACGTCGGCCACCGAGAGCGGCGCGGCATCGGGCAGCGCCTTGCGCACGGCGGCATCGAGGCGGCCGAGCTGCTCGAGCAGGGCGGCATCGAAACTCAGCTCCCGTAACACGCCGGGCTGGTGCGGAACCAAGTGCAGCCGGCACTCGATCTTGCCGCGCTGGATGCGCGCGGAGAACAGTTCGCGCAGCGGCATCTCGAGGAATCTCAGCTCCTCGCCGCAGCGGAAAACGATGTCGAGGAAGCGCGAATTGACGCTCTTCAGTTCGAGGTGGATCGCGGCGGAACCGACGCTCCGGTCGCCGGCCGCATAGCCGGTCATGCTCTGGATCATGATGCTCTCACGGGGTGCCGGTCCTCGGCAGGAACATGCCGACGTCCTGGCCCGTCGGCCCGCCGGCCATCGCGGGAGGTCCGGCGCGCCGGCGGCGGAACTACAATCCGCACCAGTATATCAACCATGCCGACGCACCAGAGCAACCACGCGCTGCCGCCGGGATTCCGGCTCGACCGCTACCGGATCGCCCGGCAGCTGTCGCTGGGCGGCTTCTCGATCGTCTATCTCGCCCACGACGAGGACGGCACGCCGGTAGCGATCAAGGAATATCTGCCCAATTCACTCGCCCTGCGGGGCGAGGGGCAAATCATCCCGAGCATTTCCGAAGAGCATCTGCCGGCCTTCCGCCACGGCATGAAATGCTTCTTCGAAGAAGGCCGGGCGCTCGCGCATCTCAACCACCCGAACGTCGTGCGCGTGCTCAATTTCTTCCGCGCCAACGAAACGGTCTACATGGTCATGCAGTACGAGCGTGGCCGCACCCTCCAGGAGCACATCAACAAGCACAAGGGGCCGCTTCGCGAAAGTTTCGTCCGCAGCATGTTCGCCCGACTCCTCAACGGCCTGCGCGAGGTGCATGCGCAAAAACTGCTCCACCTCGACATCAAGCCGGCCAACATCTATCTGCGCACCGACGGCAATCCGGTGCTGCTCGACTTCGGCGCCGCGCGTCAAGCCCTGGGCGGCGACGGGCCGTCGCTCCGGCCGATGTACACGCCGGGCTACGCGGCGCCGGAGCAGTACAAGGCGCCGGACCAGCTGGGCCCATGGACCGACATCTACGCGGTCGGCGCGAGCATGTACGCCTGCATCGCCCGCGCCGCGCCGCAGGCTTCCGACCAGCGACTGGAAAAGGATCTCGTCGAGCCGGCGGCCCGCCGCTTCGCCGGCCAGTATTCGCGGCAGTTGCTGGAAATCATCGACTGGTGCATGGTGCTCGACTATCTCGAGCGGCCGATGAGCGTCTTCGCCCTGCAGCGCGCGCTCGCGGAGCCGCATGGCCGCACGGTGATCCGCGAGCCCTCATGGCTCGAAAAATTCAACCGGCAGGTCAAGAGTCTTCTCGGCAAATGAAATTCAGCATCTACCAGGAAAGCCGGATCGGCCGGCGGCGCAGCAACCAGGACCGCATCGCGCACTGCTATTCGCGCGATGCGCTCCTGATGGTGCTGGCCGATGGCATGGGCGGGCATCTGCACGGCGAGGTCGCGGCGCAGATCGCCGTCCAGTACATCGCCGAGAGCTTCCAGCGCGAGGCGCGGCCCTCGCTCGCGGACCCGCTGCGCTTCCTCGAGGCGGCCATCCTCAACGCTCACGAAGCGGTCGCCGACTACACGGCCGACCACGACCTGCCGGACGCGCCGCGAACCACCTGTGTCGCCTGCGTGGTCCAGGACAACATCGCCTGCTGGGCGCATGCCGGTGACTCGCGGCTCTATCTGCTGCGCGAAGGCCGGGTGCTGGCACGGACACGCGACCACTCGCGCGTGCAGTTGATGGTCGACGACGGACTGCTCAGCGAGGACGAGGCGCTTCGCCATCCGGCGCGAAACCGCGTCTATTCCTGCCTCGGTGGCGAAATCGCGCCGCAGGTCGATTTCTCGCGCCGGACGCCACTGATGGCTGGTGACGTCCTGTTGCTCTGCTCCGACGGCTTCTGGGCACCGCTGGGTGACGAAGAAATCGCCCGCGGCTATGGTGGCGGCGAGGTCGCCGCGACGACGCCGGCCCTGATGACGCAGGCCGAGGAACTCGCCGGATCGCTCTGCGACAACCTCTCGGTGATCGCGGTGCGCTGGGACGACGCCTGGCTCGCCGACACGCCGACCGAGACGATCGATACGCTGACCCTGCCGTTCGACACGCACACGACCGTGATGGAAAGCTTCGCGACCGGAGCCCACCTGCCCGAGCTCACGGACGAGGACATCGAGCGCGCCATCGCCGAGATCAAGCACGCCATCGAAAAACACTCGAGACAGGAGAACCCGCGATGAGACCCAGCGGCCGCCGGCCGGACGAGCTCCGCCCGATCACGCTCACCCGCCATTACACGATGCACGCCGAAGGCAGCGTGCTGGTCGCCATCGGCAACACCCGGGTGCTGTGCACCGCCAGCGTCGAAGACGCCGTGCCTGCCTTCCTCAAGGGCAAGGGCCAGGGCTGGGTCACCGCCGAGTACGGCATGCTGCCGCGCTCGACCCACACCCGCACGGCGCGCGAGGCGGCCAAGGGCAAGCAGTCGGGCCGCACCCAGGAGATCCAGCGCCTGATCGGCCGTAGCCTGCGCGCCATCACCGACCTCGCCGCGCTCGGCGAGCGGCAGATCACCCTCGACTGTGACGTCCTCCAGGCCGACGGCGGCACCCGCTGCGCCTCGATCACCGGCGCCTGCGTCGCCCTCCACGACGCCTGCAACCGCCTGGTCGCCGAAGGCCGGCTGGCCGTCAACCCCGTGCGCGACTTCGTCGCCGCGGTCTCGGTCGGCATCTACGCGGGCGCGCCGGTGCTCGATCTCGACTATGCCGAGGATTCGGCCTGCGACACGGACATGAACGTCGTCATGACCGGCGACGGCGGCATCGTCGAGGTGCAGGGTACCGCCGAGGGTACGCCCTTCTCCCGCCGGGAGCTTGAAGCCCTGCTCGATCTCGCCGCCGCCGGCATCGAGCGCATCATCACCGCCCAGAAGGAAGCCCTGAAGCCATGAAGAAACTCGTTCTCGCCTCCAACAACCCCGGCAAGCTGCGCGAATTCTCGGCCATGCTCGCCGCGCTCGATTTCGAAGTGCTGCCGCAGGCGCAGTTCAACGTCCCTGAAGCCGAGGAGCCGCACGGCACCTTCGTCGAGAACGCCATCGCCAAGGCCCGCCATGCCTCGCGGCTCACCGGCCTGCCGGCGCTCGCCGACGACTCGGGCATCTGCGTCGAGGCGCTCGGAGGCGCCCCGGGTGTCCATTCCGCACGCTACGCGGGCGAGCCGAAGTCGGACGCGCGCAACAACGAGAAGCTGATTGCCGAACTCAAAGGCAAGGCCGACCGTCGCGCCCATTACTACTGCATTCTCGTCTTCGTGCGGCATGCCGACGATCCGCAGCCGGTCATCGCCGAGGGCGAATGGTGGGGCGAGATCATCGATACGCCGCGCGGCAGCAACGGCTTCGGCTATGACCCCTACTTCTGGCTGCCCGAGTTCGGCTGCACGGCGGCCGAACTGCCGCCCGAGAAAAAGAACGAGATTTCCCACCGGGGCAAGGCGCTCGCCAGCCTCGTCGAACGGCTGCGCCGCCGTGGCGGCAATTGACGACGGCTTGCCTCTCCCCCCGGAGCGGCTAACATGAGAGCATCTCCGGAAAGGACATGGACATGAAACGATCGATCCTCGCCATCGCCGCCTGCTTACCCGCCCTCGCCTGCGCCCAGAGCGAGCTCGCGCTCACCGGCAAGGCCGGCACGCTCGGTTTCGGCCTCGAACTGACCACCCGCGTCGGCCTGACCACCAACCTGCGCTTCGGCGGCAACGCCTACAACTGGTATGCGGACACCCGCGAGAGCGGCGTCGATTACGACGCCCGCTGGCAGACGCGCACCGCTTCGCTGATCGGCGACATCTTTCCGATTCCGGGCAGCATCTTCCGCCTCTCGGCCGGGCTGTTCTACAACGACAACCGGCTGGACATGACCGCCGAACCGCGCCCCGGGAACACCTACGAGCTCAACGGCACCATTTACGATGCCTCCACGATAGGCACCCTCAAGGGCCGGCTGACCTTCAACCGCACCGCGCCGTATCTCGGCGTCGGCTGGGGCAACCCGTTCGCCAAGCCGAGCGGCTGGGGTTTCATGCTCGACGTCGGCGCCATGTATCAGGGCCGGCCGAAGCTGTCGCTCACTTCGAGCAGCGCCCTCTGCGCCTCCAGCGCGGCCTGTCAGGCCGACCTCGAGGCAGAGCGGCGCGACGCGGAGCAGGACCTGCGCAGCTACCGCTGGTATCCGGTCGTCAACGCCGGGGCCGTGTATCGATTCTAGCCTCGACAATCTAATTCACCAGGGGCCGCGCTGCGGCCCCTTTGCTTTCATGCCGCCGCTTTCGCTCTACATCCACGTTCCCTGGTGCCTGAGAAAGTGCCCCTACTGCGACTTCAACTCGCACGAGGTCCGGGACGGCATCCCCGAGCAGGCATACCTCGAGGCGCTCTTCGCCGATCTCGACCATGCGCTCACCGACATAGGCGGCCGCGGGCTCGTCTCGATCTTCATCGGCGGCGGCACGCCGAGCCTGTTGTCGCCCGCCGTAATCGGCGAACTGCTGGCTGGCGTGTCACGACGGCTGAGCAGCCCACCAGCCCGCCAACCGGCGGGCGCTGGACGCCAAGCAGTGGCGGTCCCGAGCACAGCGGTGAATGGGGCGAAGCCCCACAATTTCGCGGGCGACATCGAAATCACGCTCGAAGCCAATCCCGGCGCGATCGAGGCGGAAAAGTTCGCCGCCTTTCGCGCCGCGGGGGTGACGCGGCTCTCGCTCGGCATCCAGAGCTTCGACGACGGCGCGCTCGCGGCGCTCGGCCGCATCCATACCGGCGACGAGGCGCGCCGCGCCGCCGAGCTGGCGCTGCGCCACTTCGGGCGTGTCAATCTCGATCTGATCTACGGCCTGCCGGGCCAGACGCCGGAAGCCGCGCGCCGCGATGTCGGCGAGGCGGTCGCGCTCGGCGCGGGCCACATTTCCGCCTACCAGCTGACCATCGAGCCGAACACGGCCTTCTTCCACGCACCGCCGGCATTGCCCGACGAAGACGCGTCCGCGGCGATCGAGGACGCGGTGCATGAAACGCTCGCGGCGGCGGGCTACGAGCAATACGAAGTCTCGGCCTTTGCCCGGCCGGCGGAGCGGAGCCGGCACAACCTCAATTACTGGACCTTCGGCGACTATCTCGGCATCGGCGCCGGCGCGCACTCGAAGATCACGCGCCCCGCCGCCGGGACGGCCCGTGTCTTCCGCGAGGCGCGGCCCCGGCATCCCAGGGATTACCTCGCCGACCCCGTGACGCGCCGCTGGCAAGCGGTCGCTTCGGAGGATCTGCCCGGCGAGTTCATGATGAACGCGCTGCGCCTCACTGAAGGTTTCGAGGCCACGCTGTTCGAAACGCACACGGGCCTGCCGCTCGCGGCCATCGAGCCCGTCCTCGCCCGGGCCACCGGGGAAGGCCTGCTCGCGCGCGAGGCGGGCCGCATCGCGCCGACGCCGCTCGGCCGCCGCTTCCTCAACCGGCTGATCGGGATGTTTCTTTCCGCCTGAAGATCAGGTCGCGGACGCCGTAGCCGAGACGCAGGCCGCGGGCCTCGAATTTCGTCAGTGGGCGGTACTCCGGCCGCGACGAAAAACCTTCGGCGGTGTTTTCGAGCAGGACTTCGGCCGAAAGTACCTCGAGCATCTGCTGCGCGTATTCCTCCCAGTCGGTCGCGCAATGGAGGTAGCCGCCCGGCGCGAGCCGCGAGGCCGCGAGCGCGACGAAGGCGGGCTGGATCAGCCGCCGCTTGTGATGGCGCTTCTTGGGCCACGGGTCGGGAAAGAAGATGTGGATCGCGTAAAGCGAACCGGGAGCGATCATGTCGCGCAGGACCTCGACGGCATCGTGCTGGATCACGCGCACGTTGGTGAGCCCCTTTTCGGCGACGAGCTTGAGCAGGCTGCCGACGCCGGGCGTATGCACCTCGATACCGAGGTAATCGGTCTCCGGGTGCGCGGCGGCGATGGCGGCCGTCGTCTCGCCCATGCCGAAGCCGATCTCGAGCACCCTGGGCGCCCGTCGGCCGAAGAGCGCATCGAGATCGAGCGGCGCCCTGGTATAGGGAATGCCGTACGCCGGCATCATCGATTCGTAGTAGCGCTGCTGCGCGTTCGAGACACGCCCCTGGCGCAGCACATAGCTGCGGATGGGCGCGCGCGGGGCGGTAGCGTCGTTCATCGTCCGAGTTTCTCCAGAATGTCACGGCGATAGCGCGTGAGATCGTGGCGCGGCGAGGCGAGCGCCTCCGGCAGCGTCGCGCAGGCCTCGGCGAGGGTGTCGCTCTCCGCCTCGATCCGCGGCTTCAGGCCGAGCGCGGCATCGATCGCCTCGAGCGGCGCCCGATCGCGCCCGAAATAATGGCGGGCGAGCACGGCGCCCGCCGCGGCGATCTGCGACGACTGAGTTTCGAGCCAGGCGAGGTAGGCGGATTCCGCCTGCGCATCGCCGTGCGCGCGGCAGGCCGCGGCGAGGAGGCGCACACCGTGCGCGCGGCCCCAGACGAGTTGCTCGGCGAGGAGCTCCGGCCGGCCGAAGGCGTAGCCCGAGGGAACCTCGGCGCCAGCGGCCGCAGAAAGGAACACGAGGGCGCCGGCCGCAGCCGCCGGCCTCACGTGCCGATGACGCCCATGGTCGGCGAACTCGGGCTCGCCGAGTAGTACTTCTTCGGCATGCGGCCGGCGAGGAAGGCCTCGCGCCCGGCCTCGACCGCCTTCTTCATCGCCCCGGCCATGCGCACCGGATCCTGCGCCGCCGCGATCGCCGTGTTCATGAGCACGCCGTCGCAGCCGAGCTCCATGGCGATCGCCGCGTCCGAGGCCGTGCCCACGCCCGCATCGACGAGCACGGGCACCGTGACCGCCTCGATCACCAGCCGCAGGTTCCAGGGATTGAGAATGCCCATGCCCGAGCCGATCAGCGAGGCGAGCGGCATGACCGCGACGCAGCCGATGCCCTCGAGCAGCCTGGCCTGGATCGGATCGTCCGAGCAATAGACCATGACCTTGAAGCCTTCCCTGACCAGCGTCTCGGCGGCCTTGAGCGTCTCGGGCATGTTCGGGTAGAGCGTCTGCGGATCGCCGAGCACCTCGAGTTTGACGAGGTCGTGGCCATCGAGGAGTTCGCGCGCGAGGCGAAGCGTGCGCACGGCGTCCTCGGCCGTGTAGCAGCCGGCGG
>CAZGYD010000036.1:0-1327 GCA_964530115.1 uncultured Rhodocyclaceae bacterium | reverse complement strand
GCTGCTGGTGCGCCTGCGCGCCGCGCTCGACCTGCCCGAGCTCAGCCCCCTGCACCGCATCGACCGCGAAACCGCCGGCCTCGTCGTCTTCAGCGTGCGCGCCGCCGAGCGCGACGCCTACCAGCGGCTGTTCCGCGAGCGACGCATCCACAAAACCTACGAAGCCATCGCCCCCGCGCCGCGCGAAGCCATCGCCTGGCCGCTCACCCGCACGAGCCACCTGCGCGCGGACGAAGCCGCCTTCTACCGCATGCGCGAGGCCGCTGCGCACGAGGGCCACGCGCCGAACGCCGAGACCCGCATCCACCTGGTCGAGCAGCACGGCGCGCTCGCGCGCTACCGGCTCGCGCCCACCACCGGCCAACGCCACCAGCTGCGCGTGCACATGAACGCCCTGGGCCTGCCCATCGTCGGCGACCAGTTCTACCCCACCGTGCGCCGCGGGCCGAATGAGCCCGAGGACTTCCGCGAACCCCTGCAACTCCTCGCCAGCGCCCTGGCTTTCACCGACCCGGTGACGGGGCAGGCGCGCAGGTTCGAGAGCGGCTTGCGTCTGGCGAAATTCTGAGTTCAACAAATGATCCGCCAGGCATCTCGACTGGTGGAAATGGCATTTACGCAGAATTCTTTGTCGCATGAGGAGTAAGTTTTCACGATCTCCAGCGATATCTTTTGGCTAAACCGAAGCCTCGCTGCTCATCCGCTTATTGTAGATGTTAAGAGTTTCCTCGGCGAGATACCCGAGAAACTTCCAAAGGTCTTCTTGAGAGATCGACGCTTCCCAATTAGCTACTGACTTATCCTTACCTGAAGGAAAATTACGGAAAAGTACCCCTTCCTCGGCAACGTGGTAATTTACGTGAGCAATAGCATTTCGAAGTGACTTGAAATGACACTGGACGCCCCGGCCGGCACATCTTTCTCCCACTATCTCAAAGAGCGAAAACGCGTTCCTTTCTTCCAACCCATTATACAGACACAACTCCTCTTGATCGTTGTAAATTTCTTTAGGCACAACAATCATACAGTAGAGCGCGTAGGCGATCCATGAGGCGTTACGGAATAGCCATGGTTCATGTTCCGAAGGACCTTCGACGTTGTGCTTCTTTCTTGGAACCTCGATACACGCCTCCATGAATTGACTACTGCCCTTCATAAGTTCATTAAGGAATCTCTGCAAAAGTCATCCGACCGATGGCCGAGCCCGTTGAGACGAAATGAAACAGATCAGTCTTGCCACGACCGGATTTGAACTTGCACCGAAGCGCACCCGCAAGCGGGAGTTTCTCGAGGAGATGGACCGGGTGATCCCGTGGTCGGAACTGCT
>CAZGYD010000035.1:0-27023 GCA_964530115.1 uncultured Rhodocyclaceae bacterium | reverse complement strand
CCTCAGCTTGCCGCTAGGATTCACCTCCGGTAAGGAGTATGCGGAGCTCGAGTGGCCGATCGACCTGCTGATCACCGTCATCTGGGTGGCCTACGCGATCGTCTTCTTCGGCACCGTCAGCACCCGCAAGACCTCGCACATTTATGTCGCCAACTGGTTCTACGGCTCGTTCATCATCGCCGTGGCCCTCCTTCACATCTTCAACAGTGCCGAAATCCCGGTCTTCGCCGCCGGCATCCTGACGCCGAAGTCGTATTGCGCCTATGCCGGCGTCCAGGACGCGATGGTGCAGTGGTGGTACGGCCACAACGCCGTCGGTTTCTTCCTGACCGCCGCGTTCCGCGGCATGATGTACTACTTCGTGCCGAAGCAGGCTGGTCGCCCGGTGTATTCCTACCGTCTGTCGGTGGTGCACTTCTGGGCGCTGATCTTCACCTACATGTGGGCCGGCCCGCACCATCTGCATTACACGGCGCTGCCCGACTGGACCCAGTCCCTCGGCATGCTGTTCTCGCTGATCCTGCTGGCGCCTTCCTGGGGCGGCATGATCAACGGCATCATGACGCTCTCGGGCGCCTGGCACAAACTGCGTGACGACCCGATCCTCAAGTTCCTGATCACCTCGCTGTCGTTCTACGGCATGTCGACCTTCGAAGGTCCGATGATGTCGATCAAGACGGTGAACGCGCTGTCGCACTACACCGACTGGACCGTCGGCCACGTCCATTCCGGCGCGCTGGGCTGGGTCGGCATGGTTTCGATCGGCTCGCTCTACTACCTGATCCCGCGCCTGTTCGGCAAGACCGAGATGTACTCGACGAGCCTCATCAACGTCCATTTCTGGATCGCGACGCTCGGCACCGTGCTCTACATCGCGGCGCAGTGGATCTCCGGCGTGATGCAGGGCCTGATGTGGCGCGCCACCAACGCCGACGGCACGCTGACCTACTCGTTCGTCGAGTCGGTGAAGGCCAGCTACCCGTTCTGGACCATCCGCGTGATCGGTGGGGCGCTGTACCTCGTCGGCATGCTGCTGATGGCCTACAACGTGTTCAAGACGATCTCGGCCGGCCGCGCCGTCGACAACGCGCCGATTCCCGCGCCTGCCGGACATCACGCCTAATCAGGGGAGCCTATAAACATGCTGACTCACGATCAAATCGAGAGGAGTAACTTCTGGTTGATCCTGCTGACGACGATCCTCGTCAGCGTCGGTGGCCTCGTCGAAATCGTGCCGCTGTTCTTCCAGACCTCGACCACCAAGCCGGTCAATGAACTGGTCAAGCCCTACGACGCCCTGCGGCTCGCCGGCCGGGACATCTACATCCGCGAAGGCTGCTACAACTGCCATTCGCAGATGATCCGGCCGTTCCGAGCCGAAACCGAGCGCTATGGTCACTATTCGGTCGCCGGCGAGTACGTCTATGACCATCCGTTCCAGTGGGGTTCGAAGCGGACGGGTCCGGACCTGCACCGCGTCGGCGGCCGGTATTCCGACCAGTGGCACAAGATCCACCTGCTCAATCCGCGTGACGTGGTTCCCGAGTCGAACATGCCGGCCTATTACTGGCTCGACCGTCCGCTCAAGGATCCGTACATCAGCGCGAAGATGGAGGCGCTGCGCAAGGTGGGCGTGCCCTACACCGACCAGGAGATTGCCGAAGCGCCCAAGGCGCTCGAGGGCAAGACCGAGCTGGATGCGGTGGTTGCCTACCTGCAGGGTCTTGGTCTGGCGCTAACCCAGACCCGCTGATCCTCGAGCGATGGACATCAACGACTGGCGCTCCCTCTTCACCGTGCTGGCGTTCGCGATATTCGTCGCGATCGTCGTATGGGCCTATTCCAGTCGAAGGAAACAGGCCTTCGAGGAGGCGGCGCGCCTCCCCCTCGATGACGACGAGCCGGGCATTGGCGGGGGAGGTGGCGCCGGTCGGTCTTCCGGAAAACTTCAGGGGAAGTAACCATGGATTTCAAAAATACCAGTGACTTTGTAAGCGGTTTCTGGAACATGTATGTGATCGTGCTGACGCTCGTCGGCATCATCGGTTGTGCCGTGTTCCTTTGGATGCAGGGAAGCGCGAAGCACAACGCCGGGCAAACCACGGGCCACGTCTGGGACGAGACGCTCGCGGAATACAGCAATCCGCTGCCGAACTGGTGGCGCTGGCTGTTCTACATCACGGTGTTCTTCTCGCTCGCCTATCTGTTCCTGTATCCCGGTCTCGGCAATTTCGCCGGCCAATTCGGATGGACCATGCGCGGCCAGTACGAGGACGAGATGAAAAAGGCCGACGAAAAGTACGCGCCGATCTTCAACAAATTCCTCAAGCAGGACGTCATGACGGTCGCGGCGAACAGCGAGGCCAAGGAGATGGGACAGCGGCTGTTCCTGACCTATTGCTCGCAATGTCATGGTTCGGACGCCAAAGGTGCGCGGGCTTTTCCGAACCTCACTGACGGTGACTGGCTCTGGGGCGGCACGCCCGAGCGGATCAAGGAATCGATCATGATGGGGCGGGATGCCGTCATGACGCCCAAGGGCACGAAGCCGGACATGGATGCCGAGCAGGTCAAGGATGTCGTCCATTACGTCCGTTCGCTGTCCGGCCTGTCCAACGACTCGATCCGCGCCCAGCGGGGCAAGGAACTCTATCCTGAGGCCTGCGCCGCCTGCCATGGCCCGGATGGCAAGGGCAATCCGGAAGCCGGCTATCCGAACCTCACCGACAAGATCTGGCTCTACAGCTCGCGTGAAGACGAAATGATCAACATCGTCACGCATGGCCTGAACAACCGGATGCCGGCCTTCGGCAGCTTCCTCGGCGACGCCAAGGTGCATCTCCTGACGGCTTACGTCTGGGGCCTTGGCGGTGGCCAAAAACCAGCCGCCGGTGATGCCGGCCCCATGGCGGTTCTGGAAGGCAACACGGCGAAGGTCTATTTCGCCAGCGGCAAGGCGGATCTGGCTGGCGAGGCCGAGTCCGTGATCAAGAGTTTGGTCGATCTGGCGAAGGCGAATCCGGCCGCAAAATTCGCCATCTCGGGCTTTCATGACCCTACCGGCGATGTGGCGATGAATGCCGAGCTTGCCAAGAACCGCGCGCTCGCCGTGGCTGCTGCTCTCAAGGCAAACGGCGTGGCTGAGGGCCGAATCGAGTTGCGCAAACCCGTGGAAACCACTGGCACGGGTGACAACAAGGAAGCACGCAGGGTCGAAGCGACAATCCTTTGATCAAAGGACGGGCTCCTGGCGCGTTGGCGCCGGGAGCCGCTCGCTTGATGCTTCGCGTGGATTGCCTCGGATCAGCCAGTCCGGGGCCATCTCCGGTACCACCGACGATGGGGTGCTGGGGATAGCGAGATGGAAGTCAAAGCTCACGGGCATGGTTGCACGGCGCGACGGGGGACGTCAGGTGCAATCGCGTTAGACTTCCAACCTTTCGAATGACGTTTTCGTACGACTGCACAAATGACTAACCCATCCCCCAACTCCGTAACCCCTCCAAATGCCGCTCCAGCGCAGGTCACGGAAGCGCTCTACGCGGCACACAAGAAGATTCACCCGAAGGCCGTCACCGGCGTCTTCGCCAATTGGCGATGGGCGCTCGTCTGGTTCACTCAAATTCTCTTCTATGGCTTGCCCTGGTTGCCATGGGGCGATCGCCAATCGGTGCTCTTCGATCTGGCGCAGCGCAAGTTCTATCTGTTCGGCCTGGTCTTTTGGCCGCAGGACGTCTTTTTCCTGGCGGTCCTGCTGATCATCTCGGCCTACGCACTGTTCCTGTTTACCGCCGTGGCCGGCCGACTCTGGTGCGGCTACGCCTGCCCGCAAACGGTCTATACGGAAATCTTCCTCTGGATCGAGCAGAAGATCGAGGGCGATCGCAACGCCCGCATCAAGCTCGATGCCGCCCCCATGAACGCCGAAAAATTCCGCAAGCGGGCGTTGAAATACACGATCTGGATCCTGTTCTCGATCTGGACGGGCTTCACCTTCGTCGGTTACTTCACGCCGATCAAGGAACTCGCCAAGGAAGCGATGACCCTGTCGTTCGGCCCGTGGGAATGGGCGTGGATCATCCTTTATTCGGGCATGACCTACGGATTCGCCGGGCATCTGCGCGAACAGGTGTGCAAATATATGTGCCCCTACGCCCGCTTCCAGGGCGTCATGTTCGACCCCGACACACTGATCATTACCTACGATGAGGAGCGGGGCGAACCGCGAGGCACCCGCAAACGCGGTGCCGACCCGAAGGCGCTGAATCTCGGACATTGCATCGATTGCGACCAGTGCGTGGCTGTCTGCCCTACCGGCATCGACATCCGCAACGGTCTGCAGTACGAGTGCATCGGCTGCGCTGCCTGCATCGACGTCTGCGACCAGGTCATGGACAAGATGGGCTACCCGCGCGGCCTGATTCGTTACTCGACCGAGAACGCCATGGCCAAGCACTGGTCGCGCAAGGAAATCCTCGGCCATGTCTTCCGTCCGCGCATCATCGCCTACACGGCCATCCTTGGCGCCATCGTCATCGCCTGGATCTGGGGGTTGGCGACGAAGCCGGAGCTCCGCGTCGATGTCATCCGCGATCGCATGACGCTCGCCCGCGAGGTCGAAGGTGGGCTCGTGGAGAACGTCTTCCGTCTGCAGGTCATGAACGTGTCGGAAAAACCGCAACGTTACGTCGTCAGCGTGACCGGGCTGGACAAGATCGAACTCGTCGGCGATCCCGTCATCGAAATGCCGCCGGCGGCCAACAAGAACGTGACCTATCAGGTCCGCGTGCCGCCGGAGTCCGCGAAGAAGGGTTCGCACACCATTTATTTCGACGTCAAATCGACGGTCGACGAAAAGGTCGCCGTGCATGAGAAGGCGATCTTCCTGATGCCGTGAGGAAGGAAATGCAAACTGCACAAGTCCCCAAACCGTGGTACCGGGAACCTTGGCCGTGGTATCTGATGGCCGGTCCTTTCATCGTCGTCGTTGCCGGAATCGTGACCGCGTGGATCGCCTACGCGACCAATGACGGTCTGGTGACAGACGATTACTACAAACAGGGGCTCAACGTCGACCGCACCTTGTCGCGCAGCCGCGAAGCCGAGCGGCTGGGCATCGAGGTCCGCGCGACATTTACGGCGGGGGGGGTCGATCTCACCGTCGCCGCGGCCCCGGGATTCGAATTCGGCGCACCGCCGTCGCTGAACCTGACGCTGTCACACCCGACGCGGGCAGGCCTCGACCAGACGGTTCGTCTGCCTGAAAAAAATGGTCGTTACAGTGGCGAACTCCGCCTGCCGGCGTCCGGCCACTGGCTCGTGCTGGTCGAGGACGAGGCACAAAACTGGCGGGTCATGGGCAACGTCGTTCTGCCCGCCCGTGACGAGATCGTCATCGGCGGCGGGAAGGGGTGAAAGGTTTTTTTCAACGTCAAGGGAGAAGGACTCATGGAAGCGATCAAACTGCTGTTCGGCACGGACATCGGCCTGCTGAGCGTCTTCACCATCGGGTTCATCATCGTCATGGCGGCCTACATCTACAACTTTGCGAGGCGCCACATGGACGAGGACGCCCGCAAGGCGAGCAAGTAAGCCGACTTTGACGGCCGGGACGGCTCATCCCGCCCCGGCTTTCCTTGGGTGCCGGTTCAGTGATCCGGCCCCACCCCGATCGGTGGCGGCGCCAGATTGACGATTCGGGAAAAGAGATCCTTGAACTCGTGGTCGGGCGCGGCGCCGAAGCGCGGGTCGCCGTTTTCCCCGAAAGCCGCGGCGATTTCCTTCCAGTCCCCGGTCGTCAGGTGCTTTCTCGCCAGCGGCAGCAGTTCCCGCTCCTCGATGGCCATGTGATTCCAGGCTTCGTTCATCAGCCGGTCGACAGCCGCGGCAAACAGCGGCAGCCCATCGGCCGTGCCGGCTTCCAGCCGCGCCAACGCATGCTCCAGTTCTCGCCCGAGTTGTGCGCTTTGGGCATGTTGAGATTCCAGCAGATCGATCAACGCATCGGCTTCACGCGTTCGCTCTCTGAGCCTGGCGAACAGGTAAGCGCTTTCCTTGGGATTGTGGAGCTTCTCGGAAAAGGCATCGAGGTAGTACAGCATCGCCCCGAGCAGGCGGAAGTTGGGTTCCTTGCCGTACTCGGTCATTTCGCGCACCAGGTGCCGTAGTCCATGCAGCACGGCGGCGAGCGAGCGGTGCTCGTCGAGGATGATGGCGATGGCCTCGTTCTGCAAGCGTTTCCTCCTGGATGGCTGCCGTCAAGCGAAACCGCCGTTGCGGCTGGCGTGTTACCACGGCTGAGTTTCGTGGGCGGCCCTCAGCGATAGACGAGCACGGGAATCTTCGAGTGCGTGAGCACCTTCTGGGTCTCGGAACCCAAGAGCAGGCCGGAGATGCCCCGGCGTCCATGCGAGGCCATGAAGATCAGGTCACAACCGGATTTTGCGGCAGCGTCGATGATTGCCTGATAGGGCGCGTCGCTCACGGAGGACATCGTCGCGGATTCGACGCCAGCCTCGCGTGCGACGTGTTCCGCGCGTGAAAGAATGTCCTGCGCCTGCCGTTCGGCCATTTCGGCGAACTTTTCCGGGGTCGTCGGATCGATCAGCGCGCCTTCGCCATAGAACGCAACCGGATAGTCGGGCTTCGCGTAGAAGAACGTGATGCGCGCGCCGGTCTCCCGTGCGAAAGACACGGCACGGCGGACGGTTTCCATCGAAAGATCCGAGCCGTCCGTGGGAACAAGAAAATGCCTGAACATGTCGCCTTCTCTCCGTGCAAGGACAGCGTAAGTGATTATCCGAGAGACCCCTCTCCGGCCGTTGATGCAAGTCAACATCCGTCGGGGGATGCCCTGCAAAATGGGCCAGTGCCATGCAGATCACATTCCTCGGCGCCGCGCAAGAAGTCACGGGCTCCAGCTTTCTGGTGGAAGGCGACGGGTTCCGCTTCCTCGTCGACTGCGGCATGTTCCAGGGTGGCCGCGAGGCGTACCGCCGCAATCTCTCTGCGCTTTCCTGGGCATTTCCCGCCAAGGCGCTCGACTTTGTCGTTCTCACCCACGCGCACATCGACCATTCCGGCCTGCTGCCGAGACTGACCGCGATGGGCTTTCGCGGCCCGATCCATGCGACGCCGGCCACCTGCGACCTCGCGGAAGTGCTGCTGCTCGACTCGGCGCACATCCAGGAAAAGGAAGCGGAATGGGAAAACCGGCACCAGCATGCCCGTTTCGCCCGGCGCGGCTGGGAGCGGGCGCCGCTCTACACGGTCAATCAGGCGCGCGAATGTCTGCGGCAATTCGCGGCGAAGGATTACGATGTCGACTGGCGGCCGCACCCGGCCGTCCGCTGCCGCTTCCGCGATGCGGGCCACATCCTCGGCTCCTCCATCGTCGAGCTCTGGGTGAGCGAGCATGGCCGGACGACGAAGCTCGTCTTCTCCGGTGATCTGGGGCAGCCGCACAGGCCGGTGCTGTGCGATCCCGCCGCCATCGCCGAGGCCGATGTCGTGGTCGTCGAATCCACCTACGGCAACCGGCTGCACAAGACGCTCGCCGAAACCGAGAGGGAGATCGTCGAAGCCTTCGAAAACACCCTTTATCGCAAGTGCGGCAACGTCATCCTGCCCGCGTTCGCCGTTGGCAGGACGCAGGAGATCCTCTTCGTCCTGACCAAGCTCGTCCGTCAGGGGCGGATGCGCCCGGTCGTGATCCACGTCGATTCACCGATGGCGGAATCGGCCACGGGCATCACCTTGAAGTACCAGCAGATGCTCGATGCCGAGACCCGCGAGCTGATCGCCTGGCAGCGGAGCCACCCGCGCCAGGCCGACATCCGCTTTGTCCAGGAAGTCCGGGAATCGATGGCGCTCAACGATGTTCGCGCCGGCGCCGTCATCATCTCGGCGAGCGGCATGTGCGATGCGGGGCGGATCAAGCACCACCTCCGCCACAACCTGTCGCGGCCCGAGTGCTCGATCGTCATCACCGGCTTTCAGGCGGCGGGCACGCTGGGCCGCCGTCTCGTCGATGGCGCGCGGACCGTGAAGCTCTTCGGAGAGGAGGTTCCGGTGAAAGCGGACATCTACACCATCGGCGGCCTCTCGGCGCATGCCGACCAGGCGGCCCTGCTCGGCTGGCTGCGCAACTTCACGCGGCCGCCGGAGCAATGCTTCGTGGTCCACGGCGAGGCCGAGACCGCCAAAGGGTTCGCAGCGGAGATCCGCAAGCTCGGCTGGCCCGACGTCGTTGCCCCCGCGCAGGGGGAAACGAGACGGATCCGTGCGGGAATCGGGCGATGAATCACCACGACCCCGGCAGCCGCCGGCCCCCTTGGCGCGCGATGCGCGACATCGTCGCCGCCAACGTCGATCCCATGGGCATGGCGATGCCCCTCATCCAGGCCCAGCTGGCGTGGCTCCTGCACCCGCAGGAGCTCGCGGAGGCGATGGCCGGGTTCTCCTCAAAGGCCGCCCGGCTGCAATGGCACTGCTGGAAACGTGCCCTGGGGCTTGCCAGCGAGGACGTGGAAAAGCCCAACCCCGACGACACCCGCTTCGCCGACCCGGTCTGGACCGAGTCGCCGAGCTGGGACATCACCAAGGAATGGTATCTCCTGTTCACCCGCGGCATGCAGGACATGCTCTACGAAACCCCGGGGCTGACCAGTCAGGAGCGCCGCCGCGCCGCCTTCTGGTGGCGCAAGTGGCTCAACGCGATGGCGCCAACCAATTTCCTGTTCACCAATCCCGTGGCGATGCGCAAGGCCGTCGAAACGAACGGGGAGAGCCTGATCCGCGGCTACCGCAATTTCCTCGCCGATCTCCAGGCGGGGACGGTGCGCCTCACCGATCCCTCCGATTTCCAGGTCGGCCGGAATCTCGCGACGACGCCGGGCAAGGTGGTGTTCAGGAACCGGCTGCTCGAGGTGATCCATTACCAGCCGGTCCGGCCCAGGGTTCATCCGCTGCCGCTGCTCATCGTCGCGCCATGGATCAACAAGTTCTACGTGCTCGACCTGAGTCCGCCCAAGAGCATGGTGCGTCATCTGCTCGATCAGGGCTTCGACGTATTCATCACCAGTTGGAAAAACCCCGGAGAGGAAATGCGCGACGTCGGCTTCGACGCCTATCTCTTCGAGGGCATCGCCGCCGCGATCGATGTCGCGCGCGGCATATCGGGCGCAGACAGGGTGAACGCGGCGGGCTACTGCATTGGCGGAACGGCGTTGGCGACCTATCTGGCCTGGGCCAACCGCCATTACCCGGCAGGGGACGTGCCGGTGGCGTCGGCGACGTTCCTGACCACGCTGGTCGATTTCCAGAAGCCCGGCGACATCGAAGTCTTCCTCGACGAAGGCAGCTACGAGTTCCTCGCCGGATCGATGGACAGGAAAGGCTATCTCGACGGCCGCGAAATGGCCGCGGCCTTCCGCCTGCTCCGCTCCAACAGCCTGATCTGGCATTACGTCGTACACGGCTGGCTGTACGGAGAGACGCCGCCGCCGTTTGATGTCCTCTACTGGAACATGGACACCACGCGCATGCCCGCGGCGATGCACAAGTGGTACCTGCGGGAGCTTTACCTGAACAACGCCCTGATCAAGAAGGACGCGCTGACGATCGGCGGGGAGCCGATCGACCTGCGGCGCATCACGCAGCCGGTCTATGCGGTTGGTGCCGCCGACGATCACATCGCCCCATGGCGACAGACCTTTCGCATCAACTATCACGTGTCCGGCCCGCGACGGTACGTCCTGACGAGTTCCGGCCACATCCTGGGCATCGTCAATCCCCCGGTCGTCCCGCCGAAGCGGGAATACTGGGTGGCGCCGGCCGATTCCAGCGACAGCGTCGACAGCTGGCGTGCCCGCGCCGCGCACGTTCATGGCTCCTGGTGGGACGACTGGATCGCCTGGCTCAAACCGCTGTCCGGTCATCCAGCGGCCGCGCCAACGGTCTCGACACGGCAATACCCGGCGCTCGCGGTGGCCCCCGGAACCTATGTTCTCGAGCCATGAAGGCCTGGATGAGGGCGAGCGGCCTGGCAGCGTATCGGATAACATTACAAATTTCCGTTCCACGGCCGTTGACACCAGTCGGCCGCGCGGGGCGCAAGGGTGATGACGATGAAGTGTGTCGACGATTTTCGGTGGCGCCTCGGCGAGCACGAGCTCGTCCCGATCGTGATTGGCGGCATGGGGGTCGACATTTCCACGGCGGAACTCGCCCTCGAGGCGGCGAGGCTCGGCGGTGTCGGCCACATCTCCGACGCGATGATTCCCACGGTCTCCGACCGGCGCTACCAGACCCGCTTCGTCAAGGACAAGCTCAAGCAGTTCAAGTACAACGTCGCCAACATGGACAAGTCGGAGGTGCGCTTCGACCTCGGACACCTGGCCGAGGCGACGCGGCTCCATGTCAGCCGGACGATGGAGGAAAAGCGCGGCTCGGGGCTCATCTTCATCAACTGCATGGAAAAGCTGACCATGAACGCGCCGCGGGAAACGCTGCGCGTGCGGCTCGCCGCCGCCCTCGACGCCGGCATCGACGGCATCACGCTCGCGGCCGGGCTGCACCTCGGCTCGTTCGCGCTCATCGAGGACCATCCGCGTTTCCGTCATGCCAAGCTCGGCATCATCGTCTCGTCGCTCCGGGCGCTGCAGCTGTTCCTGCGCAAGAACGCGCGGCTCGACCGCCTGCCGGACTACGTCGTCGTCGAGGGGCCGCTCGCGGGCGGGCACCTCGGCTTCGGCATGGACTGGGCCAAGTACGATCTCGCCACCATCGTCGCCGAGATCCAGGCCTGGCTCAAGGCGGAGGAACTGAACATTCCCCTGGTTCCGGCCGGCGGCATCTTCACCGGCGGGGACGCGACGGCGTTCCTCGAAATGGGCGCGGCGGCGGTCCAGGTGGCGACGCGCTTCACCGTCACGCGCGAATGCGGCCTGCCGGAGCACGTGCAGCAAGAGTACTTCAAGGCCGGCGAAGAGGACATCGAGGTCAATACCATCTCGCCGACGGGTTACCCGATGCGCATGCTCAAGAATAGCCCCGCGATCGGCGCCGGCACTCACCCGAACTGCGAATCCTTCGGCTACCTGCTCGATGCCGCGGGCCGCTGCGCCTACATCGACGCCTACAACCGGGAAGTCGCGGCGCATCCCGATGCGAAGAAGATCTCGGTGATGGACAAGACCTGCCTGTGCACCCACATGCGCAACTTCGAATGCTGGACCTGTGGTCACTACACCTACCGCTTGAAGGACACGACGCGACTGCTGCCGGACGGCCGCTACGAAATCCTCGCCGCGGAGCACGTGTTCCGCGATTACCAGTTCAGCAAGGGCGATTCGATTTCCCTGCCGGCGAAAGCGGCCGCCTGAGGGGGCATGGACAAATCTTGACAGCCATCAATGTGGCTCGGCGGTGCAGCGAAGGACAATCGTCCGGCCGACAATGACAACATGATCGACGATTCGCCATGAGCAACCTGACCCAACCCCTGCACGAACACCACAAGCATTGCGACGACCTTTTCGCCGAGGCCGAGGAGGCCGCCCACAAGCAGCGATGGCCGGAGTGCGAGTCGGCATTCCGGCAATTTCATCATGAGCTCGAGGCACATTTCGCTACGGAGGAGCAAGTTCTCTTCCCGGCCTTCGAGGAGGCCACGGGCATGTCAGCCGGACCGTCGCAGGTCATGCGCTTCGAGCACGCGCAGATGCGCGAGCTGTTGGCCCAGATGAACGATGCCGTCGCGCGCAGGGACGCCGGGCGCTTCTCCGGTGCTGCCGAAACCCTGCTGGTGATGATGCAGCAGCACAACATGAAGGAGGAGAACATTCTCTATCCGATGTGCGACCGCACGCTCTCCGCCCGGCCGGTGGGCGTCGCCGACGGGCTGCGCGAGCGGCTGGAGGCGGCGTGCCCCGCGTGATCGACGGCCGCGACATGCAGCCGCCGGAGCCGCTGGAACTGGCGCTGATGGCGCTCGACACCCTGCCGCCCGACGACGAACTGGTGATGCTGCTCTACTGTCAGCCCCATCCGCTGTTCCGCATCCTCCGCCAGAACGGCTTTGCCTGGACGGAAACGGTCCAGGCCGACGGAACCCACGAGATCCGCATCCGGAAAGCCTGACCGGGCAAGCCGCGGCCTGCCATGCATCCCAATCTGTCTTTCGAGCAGGCGCCGCCGATCTCCGTGCCCTACCGCTTCTTCCTCACGGCGCCATGGTTCGGCGTTGCCGCCGGCATGCTATTGGCATGGGCCGGAGACGCGGTCATCGCCTCGCGCTGGTCGGCGGAGGCTCTGGCGGCCACCCATCTGTTCGTGGTCGGCTTCATGCTCCAGGCGATGACGGGCGCGCTGTTGCAATTCGTGCCCGTCGCGGCCGGCGGCAACGTCTGGCGGCCGCGGCTCGTGGCGGGGTTCGTCCATCCGGCGCTCATCATGGCTGCAACCGCGCTGGTTACCGCGTTCCTGTCGGCGAGCACCGCCTTGTTCCGTGCCGCGGCGGTGATCTTCCTCGTCGCGGCGGGGTTTTTCGTCGCGGTCGTCGGCACGGCGCTCTGGCGCACGCCGGCGCAGGGCGCCACCATCCGCGCGCTGCGCATCGCCGTTCCTGCTCTCCTGGTGACGGTCCTGCTCGGGGCGACCCTCGCCGAAGGGCTCGCTTCCGGGCAGCCGCTGCCCTTGATGGAACTGACCAACGTCCATGCGGCCTGGGGCCTCGGCGTATGGGCGCTGCTCCTGCTCGCCGGCGTGTCCTACTACGTGGTGCCGATGTTCCAGCTCACGCCGCCCTATCCGCTGCGGTTCGCGCGCTGGCTGCCGGTCGCGATGCTGGTCGTGGCGCTCCTCTGGTCATGGCTGGCGGGCGGTGAGAGCCCTGGGTGGCAGAAGCTCGTCTGGCTGGCCGGGCTCTTCCTCGCCGCCGCGTTCGCCGGCGTCACGCTCTTCCTCCAGCAGCGCCGCCGGCGCCGGATCACCGACCCGACGATGCTCTTCTTCCGCGGTGCGATGATCTGCCTGCTCGTCGTGCTCGCTTCCGGGCTGGCCATGGTCGCCTTCCCCGGTCTCGACGACGAGCCGCGTTCGGCCTACTGGCTCGGCGTCCTCGTCATTCCCGGGGTGTTCGTCTCGGTGATCAACGGCATGCTCTACAAGATCGTGCCCTTCCTCAACTGGCTGCATCTGCAGAAGTCGATGGGACTCGGCATGCTGCCGCCGAACATGAAGGAGATGATCCCGGAACGGGCGATGCGCGTGCAGATGTGGCTGCATTTCACCGCCGTCGTGGCGCTGCTCACGGCAACCATCGAGCCGGCGATCGCCCACCCGGCCGGCCTCCTGCTGGCTGCGTCGTGCGCGCTGCTCGGTTACAACCTGATCGGGGCGGTCCGCTTCTACCGCGATTTCAAAGGTCGTGCCGGCTCAGCCTCGCCACGTCCGGAATGACGATCTGCCGGCCATGGACTTCGATGAGGCCGTCCGCGGCGAGGTCATGGAAGATGCGCGAGAGGGTTTCCGGCGTGAGATTCAGCCGCGAGGCGATCACCTGCTTGGAGGTCGGCAGCGTCACCTCGATGCGGCCGCGACATTCGCCTTCCTGCGGACAGTGCTGGAGCAGATAGCCGATCACCCGCTGGGCGCTCGAACGCAGCGAGTAGGATTCGACGTCGCTGATCAGCGAGTGCAGCTTCATGGCCATGCCTGCGAGCATCGCGCGCGCGAACGAGACGTCCGTCTCGAGCAGTTTGAACACCGCTTCCTTGGCGATGTGGAGCAGCAGGCTGTCGGTGAGCGCTTCGGCGAAGACCGGGTAGGGGCGCTCCATGAACACCACGGCCTCGCCGAAGCTCTGACGTGGGCCGACGATCTCGACGACCTTCTCGTTGCCTTGGGAGGACGGGAACGCCAGCTTGATCTGACCGAAGACGACGACGTAGAAACCCTTCGGCGGGTCGCCCTTCTGGAAGAGCATTTCGCCCTTGACCAGACGCTTTTCGCGCGTCGCGGCGTTGATCGGCGCGAGCTGGCCCGGCGTCAGCGCCGAAAAGAGCGGCATGCGGGAAAGCAGGGCCGGGATGTCCAGCTCGTGCTTGTGAGTCGTTCCGGGCGGCATGGGTGCGCAACATATCACGGAATCGCGCGCTCGCGGACGGGCGGAGCATGCCGCCGATGATCCTCCTCGCCGCGCCGCACCGCGCGCTCTTCGCCTCGGGTGCGCTCCAGGCCCTGCTGGCCATGGCCTGGTGGTCGCTCGACCTCGCGGGGCGCTACGCCGGCGTGTTACCACGGCTGAGTTTCGGAGCGCCACTCGCACCCGGCTGGTGGCATGGCGGCTGGATGATCTACGGCGCCTTCGCCTCGTTCATCTTCGGCTTCATCCTGACGGCCGGCCCGCGCTGGCTGCGGCGGCCGGATACGCCGCGTTCCGTCCATGTGCCGGTGGCCGTGCTGATGTCCGCCGGCTGGCTGGTCGCGGACCTCGGACTCTTCCTGCCGGCGCTGGCGCCGGTCGGGCTGCTCATTGCGCTGGCCGGTTGGGCGAGGGGGGCCGGCTTCATCTTCGGCCTGTTCGCCGGCGCCCGGGGCGACCGCCTGCACATCGGCTTCATGTCGCTGGCACTACTCGCCGGCGGCATCGGGCTCTTGTTCCTTGCCGCCGCGGCGGCCCGCGGTCCGGACTGGATGGCAGCGCTGGCGATCTTTCTCGGTCTGTGGTGCTATCTGCTGCCGGTGTTCATGGTCGTCGTCCATCGCATGCTGCCATTCTTTTCCCAGGATTTCATCCCGCGGTTCCGGATGGTCCGGCCGACCTGGGCGCTGCTGGCGATGGTCGGCGGCAGCGTCGGCCATGGCCTTCTTGCCTTTTTCGACCGGCCGGACTGGACCTGGCTCGCGGACTTTCCCGCCGCCGCCGCGGCGCTTCGCCTGACGCTGCTGTGGCGCTTCCGCGAGAGCTTCGCCGCGACGATCCTCGCCGTCCTCCACGTGGCCTTCGCCTGGGTTTCCGCGGGCTTCGCCCTCCTGGGCGCGAACAGCCTGCTCTCGCTCCTCGGTTCGCCGGCCCTGGCGCTGGCGCCGCTGCATGCGCTGACCCTCGGCTTCGTCTCATCGATGCTCATCGGCATGGCCTCGCGGGTCACGCTCGGCCATTCGGGCCGGCCGATCGTCGGCGACCACGTGCTCTGGATGGCGTTCTGGGCCATGCAGGCGACGGCGCTTGCGCGCATCGCCGGCGATTTCATTCCCTCGCTGCACCCATGGACGGCAGCGGCGTGGCTGGCCATTTTCATTTTCTGGGCCTCGCGTTATGCGCCCGCCTGGTGGCGGCCGCGGGCGGACGGCAAACCCGGCTGAATCCATGTATCTCGCGCTCAAGCACCTGCACGTGACCTGCGTGGTCATCAGCATCACCGGCTTCTTCCTGCGCGGCGCGCTGATGGCCGCCGAATCGCCGATCCTCCGGCAGCGCTGGATCCGGGTGGTTCCGCACGTCAATGACGCCACCCTGCTCGCCGCGGCGATCGCGCTCTCGGCGATGAGCGGGCAATACCCGTTCGTCGACGCCTGGCTCACCGCCAAGGTCTTCGGCCTGATCGCCTACATCCTCCTGGGTTCGATCGCCCTGAAGGCCGGGCGGACGAAGCGCATGCGCATCGCTGCCTGGCTGGCGGCCATGGTCACTTTCGGCTATGTCGTTTCAGTGGCGCTGATGCGCGATCCGGCCGGCTTCCTCGGCCGGATCTGATCAGCCCTGAGGGTGGGTCAGCATCTTCCGCAACGGCGCAATGTCGAGGATGCGGATGTGCTTCTGGTGCACGCTGATGAAGCCCTCTTCCTGGAAGCGCGAGAACGCGCGGCTGACCGTCTCGAGCTTGAGACCGAGGTAGGAGCCGATCTCCTCGCGTGTCATGCGCAAATGGAACTCCTGCGGCGAATAACCGCGCGCCGTGAAGCGCTGGGAGAGATTGAGGAGAAAGGCGGCGAGGCGCTCTTCGGCGCGCATCGTGCCCAGCAGCATCATGACCCCGTGATCGCGGACGATCTCGCGGCTCATGACCTTGTGGAAATGGTGCTGGAGTGTCTCGATCTCGCGCGAGAGCTCTTCGAGCTGGGCAAAGGGAATGACGCAGACTTCGCTGTCCTCGAGCGCGACCGCGTTGCAGCTGTGCGTTTCGGTGCTGATGCCGTCCATGCCGAGAATCTCGCCGGCCATCTGGAAGCCCGTCACCTGGTCGCGGCCGTCTTCGAGCAGCACGTCGGTCTTGAAAAAGCCCGTCTTGATCGCGAAGATGGCCTCGAATGCATCACCGGCCCGGTAGAGGTGCTGGCCGCGCTTGACCTTGCGGCGGGAAGCGACGAGGCGGTCGAGCCGGGCGATTTCCTTGTCCGAGAGACCGTAGGGCAGGCAGAGCTCCCGCAGGTTGCACTGGGAGCAGGCGGCCTTCAGCGAAGTGATCGTGAGCGGTATGACATTTTCCTGAGGGCCGGCTTCGTGGGGCCGTTTGACCTGCGTCAACACCCCATCGCTGGGGTTCCGGCATCTTTGCCCTTCGCCGCTCGAATGCATCGGCACGTATCCTTATTTCCTGATGTTGAGCAACTTTCAAGAACTGATCTTCGACCCGCAGCTCATCCGGCGTTTCGATGTCAACGGGCCCCGATACACCTCCTACCCGACGGCCGACCGCTTCGTCGAAGCCTTCAATGCCGAAGCCTATCGCTCATGGCTGGGCCGCCGCACCATCGGGGGCATAAGCCGACCGCTGTCATTATACGTCCACATCCCCTTCTGCAATACGATCTGCTACTACTGCGGCTGCAACAAGATCATCACCAAGGATCACGGCCGCTCGGCGAAATACATCAAGTATCTGGGCAAGGAACTGGCCATGCAGGCCAACGCCCTCGACGGCAGCCACGACGTCGTGCAGCTGCACTGGGGCGGGGGCACGCCGACCTTCCTCTCACACGACGAGATGCGTCGGCTGATGGAGCTCATCAACCGCCATTTCCGACTGCTGCCCAACGGCGAATACTCGATCGAGGTCGACCCGCGCAAGGTCGACCGCGAGACCGTCCGGCTGCTGGCCGAGCTCGGCTTCAACCGCATGAGCGTCGGCGTGCAGGATTTCGTACCCGAGGTGCAGATCGCCGTCAACCGCGTGCAATCGCTCGAAGAGACCCGCACGGTCATCGAGGCGGCGCGCGAATTCGGTTTCAAGTCGGTCTCCGTCGATCTCATCTACGGTCTGCCGAAGCAGAACGTCATCAGTTTCGGCCACACGCTCGACGAGGTCATCAAGCTCTCGCCGGACCGGCTGTCGGTCTATAACTACGCGCATCTGCCGGCGCACTTCAAGCCGCAGCGGCGCATCAACGAGACCGACCTGCCAACGCCCGATGCGAAGCTCCAGATCCTGCAGATGGCGATCCGCCGGCTCACCGATGCCGGCTACGTCTTCATCGGCATGGACCACTTCGCCAAGCCGGAGGACGAACTGGCGGTGGCCCAGCGTCAGGGGCGGCTGCACCGCAACTTCCAGGGCTACTCGACGCACGCCGAGGCCGACCTGCTGGCCTTCGGCGTCTCGGCGATCAGCAAGGTCGGTCCGACCTACAGCCAGAATTTCCGCACGCTCGACGAGTACTACGACGCCCTCGACAGCGGCGTGCTGCCGGTGATGCGCGGACTGGAGCTGACCGCCGACGACCTGCTGCGCCGGTCGATCATCCAGGCGCTGATGTGCCATTTCGAGCTCTCGCTCGAGTCGATCGAGATCGCCCATCTCATCGACTTCAAGTCCTACTTTGCCGCCGAGCTCGCCGATCTGCGCGAGATGGAGCAGGCGGAGCTCCTGAAGATCGAGGACCGCTGGATCTCCGTTCTGCCCAAGGGCCGCATGCTCGTGCGCGCCATCGCCATGGTCTTCGACCGCTATCTGCGCGCCGACCGCGAGCGCGCGCGCTATTCGAAAGTCATCTAGCCGTTGGTCGAGGGAGGATACCCGGCCCTCTTTCTCGTGGGCCTGCTTGGTGGCACGCACTGTGCCGGCATGTGCGGCGGCATCGTCGGTGCGCTGTCGATGCAGATCGCCGGCGGGCGGCCGCCGCTACTCATTCACCTCGCCTACAACGCCGGCCGCATCGCCAGTTATGTCCTCGCAGGCACGATCGTCGGCGCGATCGGCGGCCTGGGGCTCACCTTCGGTCCGGTGGCGAAGACGCAAGTCGCGTTTTACGTCTTTGCCAACCTGCTGCTCGTCGCCCTGGGGCTGTATCTCATGGGCTTCACCGCGGCGCTGGCGCCGCTGGAGCGGGCCGGCCAGTCGATCTGGTCCAGGGTGCAGCCGCTGACGGCGCGATTCCTGCCGGTCCGTGGGCCGGCCCAGGCGCTGCCGCTGGGCATGCTCTGGGGTTGGCTGCCCTGCGGCCTCGTCTATAGCGTGCTCGCCAATGCGCTCGTCGCCGGCTCGGCGGCGCGCGGCGCGGCGGCGATGCTGGCCTTCGGACTCGGCACCCTGCCCAACCTGCTGCTCGCCGGACTCCTGTTTGCGCGTTTCCGCCGTTTCGTCCAGTCGCGAACCGTCCGCATCCTGTCCGGTCTGCTGGTGTTGGGCTACGGCCTCTACGGCTTGGTTGGTGCCTGGCGGATCGCCGGGCCTCTGTGGCGAGGCGCGGGTCTCGGGGCGTAAAATTAGCGACCCCCAAAAACCCCACGGAGAGACCTGATGGCAATGACTCCCCACGACCTCGTCGTCGAGGCCAAGGCGCAAATCAAGGAGGTGAATACCGCCGATGCCCACAGCCTGCTGGGCAAGCGCGTGATCATCGACGTGCGCGAATACGACGAATATGCCGCCGGCCACCTGCCCGGCGCGATCAACATCCCGCGCGGCATCCTCGAGTTCAAGATCGGCATGGTGCCCGAGTGCGCCAACAAGGACGGCGCCTTCCTGATCTATTGCCGGACCAGCGGCCGTGCGGCGCTTTCGGCCGTGCAGCTGCAGAAGATCGGCTACACCAACGTCATCTCGATGGCCGGCGGCTTCGAAGCCTGGAACAGCGAAGGCCGGCCGGTCGAGAAGCCCGAGCCCATCAACTTTGAATAGCCCGGACACGCAACCGGCGGCCTGCGAGACCGTCGAGCTGTCGATCGGCGGCATGACCTGCGCCGCCTGCTCGGCGCGCATCGAGCGGCAGTTGAACAAGCTGCCGGGCGTCGAGGCGGTGGTGAATCTGCCGGCGGAGCGCGCGCACATCCGCTTCGATCCGGCGCAGACCGATGTCGACAAGCTGATCGCCACCGTGGTGAAGACCGGCTTCACGGCCACGCGCTCGACCGAGGACACGCGCGCCGAGGAAAAGGCGCGCAAGGAGGCCGCCTACCGCGCCGAAGTCCGCCGCTTCTGGATCGCGCTGGCGCTGACGCTGCCGCTGCTCGCACAGATGCCGGCCATGTTCGAGGGTGGGTTGATGCCGGTGCCGGGCGCCGAGTGCCACACCGAGGACATCCTGCCGCGCTGGCTCCAGTTCTTCCTGGCAACACCGGTGCAGTTCTGGATCGGCTGGCGCTTCTACGTCGGCGGCTGGAACGCGATCCGTGGCGGCAGCGGCAACATGGACGTGCTGGTGGCGCTGGGCACGACCATGGCCTGGGCCTACAGCACGGTGGTCTGGCTTCTGGACTGGACGCATCTGCACGTCTATTTCGAGGCCTCGGCCACGGTCATCACGCTCGTGCTGCTGGGCAAGATTCTCGAAGCGCGCGCCAAGGCGAAAACCTCCGCCGCGATCGAATCGCTGATGCGGCTCCAGCCGCAGACCGCCCACGTCGAGCGCGACGGACGGCTCGTCGAACTGCCGGTGAAGAGCCTGATCCCGGGTGACATCGTCGTCGTCCGCCCCGGCGAGGCGATTCCCGTCGATGGCGAGGTGATCGCCGGCACCTCGAGCGCCAACGAGGCGATGCTCACCGGCGAAAGCCTGCCGGTCGCGAAGGGGGTCGGCGACCAGGTCTTCGCCGCCACCGTCAATGGCGACGGCCTGCTGCGCTGCAAGGCCACCGGTGTTGGCAGCCACACGCTGCTCGCGGGCATCATCCGGCTGGTCGAGCAGGCGCAGGGTTCCAAGGCGCCGGTGCAGCGGCTCGCCGACCGCATCGCGGCCATCTTCGTGCCGGCGGTGACGGCGATCGCCGTCGTCACCTTCGCGGGCTGGTACTGGACCTATGGCGACTTCACCTATGCCCTGATCAACGCCGTCGCCGTGCTGGTGATCGCCTGCCCGTGCGCGCTCGGGCTGGCCACGCCGACCGCGATCATGGTCGGCACGGGGCTCGGTGCGAAGGCCGGCATCCTGATCCGCAATGCCCAGGCGCTGGAACTCGCCGAGAAGCTTCGCGTGCTCGCGGTCGACAAGACCGGCACGCTCACCGAAGGGCGCCCTGCGGTCACCGATCTGCTGCCGGCGCCGGGCCTGACCGCGGACGAGCTGCTGCGCATCGCGGCGAGCCTCGAGCAGGGCTCGACGCACCCGCTGGCGGCGGCGATCGTCGCCGCGGCGAAGGCGCGCGGCATCGCCCTGTCGCTGCCCAAGGATGTCGGCGCCGTGGCCGGTCGCGGCCTGTCGGGCCAAGTCGATGGCCAGAAGATCCTCGCCGGCTCGCCGGAATGGCTGAGCGAGCAGGGCATCGTGCCGCCCGATGCCGGCACCTTGCAGTCCGCGGGCAAGAGCGTCGTCGCCGTCGCCGCCGAGGACCGGGCGCTCGGCCTGATCGGCATCGCCGACCCGCTGCGGCAGACGTCGCGGCGAGCCGTGGAGAGCCTGCGCGAGGCGGGGATCGAGGTGGTCATGCTCACGGGCGACAATCCCCAGACGGCGGCGGCGATCGCGCGGGAAGCGGGGGTGGAGCGCTTCGAGGCCGGCGTGCTGCCCGAGGGCAAGGCGGCGGCGATCGCCCGGCTGAAGCAGGCCAGGTGGGTCGATGGCGGCCTGGTGGGCATGGCCGGCGACGGCATCAACGACGCGCCGGCGCTCGCCGCGGCGGACGTTTCCTTCGCCATGGGCGCCGGCGCCAATGCTGCGATGGAAGCCGCCGACGTGACGCTGATGCGCAACGACCTGCGCAGCGTCGCCGATGCCGTCGACCTGTCGCGCGCGACGCTGGCCAAGATCCGCCAGAATCTCTTCTGGGCGTTCATCTACAACGTGATCGGCATTCCCGCGGCGGCGCTCGGCTATCTCAACCCGGTGATCGCCGGCGCGGCGATGGCGATGAGTTCGGTCTCGGTGGTCAGCAACTCGCTGCTCTTGAAGCGGTGGAAACCGAAGGAGTGATGATGGAAACGGTGATCCTGAAAGTCTCGGGCATGTCCTGCGGCGGCTGCGTGAAGAGCGTCACCGGCGTGCTCGAAGCCCTGCCCGGCGTGAAGAAGGCGGAAGTGTCGCTGGAAAAGGGCGAGGCGGTGGTCAGCTTCGAAGCCGGGGCGGTGACGCGCGAGCAGATGAAACAGGCGATCGAGGACGCCGGCTTCGAGGCGGCTTGAACGGGCGCCGATCGCGGGCACGCGCATTCAGCGTCCTTATGGCGCCGACGCGTGCGGTTATAATCCACGCTTTTTCAGGAGCGCCCCGTGGGACTTGATCGTGTTTCTTCCGGCAAGGACTTGCCGAACGACTTCAACGTCGTCATCGAAATCTCCATGCATTCCGAGCCGATCAAGTACGAGGTGGACAAGGAGTCCGGGGCCATCTTCGTCGACCGCTTCATGTCGACGGCGATGCACTATCCCTGCAATTACGGCTACATCCCGCACACTATCGCCGGCGACGGCGATCCGGTGGACGTCTTGGTGATTTCCCAGTTCGCGCTGCCGCCCGGTGTCGTCGTGCGCTGCCGGCCGATCGGCCTGCTGAAGATGACCGACGAGGCTGGCGATGACGCCAAGCTGCTCGCCGTGCCGGTGGATAAGCTCACGCCGATGTATCGCAGCGTCACCTCGCCGCGCGACCTGCCGCAGATCATGCTCGACCAGATCGCCCACTTCTTCGAGCACTACAAGGACCTCGAGCCGGGCAAGTTCGTCAAGGTGCAGGGCTGGGGCGACGTCGAGGACGCCAAGCGCGAGATCATCGACGGCGTCCAGCGCTTCGCCGCGGCCAAGGAGAAGCCGGCCTTCTGAGCGCTTGTGAAAATTTCTGCTGCGCGTCCCGATGGCTGCGTTGCGCGGTGCTCGCTCCCGCGCCTAACTCATGGTTATGTCTTGGTCGCTGCGCTCCGTGCGCCTTGCCCTCGGGCCGCTCGCGACGAAATTTCCAACAAGCGCTGAGCCGTGCCGGCAGGGAGCCTGCGCCACTGCGCTATAGTGCCGGCATGCCTTCCCTGAAGATCGCCGTCGCCCAGATCAACTGCACGGTGGGCGACCTCGCCGGCAACGCCAGGCGCATCCGCGATGCCGCCTTCGAGGCGCTCGCCGCCGGCGCCGACCTGCTCCTCACGCCCGAACTGGCAATCTGCGGCTACCCGCCCGAGGATCTGCTCCTGCGGCCCGATTTCTATCGGGCCTGCGAGCGCGAGATCGCCGCGCTGGCGGCCGCGGCGCCGATGCCGATGATCGTCGGCCACCCCGAGGAAAGCGGCGGCCGGCGCTACAACGCCGCCTCGCTGCTCCACGGCGGCAAGGTCGCCGCGACCTACCGCAAGCAGCGCCTGCCCAACACCGAGGTTTTCGACGAGGAACGCTATTTCGAGAGCGGCGACGCACCGGGCATCGTCGAGCTCGGCGGCGTGCGCATCGGCCTGGCGATCTGCGAGGACCTCTGGCAGCCCGGCGCCGCCGAGGCCACGCGCGCAGCGGGCGCCGAAATCCTGCTTGCGCTCAATGCCTCGCCCTTCCACATGAACAAGCTGGCGCGCCGGCACGAGGTGCTGCGCGAGCGCGTCGCCGGCACCGGCATTCCCGTCGTCTATGCCAATCTGGTCGGCGGTCAGGACGAACTCGTCTTCGACGGCTCCTCGTTCGCGCTCGATGCCGAAGGCCGGCTCACGCACCAGTTGCCGGCCTTCGAGGAGTGCGTGGCCATCGTCGAGTACGCCGGCGGCCATCTCGTTCCGGCTGGCGTGTTACCACGGCTGAGTTTCGAGGCCGAGCTCTACGGCGCGCTCACGCTCGGCGTCCGCGACTATCTGGGCAAGAACGGCTTCCCCGGCGCGATCATCGGCCTGTCGGGCGGCATCGACTCGGCGCTCACGCTCGCGATCGCCGTCGATGCGCTCGGCGCCGGCCGCGTGCGCGCGGTGATGATGCCTTCGCCCTACACGGCGCAGATGAGCCTCGACGATTCGCGCGAGATGGTCCGCCGGCTCGGTGTCCGCTATGACGAGGTCGGCATCGAACCGGCGATGAACGTCTTCGCGACGATGCTCGAGCCCATCTTCGCCGATCTGCCGCCGACGGCCTGGGCCGACACGACGCCGGAAAACATCCAGGCGCGCATCCGCGGCATGACTTTGATGGCGCTCTCGAACCGCACCGGCTGGATCGTGCTCACCACCGGCAACAAGAGCGAGATGGCGGTGGGCTACGCCACGCTCTACGGCGACATGGCCGGCGGCTTCGCGGTGATCAAGGACGTCTTCAAGACCATCGTCTATCGCCTGGCCCGCTACCGCAACACGCTCTCCGCGGTGATTCCGGAAAACATCATCACCCGGCCGCCGTCGGCGGAGCTCAAGCCGGGCCAGCTCGACCAGGACACCCTGCCGCCCTACGAGGTGCTCGACGCCATCATCGAGGCCTACATGGAGCGCGACGAGAGCCCGCGCGAGATCGTCGCCCGCGGCTTCGCCGAGGCCGACGTGCGCAAGGTGGTGGGGATGCTGAAGAAGAACGAGTACAAGCGGCGCCAGTCGCCGGTCGGCATCCGCGTCTCGCGGCGCGGGTTCGGCAAGGACTGGCGTTATCCGATAACATCGCGCTATGCCGACGAATGGTAACGGGAGCGGAACATGAAGAAGATCGAAGCGATCATCAAGCCCTTCAAGCTCGACGAGGTGCGCGAGGCGCTCTCCGAGGTGGGCGTCACCGGCCTGACCGTCACCGAGGTCAAGGGCTTCGGTCGCCAGAAGGGCCACACCGAGCTCTATCGCGGCGCCGAGTACGTGGTCGATTTCCTGCCCAAGATCAAGATCGAGGTGGTCGTCGCCGAGAGCGCCGTCGACACGGCCATCGAGGCGATCATCAAGGCCGCGCGCACGGGCAAGATCGGCGACGGCAAGATCTTCGTCACGCCGGTCGAACAGGTCGTGCGCATCCGCACCGGCGAGACCAACGAAGCGGCGATCTGAACGGCGGCCGCCAAAGCGCGGCCAGCCGGCTCACGCCTCCAGCGCGATCTTCATCAGCGCCGGGATGTCGCCGCGGAAGTAGCGGGTGGCGAAGCTCTTGCCGCCCTTGACGAGAATCCCCTCGCGCACCAGGTCGGAGATGATGCGGCTTACCGTCTCGGCGGCGATGCCGAGGATGGCGGCCATGTCCTCGACGCCGAAGCGGTGGATGCGGTCGCCGTCGTCGGAGACGCGCAGCCGCAGCAGCAGCCGCGCCATGCGCGTGCGCGCCGGCAGGTTCCCCGCGGTGAGTTCCGACAGCCAGCTCTCGGTCTCGCGCAGCGTCGCCTGCGAGGTCTGCAGCAGGCGCATCTGCAGGTTGCCGTGGGTGGCGACGAAATTGCGGAAGTGGCCGATCGGCACGCGGCAGGCGCGCACCTCGCCGACGGCGATCGCGGTGTGCTCGTAGCGTTCGCCGAAGGCCGATTCGATGCCGGCCACGTCGCCCTTCTTCAGCACGCGGACGATGCGCTGCGCCCCGGTCGGATCGTACTTGATCATCTTCACGGCGCCGTGGCGGATGCAATAAACGCCCTCGTTGGGCGCGCCCATGTGGAAGAGGGCGGCACCATGGCCGTAGTCGAAGTCCTCGATGCCGGTGTGGAAGTCGATGAGCTCGTCGAGCGTCACTTCCGAGCAGACCATCTCCTCGCGCAACGTGCAGTCGAAGCAGTTGGCGCGACCCTGGCAGCGGACGGTGGGGGGCAGGCGGGCCATCACGACGGATTATCTCACCCGTGGCGCCGGGCCGTTTTGCCTTCGATCAAGACGACGACGGCGCCAGCGCCACCATCCGCGGCGCGGGCCTGGCAGAAGGCGAGCACTTCGCGCCGCTGCGCGAGCCAGCCCTGGACGAGCTTCTTCAGCACCGGCTCGCGCCCCGGCGAGCGCAGGCCCTTGCCGTGGACGATGCGCAGGCAGCGCCGCCGCCTCAGACGGCATTCGGCGAGGAAGCGCGCGACCTCGGCGCGCGCCTCGTCGCGGTTCATGCCGTGGAGATCCAGATGCGCCTCGATCACCCAGCGGCCGCGGCGCAGGTCGCGCAGCACCGCAGGCGACATGCCGGGCGCGAGCCAGGCGGCTTCGTCGCCACCTTCGAGGTGAAGGTCGAGGAGCTCGGGCGAGCCGATCGACTCGGCGAGCGCCGCCCGCTCGTCGCGCTGGCGGCTTTTGGGAATGGCCGGTGGCGGGGGCGGCTCGTGATGGACGCGGTCGAAACTCAGCCGCCGTACATCGCCGACCGCGGCGAGGAAGAGGGCGCGGGCGTCTTCCGGCGCTGCGCCCTCGCGGGCCGCGTCAGTGGCCGAGGCCGTCGAGATATTTTTCGGCATCGAGCGCCGCCTGGCAGCCGCTCGCGGCGGAGGTGACCGCCTGCTTGTAGATCTTGTCCTGCACGTCGCCGGCGGCGAACACGCCCGGGATCGAGGTCGCCGTGGCGTTGCCGTCGCGGCCCGCGCGGGTGACGATGTAGCCGTTGTCCATCTCCAGCTGGCCGGCGAAGATCTCGGTGTTCGGCTTGTGGCCGATGGCGATGAAGATGCCCATGAGCTTGATGTCCTCGGTCTGCCCGGACTTCACGTTCCGGATGCGCATGCCGGTGACGCCGGTCTTGTCACCCAGCACCTCGTCGAGCACCGAGTCCCACTTGATCGTCACCTTGCCGGCCTTTTCCTTCTCGAACAGCTGGTCCTGCATGATCTTCTCGGCGCGCAGCTTGTCGCGCCGGTGCACGAGCGTCACATGGCTGGCGATGTTGGCGAGGTAGAGCGCCTCCTCGACGGCGGTGTTGCCGCCACCGATCACGGCGACCGGCTGGTTCTTGTAGAAGAAGCCGTCACAGGTCGCGCAGGCGGAGACCCCCTTGCCCATGAACGCCTGCTCCGAGGGCAGGCCGAGATACTGCGCCGAGGCGCCCGTGGCGATGATCAGCGCGTCGCAGGTGTATTCGCCGGCGTCGCCGACGAGCCGGATCGGCCTTTCGGTGAGTTTCGCCGTGTGGATGTGGTCGAAGACGATCTCGGTGTTGAAACGCTCGGCATGCTTCTGGAAGCGCGCCATCAGGTCCGGGCCCTGGACGCCATCGGCGTCGGCCGGCCAGTTGTCGACCTCCGTGGTCGTCATCAGCTGGCCGCCCTGGGCCAGGCCGGTGATCAGCACGGGCTTGAGGTTGGCGCGCGCGGCATAGACGGCGGCCGTGTAGCCGGCCGGGCCGGAACCGAGGATCAGCAGGCGGCAATGACGTGCGCTCATGGCGGGAACTCCGGTCGATTTGGATCCCGCGATTATAAGGAATGCGCCGACGGCCTCCGCCGGCGTGTGACCACGGCTGACCAGCCCGCCGGCCCGCCAACGGGCGGGCGCAGGACGCCGCTGTGCGGCGGCAAAGGGCGCAGGACGCCACGACCAGCCCGAAGGGCGCAGGCCGCCGCGGTGCGGCGGCAAAGGGCGCCGGACGCCACGACCAGCCCGAAGGTCGCAGGACGCCACGCCTTGGCGGTCCCGAGCAACGCGAGGGATGCGGCGACTCCCCACCAGTGGCGGTCACGAGCACAGCGCAGCAGGAGCCGCAGCCCCCCACGGTCCGGGCCCGAGGGAAGCGCGGGACGGGGCTAACACACGGAGT
>CAZGYD010000034.1:0-18102 GCA_964530115.1 uncultured Rhodocyclaceae bacterium | reverse complement strand
CTCTCCCCGGTCTGCCGGAGGCACGGTCGGAAGGTAGCGGCTCCTCGGCGCCGTCGTCTTCCGGCGGCTACTGCGGGCGCGCGGTCCGTCGCCCGACTACGTGCGCGCCGGTCGCGCCGCAGTCCCCGTCGAAGTGGTTCTCGAATAGTTCGTCCATGGCGCGCTGGCGGTAGCCTTTTCCGGACAGTGCGCCATCAGCCACGACCAGACCGGGCGCTGCGCCAACCGCGGCGACTGCTCGCAGGCCTGCCGCCTGCCCTACACCCTGCAGGACATGCGCGGCCAGGTGGTGGCCTTCCGTAAGCACGTGCTCTCGCTCAAGGACAACGACCAGAGCGCGAACCTCGAGGCCCTGATCGAGGCCGGCATCGGCAGCCTCAAGATCGAGGGCCGCTACAAGGACGCACCCTATGTGAAGAACATCACCGGCCACTACCGGCGGCTCCTCGACGAACTGGGCGAACGGCCGACGTCGAGCGGCCGGACGACGCTCTTCTTCACGCCAAGCCCGGACAAGACCTTCCATCGCGGCTCGACCGACTACTTCGCCCGCGGCCGCCAGGCCGACATCGGCGCCTTCGACACGCCCGCCTTCGTCGGCGTGCCCCTCGGCACCGTGACGAAGCTCGGGGCGGACTTCATCGACATCGAGACCAACGAAACCATGACCAACGGCGACGGGCTGGCCTGGCTCTGGAAGCGCGAAGCCGTGGGCATGCAGGCGAACACGGTCGAACGCATCGGCGCGAACCTGTGGCGCGTGCGGCCCGATGAAGCCATCGAGGATCTGCCCGGCCTCAGGGTGGGCCTCGCCCTCCACCGCAACCGCGACCGTGCCTGGGAGCAGGCGCTGACGAAGAAGTCGGCCGAGCGGAAGATCCCGGTTTTCGCCCGATTCTCCGAAACCGACGGTGGTTTCGCGCTGACGCTCACCGACGACGGCGGCATCTCGGCCTCGGCGCATCTCGCCACCGAAACTCAGCCGTCGCAACACGCCAGCCGCGCCGGGCAGACGGTGCGCGAGCAGCTCGGCCGGCTCGGCAACACCGACTTCGCGCTCGCCGACCTCGCCATCGACTGGCGCGAGCCGCGCTTCGTCCCCAGCTCGCTGCTCAACCAGTTGCGCCGGGACGCCGTCGCCGCGCTCATGGAAGCGCGCCGCGCCGCGTACCGCCGGCCGCTGCGCCGGCCGGCTGCCGAGCCGCCCGCGCCCTACCCCGAAGAGACGCTTTCCTTCCTCGGCAACGTCTTCAACGCCGCCGCCCGCCGCTTCTACGAAAAGCACGGCGTCAGGGTGATCGCCGCGGCTTTCGAGGCCCACGAGGAAGCCGGCGAAGTGCCGCTGATGATCACCCGCCACTGCCTGCGCTATTCGTTCAGCCTCTGCCCGAAGCAGGCCAAGGGCGTCACCGGCGTGCAGGGCCAGGTGCGCGCCGAGCCCATGGTGCTCGTCAATGGCAACGAGCGGCTGCGGCTCGAGTTCGACTGCCGCGCCTGCGAGATGCACGTGATCGGTAGAATCCGCCCGCACATTCTCAACAGTCCCCCGCCCGGCCGTCGCTGATGTTCCGTCCGTTGCTCGCCTTCCTGCTCCTGTCGCTGAGCGTTCCGGCGCTGGCCCGGCCGACCGTCGGGCTCGTCCTCGGCGGCGGCGGCGCGCGCGGCGCGGCCCACATCGGCGTGCTCGAGGTGCTCGAGGAAATGCGCGTGCCGGTCGATTGCCTGGCCGGTACGAGCATGGGCGCCCTGGTCGCCGGTGCCTTCGCCAGCGGTCTCTCGCCGAAGGGGATGCGCGAGGCGCTGGCCCAGGCCGACTGGACCGACATGTTCCTCGACAATCCGGATTACTCGGAGCTGTCGTGGCGCAACAAGGCCATTTCCCGGCGCTTCCTGCCCGGCTCGGAAACCGGTGTCGGCGCCGATGGCGTCCAGTACCAGACCGGCATGGTCGCCGGGCAGAAGATCAAGCTCTTCTTCAACCGCCTGGTCGGCGCCGATGTCGGCGAGCCGGCCATCGAACGGCTGCCGCTGCCGCTGTCGATCATCGCCACCGACATCGGCACCGGCGAGCGCGTGGTGTTCCGCGACGGCAGCCTGACCCGCGCCATGCGCGCGAGCATGTCGGTGCCGGGGCTGCTGGCACCGGTCGACCACGACGGCCGCAAGCTCGTCGACGGCGGCCTCGTCGACAACCTGCCGGTCGCCGAGGCGCGCGAGCGCTGCCGCCCGGACGTGATCATCGCCGTCAATGTCGGTTCGCCGCTGCTCAAGCCGGAAGAGATCGGCTCGATGATCACCATCTCCGCGCAGATGGTGAACATCCTCACCGAGCAGAACGTCACCCGCTCGCTGGCGAAACTGAATCCCGAAGACATTTACCTCAAGCCCGACCTCGAGGGCATCACGGCCGGCGACTTCGAGAAGAACGCCGAAGCCGCCGAACGCGGCCGCCGCGCCGCGGAGGCCGTCCGCGCGCGCCTGGCCGCCCTGTCCGTGTCTGCGGACGAGTATCGCCGCTGGCGGCAGCCGATCGAACACGCCCGCCGGCCGCCGCCGCGGATCGACCGCATCGAGGTCGCGGGGCTGAAGACCGTCGATCCGGCCGCGCTCACGCGCCACCTCGAACAGGAAACCGGCAAGCCGATCGCGATCGGCACCCTCGAGCGGAACCTGATGCGCGCCTTCGGCGACGGTTTCTACGAACGCATCGATTACGAAGTCGTCCCGGCGGACGATCGGCCGATCCTCCGCGTGCTGCCGGTCGAGAAGCCCTGGGGCCCCGATTACCTCCGCTTCGGCCTGCATCTGCAAAGCACGCTGCGGCGCGGCTCGACCTACGGCCTGCGCGCCGGCTACCACCGCACCTGGCTGAACCGCCTGGGCGGCGAAGTGCTCGTCACCGGCGAGATCGGCACGACCGACGCGCTCAACCTCGATGTCTATCAGCCGCTCGAGGCGACGCAGACCTTCTTCGTCGAGCCGCAGCTCGGCTACCGCCGGCGCAACATCGACATCTTCGAGAACGACGACCGGCTCGCGCAGATGCAGTTCATCGAAGGCCGGCTGGGGCTCATGGCCGGCATCAATGTCGGCCGCCTGGGCCAGGTGCGCGCCGGCCGCGAGACGCTCCACCAGCGGACGCAGACGACCATCGGCCCCGCGGCGCTCCCCGCCGAAAGCAACCGCTACTCGGGCTGGAAGGTGATGCTCGACCTCGACCAGAAGGATCGCCTGCTCAACGCCACCCGCGGCTGGGCCCTGCGTTCGTCGTGGTTCGACTCGCGCGAGGCCGGCTACGCCCGGCTCGACTCCGAGTTGTCGCTCTCGTACCCTCTCGCCGACTTCGTCGTCACCGGCCGCCTGCGCCACACCGGCTCGCCGCGCGGCCGCCTGCCCTACTACGACGCGGGTTCGCTCGGCGGCTTCCTCAACCTGACCGGCCTCGCCCGCGAGCAGATCCTCGCCGACGAGATCCGCTACGGCGGCCTGCAGGCCGAGCGGATCATCGGCCGGCTGCCGCTGGGCCTGCGCGGCGACATGCGCCTCGGCTTCGCCCTCGAGGCGGGCGAAGCCCGCGGCCGCTACACGGAAAGCCGACGCGAAGGCTGGATCAAGTCCGGCGCCCTCTATGTCGGCGGCGAGACGCCGATCGGCATGACCTATCTGGGCCTTGGCCGCTCCAGCCTCGGCACGACGAACCTCTATCTGTTCATCGGCACGCCCTGAGGAGCCTCAGGGAACCCCGGAATAACCTGCTGTGCGCCCCGTTCGCGGCGTCGCGTGCTCGTTCTCTCCTCGCCTATCTACTCGATATGTCTCGTCGCTCACTGCGCGGCTCCTTGCGCCCGGGGCTGCTCGCGACGGTTCTTCCGGGGTTCCTCCACACCGTTCTGGCGCGCCTGCGCGAGCTTCTCGCGGATTTCGGCCATCGCCGCGGCGACGGCCTTCTCGCCCTCGAGGATCGCGCGGTGCCGGCCGCCGAGATCGGCCGCCGGCAAGCCCGCGGTCACGGGCCGGATGACCACGTCGGCCTGCGCCGTCTCGTACTGGCCGAGCGTCTTGCCCATGATGGCGAAGGTCTGGAGCAGCACGTCGAGCGTGCTCGCCGTCTGCCCGTCCTGCGGCCGCTGGGAGATGTCGACGGCGATGACGAAGGTCGCGCCGAGCTGGCGGGCGATGCGCACCGGCACCGGGCTCACCAGGCCGCCATCGACGTATTCGCGCTCGCCGATGACCACCGGCTGGAAGACGCCGGGCACCGCGGCCGAAGCGCGCACGGCGAGCCCCGTGTTGCCGGCGCGGAAGACCACCGGCTCGCCGGTCCTCAGGTCGGTGGCGACGGCGGCGAAGGGCCGCGGCAACTGGTCGATCAGCCGGTGGCCGACCGCCTTGTTGATGAAGTGCTGGAGCACTTCGCCGTCGATCACGCCACGGTTGGGCCAGGCCCAGCCGAGCACCTGCTTCTCGGTCATCTCGATCGCGGTCTTCTGCAGGTCGAAGCCCGACATCCCCGAGGCGTAGAGCGAGCCGACGACGGCGCCGGCGCTGGTGCCGACGACGATGTCGGGCACGATGCCCTGGGCCTCCAGCGCCTTGATCACGCCGACATGGGCGAAGCCGCGCGCGGCGCCGCCGCCCAGCGCGAGCGCGATCTTCACGGGCGGTGCCGCGGGCTTGGGCGCCGGCGCGCTGGCGCAGCCGGCGATCATGAGCACGGCGAGGACGGCGATCCAGAATCTCATCTTTCTCCTTCTGCAGTCGTTGGGGTGGCGCGCATTGTACGGTCGAGCCGCACGCGCACCGCGCCGCGCAAGGCATTGACGAACCAGAGCGCCCCGGCGCGTTCGAGATCCTCGAGCGTCACGGCCTGCTCGGCGATCGTCCCGCGGGCGAGCAGCGCCGCGCGAAAGGTGCCGGGCAGCAGGCCGCAGGAGGCCGGCGGCGTGACGAGCCGGCCGTCGAGCCGGGCGACGAGGTTGCCGCGCGTGAATTCGGTCGCCTCGCCGCGTTCGTTCCAGAGCAGCGTGTCGAAGGCGCCCGGGATCGCTCGCTCGTCGTAAATCCGGCGGCGGCTGGTCTTGTGCCGCAGCCGAGGATCGTCGGCATCGACCGGCCGGGCCGCGAGGGCCACGGTCTGCGTCCCGCGTTCGCGCACGAAGGGTTCGTGGTCGAGCGAGACCGCGCCGTCCATCGTGAGCCGCAGCCGCACGCGCCAGTGGCCCGCCGGCCGCGCCGCCGCGAGTGCATCGAGCGCCGCCTCCGCGCGGTCCGGGTCCCAGACGAAGCCCAGCGCCCGCGCGCTCGCGGCGATCCGCGCCAGATGCTCCCGGCGCAGCCGGTAGCGGCCGTGGCGCAACAGCAGCGTTTCGAAGAGTTCGTAGTCGGGACAGGCCTCGCGCAGGAAGCGCTGCTTGACGCGCCACTCGTCACGCTCGCCCACGGCCGTCGAATCGGCGACGATGCCGCTGCCGATGCCGCACTCGGCAATGCCCCGTTCGCCGTCGACGACCACGGTGCGGATCGCGACGTTGAAGCGCGCCTCGCCGCCCGGCAGGACGACGCCGAGCGCGCCGCAATAGACGCCGCGCGGGCCGGGCTCGAGATCGCGGATCGCCTTCATCGCCTCGACCTTGGGCGCGCCGGTCACCGAGCCGCAGGGAAAGAGCGCGGCGAAGACCTCGGCGAGCCCGGCCTCGGGCCGCGTTTCGCACTCGACCGCCGAGGTCATCTGCCAGACCGTCCGCCACGGTTCGACCGCAAACAGTTCCGGCACGCGGACGCTGCCGGGGCGGGCGATGCGCCCGGCATCGTTGCGCAGCAGATCGACGATCATCAGGTTCTCGGCGCGGTCCTTCTCCGAGGCCGCGAGCGCCTCGCCCGCAGCACGATCGGCCGCAGGGTCCACGTGCCGGGGCGCCGTGCCCTTCATCGGCCGCAAACTCAGCCGTCGTGACACGCCGGCCCGCCAGTGGAAAAAGAGCTCCGGCGACACCGAGCAGACCTGCCAGCGCCCGAGATCGAGAAAGACGCCGTAGGCGCCGGGCTGCGCCGCGCGCAGGGCATCGAAGAGCGCCGCCGGGTCGCCGAGGAAAGGCGCGGTCAGCCGCGTCGTGAGGTTCACCTGGTAGAAACGCCCCGCTGCAATGTCGCGCCGGATCGAGGCGAGCGCGGCGTCGAAGGTCGGTGCGGGCATCGCGTCGCGCCAGGAGCCGGCGAGGAAGGCCCGGCGCGGGCGCGATTCTGCCGGGCCCCGGAAGGCCGCGAAGGCGGCGAGCGGCAGGCCGGCCGGCGCGTCCTGCACCGTGAGCGCAGCGTCGAAGCCGGGCGCGGCCTCGTAGGCGACGAAGCCGATCAGCCAGCGGCCGGCGGCGGCGAGCGACGCCACCCGCCCGAGAAGCGCCGGCACCTCGTCCGCGCGCCAGGCGAACAGGGCCTCTTCCGGCGCGGAAAAGGCCGCCTCGAGCGGCTCTTCGCCCGGCGCGGCGGGGAAGCGGATTTCGGCATAAACACGATTCATCGCCGCGCATCTTACCGGGCGGATAATCGCCACATGGGAACACCGAGCCGCTGCCCCTGGTGCGGAAACGATCCGCTCTACGTCGCCTACCACGACGAGGAATGGGGCGTGCCCTGCCATGACGACCGACGGCTCTTCGAATTCCTGATCCTCGAAGGCGCACAGGCGGGGCTTTCCTGGATCACCATTCTGCGGAAACGCGAAGCCTACCGGCGGGCCTTCGCGGCGTTCGACCCGGAGGCCGTCGCCCGCTACGGCGAGACGGACGTCGCCCGGCTGCTCGCCGACCGCGGCATCGTCCGCAACCGGAAGAAGATCGAGGCCGCCATCGGCAATGCGCGCGCCTTTCTGGAAGTGCAGGAGGCCTTCGGCAGTTTCAATGCCTGGCTCTGGCGCTTCGTCGATGGCCGCCCCGTCGTCAATCGCTGGCGGTCGATGGCCGAGGTTCCGGCGAAGACGCCGCTCTCGCAGCGGCTTTCACGCGAACTCGCGGCGCGCGGCCTCCGCTTCGTCGGGCCGACCATCTGCTACGCCTACCTGCAGGCCGTCGGCCTCGTCAACGACCACCTCGTCACCTGCCACCGCCATCCGGCGGCGGAGGGCTGATCCGCCGCGCACCGTGTCCGGGCGCGGCGGGTCCCGAAGGCCGGCTACTTCTTGATCCGGGCCTTGCCGTCGACGACCTCGACCTCGGCATCGAGGATGTAGGCCTCGCCCGGCATCTTCTTCTCGGTGTAGAGGTCATGCGCCATGCTCGCCTGCGCGCCGGTGCCACAGGTGAAGACGATCGGCTTGTCCTTGGGCAGACTCGCCAGTTTGCCCTCGAGCTCGGCATACGGGATGCATTGCGCGCCCGGCCAGGTGCCAGCCTTGCACTGCTCGATCTTGCGCACGTCGATGATCGTCAGCTTCGACGGATCCTCACGGACGATGCGCTCGAAGAAGGCGGTGCTGATGACCGTCTTGTCCTTGGGCGAGACCTCGACCTTGAACGCCCCGCCGGCAGCCGCCGGCGCGGCCGCGGCGGCCGCGGCGGCGGGCGCCGCGGCCGGGGCCGCCGCAACCTTGTCCTTGTTCGCGGCAGCCCAGCCCGGATAGCCTTCCACATAGACGCGCACGTTCTTGTACCCGGCCTGCTTTGCCTTGTGCGCCGACTTGTCGGAAAGGTCGCAGGCAAGGCCGCCGCAATAGAAGATCAGCGCCTTGTCCTTGTCGGCCGGCAGTTTGGCGACGTCGAACTTGTTGTCCGGGATGTTGATCGCGCCGGGGATCATGCCTTTCTCGGCGGTGCGTTCCGGGCGGGAATCGATGAGCACCACGTCGGCCTTCTCGGCGAGCAGCTTGTTGATGTAATCGGTGCTCACCGAGAGCACGTCGCCTTTCGCCTCCCAGTCCGGCACGCCGGCGGCATAGACCTTGACGTTGGTGTAGCCGAGCGCCTCGGCCTTGTAGGCAGAACCGTGCGACAGCTCGCAGTTGAGCCCCTGGCAGTAGAAGATGATCTCCTTGTTCTTGTCGGCCGGCAGCCGGTCCTTTTGCTTGTCGAAGAGCGCCTCGACGATGTTGATCGCACCGGGCAGGTGCCCCGGATCGTAACGCGGCTTGGTCGGCCGCGAATCGACGACCACCGCATTCTTGTTGCGGTCGATCGGTGGCGTCGCGTGCGGCTTCACGTAGGCGTAATCGACGATCTTGGTGTACGGCTTGTAGTTGCCGACACCGACGCCACCCCCTGCGGGCGCGGCCGCCTTGGCCTCCGCCGAAGCCGTCTGCTGAGGTGTTTGCGCGCAGCCGCCGAGGACGGCGACGGAGATCGCAGCAGCCAGCATGGTGGTTCTCATGAGCTTCCTCCTTTGGCGTTGTGGATCACAAGACCGTGAATTTTTCTGTCGATTCGTTGTAGCGCACGAAGGCGTACCACGCGAGCAGCAGGATGCCGCTGAGCAGCAGCGTCGGCGCCCAGCCGCCGAACATGTCCGGCCAGTAGGCCTGGTAGCCGACCGCAGTGACCTCGAAATCGGCCTCGACGTCGGGATTCGACGTGGTCAGGCCCATCCTCTTGAGGATCGCGCTGGCCGTCGAGCCCATCCAGGCGAAGAACAGCATCGCCACCCAGAGCTTGACGTGGCCTTCGCCCATCCGCCAGAGCGAGCCCGAGGCGCAGCCGCCGGCGAAGATCATGCCGATGCCGAAGATCACGCCGCCCACCAGCGAGCCGATCCAGAACGAGGCGGGAATCGCCGAGAACGGGTCGATGACCTTCTTCTGGAACAGGAAGGCTGCGATCGGAATGCCGATGGCGAGCGCGAGGATGATGGCCTTGGTCATGTCGCCCTCGGCGGTCATGAACGGCTCGCGGAAGGCGCGCGCGAAGCACAGCCGCGCGCGATGCATGACGAAACCGATCGCGAAGCCAAGCACCACGATCACGGCGCGGCTTGCCCAGACGCGGTCGCCCGAGTGATACCAGTTGTACGACCAGACGACGATGGCGCCGATGATCAGGAAGCCGATCAGCGGATAGACCTTGAGCAGGCCCTGCGGCGTGTTGAGGGTCGGCGGCGGCTCCATGCCCCAGCTGATGTGCTCGAGCGTCCAAAGGAGCAGCTTCAGGCCGATGACGGCGCCGATCATCAGGCCGCCGGCCATGATCCAGCCGGCCGGCGACGAATGCACGACCGGATTGAAGAAGCCGCCGGTGGTGCAGCCGCCGGCGAAGGCGGCACCGATGCCCATCAGCGTGCCGCCGAGCGCCGCCCAGACGTATTCGAGCTTGGGCGGGCGGCTGACCTGGAACTGGCGCGACATCAACGCGGCGGTGAAGGCGCCGAGCAGCAGCATGATGTTCATCAGCGACATGCGGTGCGTGAGCAGGCCCTCCTCGGGCACGTTGATGCCCAATAGCGGCGCGAGGCCGAGCAAAGCGTTGATCTGGTCGCCCCAGTAGCGGACGCCGCCGAACACGCCCCAGACCGTCCCGTTCACCATCATCGCCAGGATGATCATGATGAGCAGGATGGCACCGACGTAGTGCGACCACTCCTCGACGAAGATCTTCTCGTAATCGGCCTTGAAGCCGGCCAGCCAGCCGTTCCCAGAACTCATGTTTCGTTTGTCCCCTTCGCAAACCTGTTGTCGATGCATGGCGGCCGGGCCGCGTATCCGGGCCAGCCGCTTGACCACATTAACATCAAAGCTATCGGGCGGCGACTAGCCAAAAGGGTTACGCAAAGTTACGCAAATATCAGATTATCCTGATGTTTTGATATGACCTGAGCATTCGCTCGAGCCGCGATAAGTTTTGCCAAAGGCGTCATCAAAAGACCACGATAACTCCGTGGAGTAATTGCAGCGCACAAAGACCATGATCTAGTATGTCGTCAGTGTCACTGCAAGGGGGAGTCACCATGCGCAACACGTTGCGACAGGCCTTCATGGCCTTGTTGATCGGCTGCTTCGCCACGACGGGCAGTGTCGTCGCCGCGACGGCAGGCCACAAGAGCACGGCGGATCACAGCAAGTTCAAGGAGTTGGACCAGGACTTCCAGTCGGGCCCGGAGGTGACCAAGGCCTGCCTTTCGTGCCACAACGAAGCCGCCAAGCAGGTGATGCACACCCAGCACTGGAAATGGGAGTTCGTCAATCCCAAGAGCCAGCAGCAACTGGGCAAGAAGCATGTCATCAACAACTTCTGCACCTCGGTCGACTCGAACCTCAAGGCCTGCGCGAGCTGCCACATCGGCTATGACGCGATGACCGACAAGGGCGTGAAGGACGACCCGAACCTGATCGACTGCCTCGCCTGTCACGCCACGACGAGCTACACCAAGCCCTCGGGTCTCGGCGGCAACGTCCTGGCCAAGGACGTGGAGCTGCCGCCGGGCTCCGGCAAGATCGTCAAGGGCCAGAATCTCAAGAAGATCGCCCAGAGCGTGGGCCGGACCAGCCGCAAGACCTGCGGCGCCTGCCACTTCAACGGCGGCGGCGGCGACGCCGTCAAGCATGGCGACCTCGACAGCTCGCTCGAAGATCCCGACAAGAAGCTCGACGTGCACATGGACGCCAAGGGCCTGAACTTCACCTGCGCCACCTGTCACCAGACCGACGGCCACCAGGTGCCGGGCAGCCGCTACGCGCCGACGGCCGTCGACAAGGGCGACGCGATCATCCGCGGCAAGGGCGGTGAGCGCAACCCGGCGACCTGCGTCGCCTGCCATGGCCAGAAGCCGCACAAGGCCAAGGACAACCCGCACGCGGCGAAGCTGAACAACCACACCAACCGGATCGCCTGCCAGACCTGCCACATCCCCGCCTTCGCCCGCGGCGAGATCGCCACCAAGATGGCCTGGGACTGGTCGACGGCCGGCCGGCGCGGTCCCGACGGCAAGCCGCTGGTCGAGAAGAACGAGGAAGGCCACGCCATCTACATGGGCCACAAGGGCTCGTTCGAATATGCCGAGAACGTCAAGCCCGACTACATCTGGTTCAACGGCGACGTCGCCTACACCCTGCGAGACACCAAGGTCGACAAGGGAGAGCAGCCGATCTACATCAACCGCTACCTCGGCAGTGCCGCCGACGGCAAGTCGATGATCTGGCCGGTCAAGACCTTCCACGGCAAGCAGGCCTTCGATCCCGAGAACAAGACCCTCGTGGTCACCCACCTCGCCGGCGCCGACAGCACCGCCTACTGGACCAACCTCAACTGGGAAAAGGCGATCGAGGAAGGCATGAAGACGGCCGGCATGCCGTTCTCGGGCAAGATCGACTTCATCGAGACCATCAGCCAGTGGCCCATCACCCACATGGTCGCGCCGAAGGACAAGGCCGTCGGCTGCAACGAGTGCCACACCAAGGGCGGCCGCCTCGACAAGATCGACGGCATCTACATCCCGGGCCGCGACAGCATCCCGTGGCTGGACGCCGCCGTGAAGCTGGTCGCCGTGCTCGCCCTGCTCGGCGTCATCGGTCACGGTCTGCTGCGCATCTTCACGAGCAAGAAACACTGAGGGGAAGGCACATGTCCGAAAAGATCTACATCTTCAAGCGCTTCGAGCGGTTCTGGCACTGGTCGCAGGCCGCCCTGATCATCACCCTGCTGGTCACGGGCCTCGAGATCCATGGCTGGTACAAGAATTTCGGCTTCGAGAAGGCGCACGACTACCATGTGATCGCCGCCTGGTCGCTGGTCGGCCTCTGGGTCTTCGCCATCTTCTGGCACTTCACGACCGGCGAGTGGAAGCAGTACATCCCGACGACCCGGAACGTCATGGCGATGCTCAACTACTACCTGTTCGGCATCTTCCGCAACGCGCCGCATCCCCATCGCCAGACCCAGCTCTCGAAGCACAACCCGCTCCAGCGGCTTGCCTACCTGTTCATCCTCGTCGTCGTCGGGCCGCTGATCTGGACCACCGGCTGGCTGCTGCTGTTCTACGACGTCTGGGCCGACTGGGGCATCACCAGCCTGACGCTGGGCATGGTCGCCCTCGGGCATCTGATCGGCGCCTACCTGATGCTGCTGTTCCTCATCGTCCATGTCTATCTGACGACGACCGGCGCCACGCCGCTGTCGCACATCAAGGCCATGATCACCGGCTGGGAGGAAGTCCACTAAGAGAGCGGCCGGCACCCGCCGGGCTCCGCCGCTGCCCCGCGGAGTCCGGCCAGCCAAAACGGCGACCTGCGGGTCGCCGTTTTGCCATCGATGACCCCCCCGCCGCGGCGGGACCCGCAAACGAAAACGGCGACCCGCAGGTCGCCGTTTTTCCCTACGAGGCCAACGCCTCAGCAGCCGGCCGTCTTCTTGAACGACGAGGTCAGGTTGTTCTGGGCGTCGTCGTACTTGACGCGCACTTCGTCGCCCTTGACGATGCGCTTGTCCTTGAACTTGTCGAGCGTCTCGGTGTCGGCGACGGTGACGGTGACTTCCGCGCCGCCCTTGACGTTCTTCAGGACCACGGTGGCGGACTTGCCGTCGGCAGCCATCTTGATCTCCTGCACGGTGCCGACCATCTTCACGTCGGCGGCCGATGCCATCGGCGAAAAGGCGATGACGGAAGCGGCGAGCGCCGCGGCGAGGGAAAGCTTCTTCAACATCGTGGAATCCTCCGGAAAAGGGATTGCAAATCGGTGAACGCGACCAACCGGAAAAAAGTTTACCGCATCGCCGGCCGCGTAGCGTACGCGACCAGCCCCGGGATTCGTCAGAACTTCACCTCCAGCGTGGCATAAATGTCATAGGCCTTGGCGAGCGGCGCCATGGTCATCATCTGGCCATTCACGTCGCTGATCCGGACCGGCGCCCCGACCCAGTTGTTGCTGCCGGTGTACTTGAAGTCGTAGTACTGGAAGCCGAGCCGGAAGAAGCTCTTCGCCAGGGCCGAGGCGATCGGCTTGGCGTCGAACTCCTGGATCAAGTAGGTCTCATAGACGTTGCCGCGCGTACCGACCTTGGTCGTCCACATGTCGGCCGAGGCCGGCGCGAAGGTGATCCAGTTCTTGCTGCCGCGGTTGAACTCGAGGCCGATCTTGGTCTTCGACGGCAGGTCGTAGCGCACGCCCAGGTAGATGGCGTTGCCGGTCTTGTCGGTCGGCGCCTCCGGGGCGAAGAAGCCGCCGGTCAGCAGGCCCTGGAAGCCGAACTGCGCCGAGACGTTGTCGTTCGGATGGGTGCGGCTCACGGCGACGTCGACGAAGTAGTTGAGCGTGCCCGGGCCGACGTTCTTGATCTTGCCCATGATGCCCGCGCCCAGCCAGTCGATGTCGCCGAGGTTGGTCGTCGGCATCGTCGTGCCGAAATAGGTGTTCTGCATCTTCGGCGCGTCGAAGATGTTCATGCCCCGGTTCCATTGCAGCCAGACCCGCATCGCGCCTGTGTCGATGGGCACGAAGGAGATGCCGACCATGTCGGTGTCCTTGAGCGAATTGCCGGGCGACCAGCGGAAGCCGCTCTCGTAGCCGCGGCCGTAGCAGAGCTTGGCGTAGCCGCCGGGCAGGCCGTCGAAGCCGTAGCCCAGGGTCATGCCGTCGAAGGCGTAATCGACGAGCAGCGCCGGCGTGCCGCCGCGGCCCGGCCATTCGGTGTTGTACTTGAGATTGAGCGGCGCGCCGTTGGTCGAGGGCCGGCGGCCGACCGAGAACCACATGTCCTCGTCGAACAGATTGTTCCACGTCGCATAGGCGCGATCGACGTTGAGGTAGCTGTCGGAGGGCACGTGGCCCAGCGTGCCGTCGAAGACGCCGACCCGGTCGGCCGAGAACGGCGCGTTGCCGGCATTGGCGACGGCGTCCATGCTCTGGTCGCCGAAGACCTTGTACATCATGAGCCGTGCGGTCACCGAGACGTCCTGCGCCACCTTGGCGCCGAGGTCGAGGCCGAAGCGGTTGGTGTACAGCGAATTGTTCTTGGGCTTGTAGGCCGGGACGGTGGCCGCGAAATTGCCGATACCCTGGATCAGGCCCGCGTTCATCGGATTGCCGGCGAAGGCGACGGCCTGTTCGTAAGTACGCACGGCGGACATCGCCTGCGAAAACTGCATGAGCGCCGTCAGCGCGCCGGCCGTGGACATGCCCATCGTGCCGAAGTAGCTCGAACTTCCCGCCGCGGTCGAGGGATTGGCGAAGAAGTCCGCCTGGAGCGCCTGCTGGACGTTGTCGAAGGTGCCGAGCACGTCCGTGTAGGTCTTCGTCTCCCCGCGCAGGCTGTCGATGCGAAACTGGTAATCGCCGCCGATCTCGAGCCACTTGCCGAGCGACTTGCTTTCGGCGACCTCGACCTTCTCGGCGACGTCCTTGGTCGCCTTTTGCTGCGCGGCGACCTGCGCCTTCAGTGCCTCGATCTCCCTGGTCAGCGCCTCGAGCTTCTTGAGGAGTTCCGCGTCGTCGGCCGCCTGGACCGCCGGCGGCATGAAGATCCCGGAAACCAGAACGGCGAGCAGCGCCCGCTTCGTGTGCCGATGTTTCATGTGTTGCCCCCCATTGACGATGAAGAAACCGCCCGCCGGCCGCATCCCGGGTCGGGATCGCGGCCGCGCGGACTGGATGGACAACACTTTAGCCCGTTCTTAATTTCGCATATTGCGATGTATCAACATTCTTGCGGATGGCGCCCTGCTCATGCTTCTCCGGCCATCAGCGAATCACCGAATCGACGATCTGCCGGCGCGTCGTCTCGTGCATCGCGATGCCGGGCAGGATGTGCCACGAGCCGCCGATATTGTTCTGGATCACCGACTTCTCGATGCGGATGTCGCCGGTCAGGTCGTTGGTGACAAAGAAGATCGCCGAGCCGTAGGCATTGACCTGGTTGTACTCGATGCGGCTGCCGTAGATCGCCAGCGACATCGTGTTGCCGTCGTTGTAGATCGCTCCGCCGCTGCCGCCGCCGGGCGTGCCCGGGTCGGCCGGATTGCCGCCGTTGCCGGTCGCCACGTTGTGGGTGAACAGGCTGTTGTAGATCGACCAGGAAACGCCGATGCTGCTCAGCGCGCCGCCGTTGGCGCAGCGGTTGCCGTAGCCGGACGCGCCGCCGAAGGTGCTGTTCACCACATACACGGGCAGGCCCTGGTACTGGCTGAAGGCGCGGATCGCGCCGCCGCCGACATCGGGGCCGGTGTCCGCGCAGACGTTGTTGAAGAAGCGGCTGTTGACCACCTTGAAGCGGCCGCCGCGCACCCAGATGGCGCCGCCGCCGTCGTAGGTGGTTTCGCTCTTCGAATTGCCGTCGACGAAGGTCAGGTTCTGCACCGTGAGCCGCGGCTGGGCCTGGTTGTCGCAATGCGGGGTCGTCCACACCTGGGCCGGGTCGCAGGTGTTCATGTAGAGGATGCGCGTCCGGCCGCCGCCGCTCAGCGTCACCTTGCCGCCGCCGTCGATGACCACGTCCGGCTTGTTGTTGAACACTTTCGCCGGCGTCGTCAGCGTGATGGTGACCGGATCGGGACCGCAGTTGAAGACGATCTTGCCGCCCTGAGCGACGGCCTGGACGAAGGCTGCCGCGGTGCAGCTTTGCGGTGTGCCGTTGCCGATCACGTGGTCGGGCCTGGAGACGTCCTCGGCCAGCGCCTCGGCCGGCACGGGAGAGTTCCCCGTGGGGTTGCCGGCCGCCGGCCCGCTCTGCCAGGCCGAGGGCGGCGGCGTCGAAGTCGTCGTTCCGCCGCCGGTGCCCGTGCTCGTGCCGGTGCTCGTGCCGGTGCTCGTGCCCGTGCTCGTGCCCGTGCCCGTGCTCGTGCCCGTGCTCGTGCCGGTGCCCGTGCCGGTGCTCGTGCCGGTGCTCCCTGCCGCCGAAACCGTGGCGGTGGGATCGACGGCGGCGCTGCCGCCGCCCGCGCCGCCGCAGGCGGCCAGACCGGCACCCGCGAGCGCCGCGATGATGATCAATGGTTTGTTCATCGTCCCCCCGGAAAGTCGAGGGGCGAATGTAAGACACCGGCCGCTGTCGCGGCCGGTGTCGTCAACTCCGCACGCCCGGGCCGGCGGTCCGCGGGCTCAGAGCTTGTGAATAATTTCGTCGCGAGCGGCCCGAGGGCAAGGCGCACGGAGCGCAGCGACCAAGACATGACCATGAATCAGGCGCGGGAGCAAGCACCGCGCAACACAGCCATCGGGACGCGCAGCAGAAATTTTCACAAGCGATCAAGCGCGCTCGAAGCCCAGGTTACCGCCCGCGGCCGTGATGCGGATGGTGTCCTTCGCGGCGAAGCGGCCTTCGAGGATCGCCTTGGCCAGCGGGTTCTCGATGCGGTCCTGGATCGCCCGCTTCAGCGGCCGGGCGCCGAACACCGGATCGAAGCCGGCCTTGGCGATCTCGGCGAGCGCCGCGTCGGTGACCTCGAGCTTCATCTCCAGCCGTGCCAGGCGCTTCTCGAGATAACCGAGCTGGATCTTCGCGATGCCGGCGATGTGTTTCTCGTCGAGCGCGTGGAAGACGACGATCTCGTCGATACGGTTCACGAACTCCGGCCGGAAATACGACTTCACCTCGCCCATCACCGCGAGCTTGATCACCTGGTAGTCGTCGCCGGCCATCTGCTGGATCATCTGGCTGCCCAGGTTCGAGGTCATGACGATCACCGTGTTCTTGAAGTCCACGGTGCGGCCCTGGCCGTCGGTCATGCGCCCGTCGTCGAGCACCTGCAGGAGCACGTTGAAGACGTCCGGGTGCGCCTTCTCGACCTCGTCGAAGAGGATCACGCTATAAGGCTTGCGCCGGACCTGCTCGGTCAGGTAGCCGCCCTCCTCGTAGCCGACGTAACCGGGCGGCGCGCCGATGAGTCGCGCCACCGAGTGCTTCTCCATGAACTCGCTCATGTCGATGCGAATGAGATGCTCCTCGCTGTCGAACAGGAACTCGGCGAGCGTCTTGCAGAGTTCCGTCTTGCCCACGCCCGTCGGGCCGAGGAAGAGGAAGGAGCCGTAGGGCCGGTTCTCGTCCGAAAGGCCCGCGCGCGAGCGGCGGATCGCGTCGGAGACGAGCCGCACGGCCTCGTCCTGGCCGACGACGCGGCGATGCAGCGCCTCCTCCATGTGCAAGAGCTTGTCGCGCTCGCCCTGCATCATCTTGCTCACGGGGATGCCCGTGGCGCGCGAGACGACCTCGGCGATCTCCTCGGCGCCGACCTGGGTGCGCAAGAGCCTCGTGGCTGGCGTGTTACCGTGGCTGAGTTTCGCGGCCGAGTCCGCGGCCTTGAGCTGCGCCTCGAGCTGCGGCAGCGTGCCGTATTGCAGCTCGGCCAGCCTGTCGTACTGGCCCTTGCGCTGCAGTTCGGCCATCTGCGCCTTGACGCGGTCGATCTCCTCCTTGATGTGCGCCGAGCCCTGTACCTGCGCCTTCTCGGCCTTCCAGATCTCCTCGAGATCGGAGTATTCCTTCTCGAGCTTCCTGATCTCCTCCTCGATCAAGGCCAGGCGCTTCTGCGAGGCTTCGTCCTTTTCCTTCTTCACCGCCTCGCGCTCGATCTTCAGCTGAATAAGCCGGCGGTCGAGCTTGTCCATCGCCTCGGGCTTCGAGTCGATCTCCATCTTGATCCGCGCCGCCGCCTCGTCGATCAGGTCGATGGCCTTGTCCGGCAGGAAGCGGTCGGTGATGTAGCGGTGCGAGAGCTCCGCCGCGGCGACGATGGCCGGGTCGGTGATCTCGACGCCGTGGTGCAGCTCGTACTTCTCCTGCAGGCCCCGGAGGATGGCGATGGTCGCCTCGACGGTCGGCTCGTCGACCAGCACCTTCTGGAAGCGGCGCTCGAGCGCGGCGTCCTTCTCGATGTACTTGCGGTATTCGTCGAGCGTGGTCGCGCCGATGCAGTGCAGCTCGCCGCGCGCCAGTGCCGGCTTCAACATGTTGCCGGCGTCGATCGCGCCCTCGGCCTTGCCGGCGCCGACCATTGTGTGGATCTCGTCGATGAAGAGGATGATCCCCCCCTCGTCCTGGGCGATCTCCTTCAGCACCGCCTTCAGCCGTTCCTCGCACTCGCCGCGGTACTTCTCCCCGGCGAGTCGCCCCCCCCTCTCGAGGCTGAGCCCCTTCTTCTCCTTGAGCGTTTCCGGCACCTCGCCATTGGCGCTCCGCTGCGCCCGCCCCCCGCCCA
>CAZGYD010000033.1:0-32737 GCA_964530115.1 uncultured Rhodocyclaceae bacterium | reverse complement strand
GCGCCAGGCCACCCCATGCCGTGACCTCGCGGTTGCTGAAGCTGACCGCAAACCCGCCTCCCTGTAACACCGATCCCGCCATGACCGTTACCTAGCCATCTGATCCACAACACGTTGGTCTAATGGTATCCATTAGAACCGACCTGGCCCCAGGGCCCGGGCGAAAGCTCACAGCTTGCCTCATATTCACGACAAATGGCTAATGGACAATCTGGGTTGAATAGACTCGCCCATGGCAGCGTATTCAACAGGCATTTGGGAGAAACTCATGAAACTGAAATCGAAGCATAAATCATCCAAATGGCTCGCCGCCGCCACCGCGGCCGGCCTGCTCACCGTACCGGCCGCGCCGGCGCTGGCGGCAACGGCGGATGCCCAGCTGACGAACTTCGCGGTGACATTCTTTGATCTCGCGCCCCTGGACGGGATTCCTGCCGGGATTCAGTGGTCGGGTGGTCAGCTCTGGAATACGGGCACCACGAAGACACAGGTGAATTACAGTGGCGATGGCGGCGTGGTGAATGTCAGCCCAAGCGTTGGCGGCTTGTTCAGCTCGTTTGCCAATTACAGCAGTTCGTCGAGCACTGCCGGCGGTAGCGCCATGGCGTCGGGTGGTTGGAGCTATGCTGCTTTAGGCTCGAGTGCCTCTTTGAGCGCGAGTGGCTATGCCAACCAAGGAGTCCTCCTCGATTCCAAATTCAATAACAGCGCCATGACCTATGGCAATTTCACGCTGACGCCGAGCACGATCATGCTCATCATGGCCGATGCCCTGGTCAGCGCCTCCGCCGACTCGGGCCAGTCGGCCGATGCATGGGTGGAAATGTCGGTGAAGGGGGCCTCGCAGGAGAGCAAATCGTTTCTGGAGACCTCCACCACCTACGTCGCCAATAGTTCGCTTTCCCAGCAGTTGTACCTCACCTTCGCCAACCTGACGAACCAGCCGATGCAGGCGACCTTCAGCGCCTTGGCGAAGGTCAACGGGATCGCCCCGGTTCCCGAACCCGAGACTTACGCGATGCTGCTCGCCGGCCTCGGGCTGGTCGCGGGCATGGCGAAGCGGCGTCGGAAGATCGCGGCCTGAGCGCTCGCCGCACCGAAGAAAAAGCCCCGCGAGGCGGGGCTTTTTCGTTACCGGGGGCTGAAAAGGAACCTCTGAATAACCTGCTGCGCGCCCCGTTCGCCGTTTCGCGTGCTCGCTCGTTCCTCGCCTATCTCGTGGATATGTCTCGTCGCTCGCTGCGCGGCTCCTCGCGCCCGGGACTGCTCGCAACGGTTCTTCAGAGATTCCAAAACCCACCGGCTCTCGGAAGCGTCCGCTACCTGAAGGCGATGATCGGCTGATCGACGGCGAGGCTCTCGCCGGGCGCGGCGAGCAGCTTGTCGACCACGCAGTCGCGCTCGGCCCGGAGGACGTTCTCCATCTTCATCGCCTCGATCTTGGCCAGCACCTCGCCGGCCTTGATTTCCTGCCCCGGCTGCACCGCGACATGGGTGAGCAGGCCCGGCATCGGCGAGAGCAGGAACTTCGACATGTCGGGTGGCGCCTTGACCGGCATCAGCGCATGGAGCTCGGCCACGCGCGCGCTCTCGACCATCACGTCGGCCTGGGTGCCCCAGTGGAACAGGCGGTAGCGAAGGCCGTGGCGCTCGACCTGCATGCAGAAGGGTTCGCCGTCGAGCGTCCCCTGGTAGAGATACTGGCCGAACTGCCAGTCCGAACGGACCTCGTGCCTCTTGCCGGCGAAGCTCACGTCCCAGCCGCCGGGCGCCTCGGTGACCTTGACCGGATGCTGGCCGGCGCCGATGAGGACGACGAAGTCGTCGCCGGGCCGGTATTCGTGGCCGGGCATCTGGCCGCTGATCGAGGCGTTGCGCTTGAGGTACTGGCGATGCACGGCCGCGGCGACGCAGACCAGCATCTCGGGCGCGTCGTGCACCACGTCGCCGGCGTTGAAGCCCTTCGGGTATTCCTCGGCGATCAGGCCGGTGTTGAAGTTGCCCGAAACGAAGCGCGGATGCTTCATCAGCGCCGCCTGGAAGGCGATGTTGCTCGCCACCCCGCGGATGACGAAGGCATTGAGGGCGTCGCGCATCCGCGCGATCGCCTGGTCGCGCGTCGCGCCGTGGGTGATCAGCTTGGCGATCATCGAGTCGTAGTGCATCGAGATCTCGCCGCCTTCATAGACGCCGGTGTCGACACGCACGCCACCGGCGCCCGTGACCGGCGCCGCTGCTTCCATGGTCGCTGCGGGCGGGATGAACTTGACCAGCCGGCCGGTCGAGGGCAGGAAGTTGCGGAACGGATCCTCGGCGTTGATCCGGCATTCGATGGCCCAGCCGTTCAGCTTGATGTCCTGCTGGCCAAAGGGCAGCTTCTCGCCGGCGGCGACGCGGATCATCCATTCGACGAGGTCGAGGCCGGTGATGCACTCGGTGACCGGGTGCTCGACCTGCAGGCGGGTGTTCATCTCGAGGAAATAGAACTGCTTGTCCTTGCCGCCGACGACGAACTCGACCGTGCCGGCCGACTGGTACTTGACCGCCTTCGCCAGGGCCACGGCCTGTTCGCCCATGGCCCGGCGCGTGGCGTCGTCGAGGAAGGGGCTCGGCGCCTCCTCGATGACCTTCTGGTGCCGGCGCTGGATCGAGCATTCGCGCTCGTGGAGGTAGACGACGTTGCCGTGCGCATCGCCGAGGATCTGGATCTCGATGTGGCGCGGTTCTTCGACGTACTTCTCGATGAACACGCGGTCGTCGCCGAAGGCATTCTTCGCCTCGGTCTTGCACGAGGCAAAGCCCTCGTGCGCCTCCTTGTCGTTGAAGGCGGCGCGCAGGCCCTTGCCGCCGCCGCCCGCGGACGCCTTGATCATCACCGGGTAGCCGATGCCCCTCGCGATCTCGACGGCCTGCTCGGGCGTGTCGATCGGATCGTTGTAGCCGGGAATGATATTGACGCCGGCCTCGACGGCGAGCTTCTTCGAGGCGATCTTGTCGCCCATCGCCGCCACGGAGTAATGCTTCGGGCCGATGAAGACGATGCCTGCCTCTTCGAGCTCGCGCGAGAAGGCCTCGTTCTCGGAGAGGAAGCCGTATCCCGGATGCACCGCCTCGGCGCCCGTGAGCCGGCACGCCTCGATGATCTTGTCGCCGCGCAGGTACGACTCGCGCGAGGGCGCGGGGCCGATGCACACGGACTCGTCGGCGAGCTCGACATGGAGCGCGTCGCGGTCGGCCTCCGAATAGACGGCGACGGTCTTGATGCCCATCCGGCGGGCGGTCTTGATGACGCGGCAGGCGATCTCGCCGCGGTTGGCTATCAAAATCTTCTTGAACATGGTTTAGAACCTTTCACCACCAAGGCACCAAGAACACGGAGGAAGACCAGAACGAGCAGATCTGGCTCCTGGTTTTCCTTGGTGCATCCTGGTGCCTTTGGTGTCTTGGTGGTTATGCCTTTTTACAACGGAATGTTGCCGTGCTTGCGCCACGGATTGTCGAGCTTCTTGTTCCTCAGCATCACCAGCGAGCGGCAGATGCGCCGGCGGGTCTCGTGCGGCTGGATGACGTCGTCGATGAAGCCGCGGCTGCCGGCGACGAACGGGTTGGCGAACTTGGCCTTGTATTCGGCCTCGCGCTGGGCGAGCTTTGCCGGGTCGTTCTTTTCCTCGCGGAAGATGATCTCGACGGCGCCCTTCGGGCCCATCACCGCGATCTCGGCCGAGGGCCAGGCGAAGTTCACGTCGCCGCGCAGGTGCTTCGAGGCCATGACGTCGTAGGCGCCACCGTAGGCCTTGCGCGTGATCACCGTGACCTTGGGCACCGTCGCCTCGGCGTAGGCGTAGAGCAGCTTGGCGCCGTGCTTGATGATGCCGCCGTATTCCTGCGCGGTGCCGGGCATGAAGCCCGGCACGTCGACGAAGGTGATGATCGGGATGTTGAAGGCATCGCAGAAGCGGACGAAGCGCGCCGCCTTGATCGAGCTCTTGATGTCGAGGCAACCGGCCAGCACCATCGGCTGGTTGGCGACGATGCCGACGGTAGCGCCCTCCATGCGCGCGAAGCCGGTGACGATGTTCTTCGCGTGGTCGGGCTGAAGCTCGAAGAAGTCGCAGTCGTCGACCGTCTTGATGATCAGTTCCTTGATGTCGTAGGGCTTGTTCGGATTGTCCGGCACCAGCGTATCGAGGCTGTAGTCGAGGCGGTCCGCGGGGTCGGCCGTGGCGCGCAGCGGCGGCTTTTCGCGGTTGTTCTGCGGCAGGTAGTTGAAGAAGCGGCGGAGCATGAGCAGCGCCTCGACGTCGTTCTCGAAAGCGAGATCGGCGACGCCGGACTTCGTCGTGTGGGTGATCGCGCCGCCCAGCTCCTCGGCCGTCACCTCCTCGTGGGTCACGGTCTTCACCACCTCGGGGCCGGTGACGAACATGTAGGAGGTGTCCTTGACCATGAAGATGAAGTCGGTCATCGCCGGCGAATAGACCGCGCCACCGGCGCAGGGGCCCATGATCAGCGAGATCTGCGGAATCACGCCGCTGGCCATGACGTTGCGCTGGAACACTTCCGCGTAGCCGCCGAGGCTGGCCACGCCTTCCTGGATGCGCGCGCCGCCCGAGTCGTTGAGGCCGATCACCGGCGCGCCGACCTTCATCGCGTGGTCCATGATCTTGCAGATCTTCTCGGCGTGCGCCTCGGAGAGCGCGCCGCCGAAGACCGTGAAGTCCTGCGAGAAGACGAAGACCATGCGGCCGTTGATCGTCCCGTAGCCGGTGACCACGCCGTCCGACGGGATCTTGTTGTCGGCCATGCCGAAGTCGGTGCAGCGGTGCTCCTTGAACATGTCCCACTCTTCGAAGGTGCCCTCGTCGAGCAGGAGCTCGATGCGCTCGCGCGCCGTGAGCTTGCCCTTTTTGTGCTGGGCGTCGATGCGCTTCGGCCCGCCGCCCAGCCGCGCCTGTTCGCGCTTGCGCTCGAGTTCATGAATGATTTCGTGCATGGCGTTCCCCCTAGAAGTATCGGTTCAGCATGTCGAGCAGACGGCGCGCGGCGCGCGCCGGCGTGGTGGTGCCGGCCTCGACGGCGGCCGTGAGCCCGGGCAGCGCGGCCTTGACGGCCGGGTGCTCGCGGAAGCGGTGGCGCAGGCCGGCATCGATCAGCGACCACAGCCAGTCGCGCGATTGTCGCTGCCGCCGCGCCGCCAGCTCGCCGCTCGCGGTCAGCGCCTCGCGGTGGGCAAGCACGGTTCGCCAAACCTCAGCCGTGGTAACACGCCGGCTCTCCCCGCCGGCGCTGCCGGTGAGCACAGGCGGCTGCCAGTACGGGCTGGCCGGCCGCAGCATCGCCAGCGCCGTGCGCATCTGCGCCGCGGCCCGCTCCGCGGCCAGCGGATCGATGTCGGCCTTGTTGAAGACGACGATGTCGGCGAGCTCGACGACGCCCTTCTTGAGCGCCTGCAGGTCGTCGCCGGCATTGGGCAGCTGAAGCAGGACGAAGCAGTCGGTCATGCCGGCGACCGCGGTTTCGGATTGGCCGACGCCGACGGTCTCGACGATGACGACGTCGAAGCCGGCCGCCTCACAGACGAGCAGCGCCTCGCGCGTCTTTTCAGCGACGCCACCCAGCGATCCCGAAGACGGCGACGGGCGGATGAAGGCCTCCGGCCTGCGGGAAAGTGCCTCCATGCGTGTCTTGTCGCCGAGGATCGAGCCGCCCGTGACCGAGGATGAGGGGTCGACCGCGAGCACCGCGACGCGGTGGTCGGCGTCGATCAGATACAGGCCCAGCGCCTCGATGAAGGTCGACTTGCCGACGCCGGGCACGCCCGTGATGCCGAGCCGGATCGACCGGCCGGTGTGCGGCAGAAGGGCGTCGAGCAGCGCCTCGGCGCGCTGTTGATGTTCCGGCCTGAGGGACTCGATGAGCGTGATCGCCTTGGCGAGCGCGCGGCGGTTTCCCGCCGTTACGCCGTCGGCGAGCGCGCGGTCCTCGTCGGTCAGCCGAAACTCAGCCATGGTAATGCGCCAGCCGGGGCCTGCTCAGGCGTCGCGCAGCGCGCGGCGCGCGCAGATGGCGCGCAGGACCTTGTGCGCGGCGTCGGGGATCGGCGTGCCGGGCCCGAAGATGCCGGCCACGCCGGCCTTCTCGAGGAATTCGTAGTCCTGCGTCGGCACCACGCCGCCGACGAAGACGACGATGTCGTGGGCGCCTTCCTGCTTCAAGGCTTCGATGAGCTGCGGCACCAGGGTCTTGTGGCCGGCCGCGAGCGTCGAGACGCCGATGGCATGGACGTCGTTTTCCACGGCCTGGCGCGCCGCCTCCGCGGGCGTCTGGAACAGCGGCCCGACATCGACGTCGAAGCCGAGGTCGGCGAAGGCAGAGGCAACGACCTTGGCGCCGCGGTCGTGGCCGTCCTGGCCCAGCTTGGCGATCATGATCCGCGGCCGGCGGCCTTCGTGCGCAAGGAAGGCTTCGACCTGCTCCAGGAGCGACTTCATGCTCTCCCCTTCTCCGAAGGCGCCACGATACACGCCGCTGACCGTCTGGTGGCTGGCGCGGTGGCGGCCCCAGACCTTTTCCAGCGCATCCGAAATCTCGCCGACCGTCGCCCGCAGCCGCGCGGCCTTGATCGACAGGTCGAGCAGGTTGCCGCCGCCGGTGCGCGCCGCTTCGGTGAGCGCGTCGAGCGCCGCCCGCACGGCGGCGTCGTCACGCGTCGCGCGAATTCGCGCAAGGCGGGCGATCTGCGCCTCGCGCACGGCGTGGTTGTCGACCTCGAGGATCTCGACCGGCGGCTCTTTTTCCAGACGGTACTTGTTGACGCCGACGATCACGTCCTGGCCCGAATCGATGCGCGCCTGCTTCTCGGCGGCGCACTTCTCGATCTGCAGCTTGGCCCAGCCGGTCTCGACGGCGTGGGTCATGCCGCCCATCTTTTCGACGTCCTCGATGATCCTCCAGGCGGCGTCGGCCATGTCCTGCGTGAGCCGCTCCATCAGGTAGCTGCCGGCCCAGGGATCGATGACGTTGGTGATGTGCGTCTCTTCCTGGATGAGGATCTGGGTATTGCGGGCGATGCGCGCCGAGAACTCGGTCGGCAGCGCGATCGCTTCGTCGAAGGCGTTGGTGTGCAGCGACTGGGTGCCGCCGAAGACCGCGGCCATCGCCTCGATGGTCGTGCGCACGATGTTGTTGTACGGATCCTGCTCGGTCAGCGACCAGCCCGAGGTCTGGCAGTGCGTGCGCAGCATCAGCGACTTCGGGTTCTTCGCGCCGAAGCCCTTCATGATCCGCCACCACAGGAGGCGCGCGGCGCGCAGTTTGGCGACTTCCAGGTAGAAGTTCATGCCGATGCCGAAGAAGAACGACAGCCGGCCAGCGAAGGCATCGACGTCGAGGCCCTTCTTCATCGCCGTGCGCACGTATTCCATGCCGTCGGCGAGCGTGAAGGCGAGTTCCAGCGTCTGCGTCGCGCCGGCCTCCTGGATGTGGTAGCCGGAGATCGAGATCGAGTTGAACTTCGGCATGTGCTCCGCGGTGTAGCCGATGATGTCGGCGATGATGCGCATCGACGGCTCGGGCGGATAGATGTAGGTGTTGCGGACCATGAACTCCTTGAGGATGTCATTCTGGATCGTGCCCGAGAGCTGGTCCTGGGCGACGCCCTGCTCCTCCGCGGCGACCACGTAGCCGGCCAGCACCGGCAGCACCGCGCCGTTCATGGTCATCGACACCGAGACCCTGTCGAGCGGGATGCCGTCGAAGAGGATCTTCATGTCCTCGACGGAATCGATCGCCACGCCGGCCTTGCCGACGTCGCCGACGACGCGCGGGTGGTCCGAGTCGTAGCCGCGGTGGGTGGCGAGGTCGAAGGCCACCGACACGCCCTGCGCCCCGGCCGCCAGCGCCTTGCGGTAGAAGGCGTTCGATTCCTCGGCGGTGGAGAAGCCCGCGTACTGGCGGATGGTCCAGGGCCGCGCCGCGTACATCGTCGCCTGCGGCCCGCGCACGAAGGGCTCGAAGCCGGGCAGCGTGTCGGCGAAAGGCAAGCCTTCGACATCGGCCTTCGTATAGAGAGCCTTCACCGTCAGGCCGTCGGGCGTCAGCCAGTCGAGCTTCGAGACGTCGCCGCCCGGCGCCGACTTCGCCGCCGCCTTCCGCCACGCATCGAGGCCGGGAATCTTCACCTCGGGATAGTCGTTCATGGTCCACTCCTCCGGCCCGCGCCGGTCATGTCGTTCGAATATGCCGTCGTTGCGCGGCACTTGACATCCTTTTGCCGAAAATAATACTGTATCCATAATTATGAATGCAAGACAGGACAGCCTAATCGCCCCGGCGCTCTACGAACAGGTCGCGGAGCGCCTGCGCGCCCGCATCTTCGCCCACGAGCTCGCCCCCGGCGCCTGGATCGACGAGCAGGCGATCGCCGCCGAATACGGCATCTCGCGCACGCCCTTGCGCGAGGCGCTCAAGGTGCTCGCCTCCGAGGGGCTCGTCACCCTCAAGCCGCGGCGCGGCTGCTACGTGACCGAGCTCTCGGAACAGGACCTCGACGAGATCTTTCCGGTCATGGCGCTGCTCGAGGGCCGCTGCGCCCAGGAGGCGACGCTGAAGGCCCGGCCCGAGGACATCGCCCGCCTCGAGGCGATCCACGCCGAACTCGAGCGTCACGCCGCCGCCAACGATGCCGACCGTTTCTTCGAGGCCAACCAGCGCTTCCACGACGCGCTGCAGGAGCTTGCGGGAAATCGGTGGCTTCGGCAGCTCGTGCAGGAAACGCGCAAATTCATCAAGCTGACCCGGCGCGACTCGCTCAACCTGGAAGGCCGCCTGAAACAGTCGCTGGCCGAGCACCGCGAAATCCTCGCTGCCGTGCAGCAACACGATGCCGGACTGGCCGGCCAGCGGATGCACGACCACATCCTGGCCGGCCGCGCCGCGTTGGCAAAACTCCACGACTTCCACTGAGCCGGCGACCCTTTTTTCGGAATTCCGCGTTACGGGTTGGCATTTCCTTCCGACGAATGCCAAAATGGCTGCATTTGCGAAGCGGAGGTGGTCATGCCGAAGAAGAAGTCGCAGGAATGGCAGTTGCAGCGCGGCGTCAAGATGGGCGAAGACACGGCCGCGGAGGTGGCCAAGATCGCCTGTGCCCTGAAGGCGCTCTCCGTCTATACCGCGCTCGTCCTCGACCGCGACGATTGCCCGGAAGACCTGCAAAAAACCGTCGATGAGGGTATCGCCGCCATCGACCGCCTGTTCATCTGGTAATTGGAAAGAGGAGATTCCCATGGCCCACGTCGTCGTGCTCGGCGCCGGCATCGGCGGCCTGACCGCCGCCTACGACATGAAGGAACAGCTGCGGCCGCAGGACGGCGTGACGGTCATCAGTGAAAACCCCTACTTCCAGTTCACGCCCTCGAACCCCTGGGTCGCAGTCAAATGGCGTACGCGCGAAGACATCACCTTCGAGGTGGCGCCCTACCTGGAAAAGAAGGGCATCCGCTTCATCGCCACGGCGGCGAAGCGCGTGCATCCCGAAAGAAACGAGATCGAACTCGTCGATGGCCGGACCATCGGCTACGACTATCTGATCATCGCCACCGGTCCCAAGCTCGCCTTCGACGAAGTCGAGGGCCTCGGTCCCGAAGGGCACACGAACTCGATCTGCACCGTGAACCACGCCGAAAGGGCAGCGGGGCGGTGGGACGACTTCGTCAGGAATCCCGGCCACGTCGTCGTCGGCGCGGTGCAGGGCGCCTCCTGCTTCGGTCCGGCCTACGAGTTCGCGCTGATCATGGATACCGATCTCCGCCGGCGCAAGATCCGCAGCAAGGTGCCGATGACCTTCGTCACCTCGGAGCCCTATATCGGCCACCTCGGCCTCGGTGGCGTCGGCGATTCGAAGGGCATGCTCGAATCGGTGCTGCGCGACAAGCACATCAAGTGGATCTGCAACGCGAAGGTGGCCAGGATCGAGGCCGGCAGGATGCACGTGGTCGAGCTCAACGAGGATGGCCAGGTCAGGAAGGAACACGAGCTCGCCTTCAAGTACTCCATGATGCTGCCGGCCTTCAAGGGCGTCGATGCGGTTTTCGGCATCGAGGGCCTGGCCAACCCGCGCGGCTTCATCCTCATCGACGAGTTCCAGCGCAACCCGAAATACAGGAACATCTACGCGATCGGCGTCTGCGTCGCCATCCCGCCGGTGGAGGCCACGCCCGTGCCCACCGGCACGCCCAAGACCGGCTACATGATCGAGTCGATGGTCACCGCGACCGTGCACAACATCAGGAACGCCATCGACGGCCGCGAGCCGTACCAGAAGGCTACCTGGAACGCCGTCTGCCTCGCCGACTTCGGCGACAACGGTGCCGCCTTCGTCGCCATTCCGCAGATCCCGCCGCGCAACGTCAGCTGGTTCAAGCGCGGCAAGTGGGTGCACCTGGCCAAGGTCGGCTTCGAGAAATACTTCCTCCGCAAGATGAAGACCGGCAACACCGAGCCGGTCTACGAAAAATACGTGCTCAAGTTGATGGGGGTGACCCGACTGCACTAAGATGGGGGTGACCAGAACCGCGCACCAGACGCGGCCACCCACCCGACGGAGGAGACCACCATGAACTTGCTGCGTCATATCGCGCTGTCTTTCCTGCTTCTCGCCGGCAGCGCCCTGGCCGATGGCCCGACCAAAGTCGTCTATCACATCAACGAAGGCCTCGAGCAGGCGAGCAACGGCCTGCGCAACATCCGCAACCACCTGGCCGCCGACCCGGCAACGAAGATCGTCGTCGTCACCCACGCGGGCGGCGTAAACTTCCTGCTCGAAGGTGCGAAGGACAAGAACGGCAACCCCTACGGCGTCATCGTCGAGGATCTCGCAAGCAAGGGCGTCGAGTTCCGCGTCTGCAATTTCACGCTGACGACGCGCAACATCGACCCGAAGACCGTGATCCCCGAGGCGAAGATCGTTCCCTCGGGCGTCGCCGAGGTCGCCAGGCTCCAGGCCAGGGAGGGATTCTCCTATCTCAAACCCTGAGCTCGACTGGCGGCAGATCGACACCGTCCTCCTCGACATGGACGGAACGCTGCTCGATCTCCATTTCGACAACCACTTCTGGCAGACCCACGTGCCGCTCGCCTACGCCGAGGCTCGCGGCCTCGACCGCGAGGCGGCACGCGAGGCGCTGATGGCGCGCTACCACGCGCGCGCCGGCACCCTCGACTGGTACTCGGTCGATTACTGGGAAACCGAGCTCGAGCTCGACATCATGCGGCTCAAGGAAGAGGTCGCCCACCTGATCGCGGTCCATCCGAGCGTGACCGAGTTCCTCGGCGCCCTGCGCCAGTGCCGCAAGCGCGTCGTCCTCGTCACCAACGCCCACCACAAGAGCGTCACGCTGAAGATGGCGAAGACCGGGCTGCGCCCGCACTTCGACGCCATCGTCACCTCGCACGAGCTGGGCCACGCCAAGGAGACGTCGGCATTCTGGCACCGGCTGCAGGAAGTCGAGCCGTTCGACCCGGTGCGCAGCCTGCTCGTCGATGACAGCCTGCCGGTGCTCGACGCCGCGCGCGCCTACGGCGTCCGCCACCTCGTCGCGGTGCGCCGTCCCGATACGCGCCAGCCGGAGAAGGACACCGGCGCGTATCCGGCCATCGGCCGCTTCGCCGAGATCATGCCGGCGCGTGACGACGGCTGAGTTTCGCGCCGGCACCACGTCGAGCAGCCCCGGTCACGTGCTGTGCGGATGGGCCTCCGTGGGCATTTCCGGATGCGGCGGGCGTTCCTGCCGGAGCCGCTCGAGCAGCTGCCGCTTGCTGAAGACGCCGGTCTTCTGAAAGATCCGCTTCATGTAGGTCTTGACCGAGGATTCCGAGATCGCCAGCGCCTCCGCCACCTCGCGATAGGTGTCGTAACGGAGCATGGCCAGCAGAACCTGTTTCTCCTTGTGCGACAACAGCCGCTCGAGCGCGTCGGGCAGGCCGTCCGGCGGCTCCTCGAACCCTTTCGCCAGTCGGGCGGCATCGGGGCGGCGCAGAAGCAGAGCGATGACCGCCACGTTGAGCACCACCAGCGCGAGGAAGCTGACGAGCAGACCCGCCGCGCCGAGCCCGACGGCCAACGCCTGGCCGGAAGCCACCCCCGCCGCCGACGCCGCCATGCCGTAACCCGCGGCCCGCAGCCGGTTATCGTAGGAAAGCACCGTCGCGACGAGGAACAGGTCCAGGACGCCCGAGGCAGTCATCATGCCGAGCATCGCGGTGTGCTCCGCCGCGCCGGGCGGCAGCACCAGGCGTGACGCGAAGGCCAGGAGCGCCGCGACGACGGCGAACAAAGGCGCAAGCCACGGATCGCGCGCGGTGATGGCAACCGTCGCGACCGCGGCCAGCGCATAGAACGCCAGTTCTATGCCGGGCATCCCGGCGGTTTCGTTGTAGGCCGGCCACAGTTCGGCGTACATCAGGCCGCTGACGATCTGGAACAGGAAAACGAAGACGAGGTAGCGGAAAAGCCCCGGCGTCGGCGCCACCGTGACCTCTCTCGCCGGTGCCGGCACGAGCAGGAGGCCCGGCCACGCCCCGGCGAGCAGCGAGAGCTTGACCAGATCGGTGAGCGGCAGCAGTCCGAGCGCCAAGGCGCCCAGGTTGCCCAGCGCAAGTCCGGCGGCGGCGAGGAGCACGGGCCGAGACCCCTCACCCAGGCCCATCAGGAGGCGGACGAGCGGCGGCGCCGAGACGATGCCCAGCGCCACGAGCAGGGGCGCCGCCGCGACGGCGGCGAACAGCCCCCAGGCGAGCGTGGCCGAGGCCGTGAGGACGATGCCGGCGATGGCGGCGACCCGGAGCGAAGCGGCCTTCGCGAAGCGGGCGCACACCAGCAGGGTCAGGACGTGCGGCCAGATGAACCACCCTATTCGGGCGTGCTCGCCCAGCAGCGGGCCGGACATCGGGAACGCCGTGAGCCAGAGCACGAACAGGGCAAAGCCGCCGACGCGCACGAGATCGCCAGACATGGAAACCGGAATTCGCAATTGTTTTCTTGCCTCTGCTCACTATACCCCTTCGACTTGCAGGGGTGCGCCTTCGTCGCCGTACCAGTCGAGAAGCCGTCTGCGTCCGATCGCCGCCACAGCGCTTTTTTGCGCGACTACACGCGCGGATGACTCAGACCGACCCCCGGACGACGCGCCGACGACAAACGGACGACAAACAGCCGACTGCCTGGAGCCGGCCACGCCATCAAGAATTAAAAGGGAAAGGCGAGATTTTCATCGTTTCGCGCATGACTACGACAGCCACGGCGATCGCGAAGAAACAGTGCGAAAGGGCGGCGGAACGAAGCCTCGCGCGAAATATTGGAAAAATTTCGAGGCCAATTCATGTTTTCGATTCTTTTTGGGAGAAAACGATGACACGCATCCCCTACCCGAAGCGCAAGACGACGTCCATTCTGGTGGCCGGCGCCGTGGCGGTTCTCTTCGGCGGCTGCGGCGGCGGTGGCGGCGGCGGAAGCAGTGATGCACCGCCGGCGCCGACGCCCCAGACGTTGAGCGGCACCGCGGCGATCGGCAGGCCGCTCGCCCGCTCGCCCGTCTATCTCAAGGATGCCAAGGGCGCGATGAAAAGCGCCTACACGGACGAGGGGGGCAAGTTCAGCTTCGACGTCACCGGCCTGACCGCGCCGTTCATCCTCCGCTCGCAGGACGAGGGCCTGTATTCCTACGCCGGCGAGGCCGGCACGACCAATCTCACGCCCTTCACCACGATCATCACCGGCATCGCCGCCGGTGACAATCCGCAAAAGGTCTATGACACGCCGCGCAGCCTGAACATCGACCAGGCGATGCAGGCCCTGCGGGATCTGCTCAAGCCGGCCCTGAAACAACTCGGCGTCGCCGAGACGGTCGACCTGATGCGCACCGCGTTCGACGCCAACGGCACGGGCCTTGATGCCGTGATCGACGCGATCCGCATCGCGCCGCCGCCGTCCAACAGCAACGTCCTGACCGTGACCAACGCCTTCACCAACACCGTCATCGCGACCGCGACGGTGAATGCCGCCAACGATGTCAGCATCACCGACGCCATCGATGCCAATGAGGCGGCGGTGGTGCCCAGCGGCAGCCTGACCAAGAAGAAATATTTCGTCTATGTCGATACCGACGGCAGCGGGCCCGAGGTGCCGAGGGGACCGTTCATGCTCGACCTGACGGAAGACGGCCAGGGCAGGATCAGCGGCGCGATCGTGGTCGTCGAAGGCGACACCGGCGACATGAAGAGCGTGCCGTTCGGCGGAACACGCACGGGCACCGCCCTGCGGCTGACGGCCCAGGCCATCGCCTGCTCGAACACCCAGGCCACGAACGAGGACGGCACGGTCGTCCTCGATCTGACCGAATCGTCCGGCACGCTCGCCGGCGAACTCAAGCAGTACCTGCGGCCGGGGGATACCTGCGAGGGCCTAACGAGGAATGCCGACGGCAGCTACAGTATCGCCTTCACGGGCGAGGACGTCACCAACGCGACCGCGGCCAACCTCGCGGGCACCTATGACATCTACGCGACGCCGAACGGCAACTATTCCGAGGAAGGCCCCGCTACGTTGCGCTTGCAACAGAATGGTTCCGGCATCGAGGCGACTCTGGAATTTACGGACGACACGGGTAAGACAAGAACGGTATCGGGCAGCGGTTCGGTGTATGGCGCCTACGGCATCCTCCGGCTGCCGGTCATCATCTGCAGCGACACCTGCCTGCCGAATGGCACCTGCCCGGAGGCCGAGAACGCCACCTTCTTCGGCAGGTTCGAGAACGGCCGGCTCGCCGGCTGGTATGGTGACGGCGTCCCGCCCGGGGACCGCTGCAAGGCAATCCCGCACGACCCGTCTCCGACGCCGCAGACCACGGATGCCCAGGGCGTCTGGCGCGCAGTGAAGAAGTAAGCCCGCGGGCCGGCCGGCGGGGCTGCCTCCGGCCGGCCCAATGGTGGAACACCCGTCCAGCGATCGGCGGCTACCCCGGGATCCTGTCGGCGTGTTACGACGGCTGAGTTTGGGTGGGGCTGTCGCCGCGGGCCGGCCTCAGACGCCCCACATCACCGGCTTCTTTGCCTTGAGCGAATACTCGAACATCTCCGCGAGCGGCACGGCGCGCGGCGCAAGACCGACGTAGGCGCGCCGCTTGCCGTCCGGCCCCTCCTCGAACTCGGGCCGGTCGTATTCGCCGGCATGGGCGGCGCGGTCGGCGGCGATGGCGGCGCGCAGCCGGGCGATCGCCTCGGGCAGTTGTTCGACGGTGATGATGCCGCGTGTCGAGAATTCGCGGCCGATGATGTCCATCATGCGTTTGGCGACGTCGTCGAACATCATGATGTCGGCCGCGGCATCGGAACGGAAGACGATCATTTCACCTCCTTGAGCCAATCGAGGATGCGCTCCGCAACCCTGCGCCAGTCGCGTTCGAGCATGAGGCCGTGGCCCATGCCCGGAAAAATCTCCGCCTTCACGCCGTAGCGGCGCGCGGTCATCTTGGCGGTCGAGGGCGGCATCAGGTGGTCGTGCTCGGCTCCGAGCACGAGCATGGGCACGCCATGGATGCGCGAGGGGTGCGGCAGGTCGAACATCATCATGTCCCAGATGGCACGGTGCGACTCGGGCTGCGAGGCGCGCAGAAAGCGCTCGAGGTCCCCGACATCGACCGGCTGGGCGAACAGCGCTTCGCGCAGCGTTTCGAGGGCGACGCGGCCGCCGGCCATCATGGCGTTCAAGTCCCTGAACAGCGAGGGCCGCGAGAAAAGCATGCCGAACGCCGCCGACATCAGGCCCTGCGGCGGTACCGAGCACATCAGCACCGCGCCGGCGGCCGGGTGCTTCTCGAGATACTTCTGGACGACGAAGCCGCCCATCGAGTGGCCGATCAGCACCGGCGGCCGCGGCAGGCGGCCGGCGACGCCGGCGACATCGGCCACGTAATCGGCGATGGAAAGATGGTCGAGCCGCTCGCGCCCGCGGCTGCGGCCATGGCCGGTGAGGCTGAGCGCATAGCTCGCGTAGCCGGCCGCGGCGAAGAAGGGCAGGAAATGCTCGTCCCAGCACCAGGCGCCGGCGAAGGCTCCGTGCACGAACAGGAGCGGCATGTCGCACGCCGGCCCGGCGGGCGTGCGGGCGATGACTTCGAGATCGTGAAAGCGGCCTTGGGTCATGATGGAGGACCGGCGCGAGGTTATGATGGCGCGGTCGACCGATTCTACTTCCGCCGCCATGCTCAAATGGGCCATCGCCCTCTGCCTCGCCGTCGTGCTCATCGGCCTGCTGCGTCCCCGGGCGGCTTCGCGGCTGCGGCTGGGGCGCCTGCCCGGCGATCTGCACTTCCGCTACCGCGGCCGCGAGTACCTGTTTCCGTTCACGAGCACGCTGCTTCTCTCGCTCGCCGCGACGCTACTGTTCCGGCTGCTTTAGGACGCGGGCGACCGCGGCGATCCTCGCCTCGCGCACGCGTGCGGGGATCTGCGCCGGGTCGGCGCTGGCGGCGGCGACCGCCCCGGCATCGACGGCTCGCGCCGCCGCGGCGGCATCCTGCCACGCCTGAGCCTGGGGGAAAGGCTTGTCCCGCCAGCCGAGGCGGCCGCGGAAATCGGCCTCGCAGGCGGACAGCAGCTCGCCGAAGCGTTGCGGCCGGCGAAAGGCGTCGCAGCGCTCGAGCAGATCGACCACCGTCGCGGGCCGCAGTTCGCCGATCTTGTGGATCTCGCCGTGGTGGCGCGCGACGAGCAGCGCGAGATCGCGGCAATCGGACGGCACGCGCAGGCGCTCGCAGAGCGGACCGAGAAGCTCGGCGCTCCTCGCCTCGTGGCCGGCATGGCGCGGCAGCACCTCGGCCGGCGTCATGCCCTTGCCGAGATCGTGGGTGAGCGCGGAAAAGCGCGCCGGCAGCGACAGACCCAGTTCCGCGGCGACGTCGATGACCATCATGACATGGACGCCGGTATCGACCTCGGGATGGTAATCGGCCCGCTGCGGCACGCCCCAGAGGCGATCGAGCTCGGGCAGGAGCTTCGCGAGCGCGCCGCACTCGCGCAGCAATTCGAACATGCGCGAAGGCTTCGCCTCCATGAGCCCGCGTGCGAGCTCCTGCCAGACACGTTCCGGCACCAGATGGTCGACCTCGCCGCCGGCGACCATCGCCCGCATCAGCGCCCTCGTTTCCGGGGCGACCGTGAAATCGGCGAAGCGCGCGGCGAAGCGCGCCACGCGCAGGACGCGCACCGGATCCTCGACGAAGGCCGGCGAGACATGGCGCAGCACCCTGGCCGCGAGATCGGCGCGGCCGCCGTATGGATCGACGTAGGCGCCATCCTCGGCGCGGGCGATGGCATTGATGGTGAGGTCGCGCCGCGCGAGGTCGTCTTCGATGGTGACGCCGGCATCGGTGTGAAAGACAAAGCCCTTGTAGCCCGGTGCGCTCTTGCGCTCGGTGCGCGCGAGCGCGTACTCCTCGCCGCTCTCGGGATGGAGGAAGACCGGGAAGTCCTTGCCGACCGGGCGGAAGCCCTGCGCGAGCATGTCTTCCGGCGTCGCGCCGACGACGACCCAGTCACGGTCCTGCACCGGCAGGCCGAGCAGCTCGTCGCGCACGGCGCCGCCGACGGCGTAGATCTTCATGCCGGCCGCGCCGCCGTGGTCATGGCCCGCTATTGCAGGCGCTCGGGATTGCGGCCAATGAACGAGACCGGGAACACGGCCTCGGGGCCGGCACCGACGGCCGGCGCGCTCGCATAGTCCGGCATTTGCGCCGGCAGGTTGCCGCCCGCCTGCATCAGCTTCTGGATCAGGATCTGCACCTGCTCGGAAAGCCAGTCCGTATCGAGGCGCGTGGCCATGAAGCGCAGCGCCTTGACGCTGTCGGGCACTTCGGCCGGCGCCAGCGTCTCGTTGGCGGCGAAGGCATTGGAGAAGAACGGCCCGGCGACGAAGTGCAGCCGCCAGCCGCCGGCGCCGTCGGTCTCGATGATGAACACCCGGGCGCCCTCGGCGCGCTGCTCCTCGTCGTCGGTGCGCTCGCCGAAGACCGGCGCCGCCGAGAACGCGGCGCGGTCCGGGTTCTGCTGCACGTAACGCACGGCTTCCTCGAAGCTCATGCGGCCGTCGTTTTCTTCTGTCGTCATGTCAAGTCTCCTGGGGTTGGATGGGGCTGTCAGAGCAGCGGGGCGAGCCATCGTTCGGCTTCTGTGACACCGTGACCGGTGCGCCTTGCCCAGTCTTCGAGCTGGTCGCGGCCGATCCTGGTAATGGCGAAGTATTTTGCCTCGGGGTGGGCGAAATAGAAACCGGCCACCGAGGCCGCCGGCATCATGGCGAAGTTTTCCGTGAGGGCCATGCCGGCGCGGCCCGGCGCATCGAGCAGCGCGAAGAGATCCTTCTTGACCGTGTGGTCCGGGCAGGCCGGATAGCCGGGCGCGGGACGAATGCCGCGGTACTGCTCCGCGATCAGCTCGTCGTTGGCGAGCCGCTCGTCGGCCGCGTAGCCCCAGTACTCGCGGCGCACGCGCTCGTGCAGCCACTCGGCGGCGGCTTCGGCGAGCCGGTCGGCGAGCGCCTTGAGCATGATCGCGTGGTAGTCGTCGTGCGCGGCCTCGAATTCGGCGAGCCTGTCCTCGATGCCGAGGCCGGCCGTGACCGCGAAGGCGCCGATCCAGTCCGGCGTGCCGCGCGGGGCGACGAAATCGGCGAGGCAGAGGTTCGGCTGGCCCGCGGGCCGCTCGTGCTGCTGGCGCAGGCCGTGCCAGGTCATCAGGCGCCTCTCCCGCGCTTCGTCGGCGTAGATCTCGATGTCGTCGCCGACCGCATTGGCCGGGAAGAGGCCGAAGACGGCATTGGCCGTCAGCCAGCGCTCGCCGACGATGCGCGCGAGCATCGCCTTGGCGTCGGCGAACAGCTTGCGCGCTTCCTCCCCGACCTTGCCGTCGTCGAGGATCTGCGGGAAGCGGCCGGCGAGGTCCCAGGTCTGGAAGAACGGCCCCCAGTCGATGTAGTTCGCCAGCAGCGAGAGATCGATGGCGGGCAACGCGGTGATGCCCGGCCGTGCCGGCCGCTCGGGCGCGAAGGCGAGCTTCGCCGCATTGGCGCGCGCGGCCTCGAGGGAGAGCAGCTTCACACCCTGCTTCGCTGCGTGCTGGGCGCGCAGCTTTTCGTAGTCGGCGGCGATCTCGGCCTTGAAGCGCTCGGCCTGCTCGGCCGAGAGCAGCCTGGTGACGACGCCGACCGCGCGCGAGGCATCGGGCACATAGACGACGGTGCCGTGGTAGTTGGGCGCGATCTTGATCGCCGTGTGGGCGCGGCTCGTGGTCGCACCACCGATCAGGAGCGGCGCCGTAAAGCCCTGGCGCTGCATCTCGCTGGCGACATGGGCCATCTCTTCCAGCGACGGGGTGATCAGGCCCGAGAGCCCCACCGCGTCGGCCTCGTGTTCCCTCGCCGCATGGAGGATCCTGTCGGCGGCGACCATGACGCCGAGATCGACGATCTCGTAGCCGTTGCAGGCGAGCACCACGCCGACGATGTTCTTGCCGATGTCGTGGACGTCGCCCTTCACCGTCGCCAGGACGATCCTGCCCTTCGCCGCGGCGCCGGTGCGCTTCTTTTCTTCCTCGATGTAGGGGACGAGATGGGCGACCGCCTGCTTCATGACACGCGCCGACTTGACCACCTGCGGCAGGAACATCTTGCCGGCGCCGAAGAGGTCGCCGACCGTGTTCATGCCCGCCATCAGCGGCCCTTCGATGACCGCGAGCGGCGGCTTGCCTTCGGCGGCGAAGGCGGCACGGCATTCCTCGGTGTCGGCGACGACGAACTCGGTGATGCCCTTGACCAGCGCATGTTCGAGGCGCTTCTCGACCGGCCATTCACGCCAGGCGAGGTCCTGCGTCTGCTCCTTCGCCTGGCCCTTGATGCCCTGCGCGAACTCGACCAGCGCCTCGCCGGCACCGGGCCTGCGGTTCAAGACGACGTCCTCGACCTTCTCGCGCAGCACGGGGTCGAGCTCGTCATAGACGCCGAGCTGGCCGGCGTTGACGATGCCCATGGTCAGGCCGGCGCGGATCGCGTGATAGAGGAAGACGGTGTGGATCGCCTCGCGCACCGGCTCGTTGCCGCGGAACGAGAACGAGACGTTGGAGATGCCGCCGGAGACGGAAGCAAACGGCAGGTGCTGCCGGATCCAGCGCGTCGCCTCGATGAAATCGACCGCGTAGTTGTCGTGCTCCGGGATGCCGGTGGCGATGGCGAAGACGTTGGGGTCGAAGATGATGTCTTCGGCGGGAAAGCCGTCGGCGGTGAGGGGCTCGTAGGCCCGCTTGCAGATCGCGGTCTTGCGCCCGAAGGTGTCGGCCTGCCCCTCTTCGTCGAAGGCCATGACGATCACGGCCGCGCCCAGCCGCCGCGCCCGCCTCGCCTGTTCGAGGAACTTCGCCTCGCCCTCCTTGAGCGAGATCGAATTGACGATGCCCTTGCCCTGCAGGCACTTGAGGCCGGCCTCGATCACCTCCCACTTCGAGGAATCGAGCATGAACGGCACACGGGCGATGTCGGGCTCCGAGGCGGCGAGGTTGAGGAAGCGGACCATGGCGCTCTTGCCGTCGAGCATCGCCTCGTCCATGTTCACGTCGACGATCTGGGCGCCGTTCTCGACCTGCTGGCGCGCGACTTTCAGCGCATCGTCGTAGCGGCCCTCGATGATCATCTTCGCAAAGGCCCGCGAGCCGGTGACGTTGGTGCGCTCGCCGACGTTCACGAACAGCGAGTCGGGGCCGATGTTGCACGGCTCGAGCCCCGACAGGCGCAGCCGAAACTCAGCCGTGGTAACACGCCGGGGGGCGACCCCGTCGATGGCGCGGGCGAGCGCGCGGATGTGCTCGGGCGTCGTGCCGCAGCAGCCGCCGACGATATTGACGATGCCTGCGCGCGCCCAGTCGCCGATCTCGCCGGCGAGCATCTCCGGCGTCTCGTCGTAGCCGCCGAAGGCGTTGGGCAGGCCGGCGTTCGGGTGCGCGGAGACGAAGCAGTCGCAAAGGCGCGCGAGCTCCTCGACGTATTGGCGCAGCTCCTTCGCCCCGAGCGCGCAGTTGAGGCCGAAGGAGAACGGCCTCGCGTGGCGCAGCGAGTTCCAGAAGGCCTCGGCGGTCTGGCCCGAGAGCGTCCGGCCCGAGGCGTCGGTGATGGTGCCGGAGATCATCACCGGCAGGCGTTGGCCCGCTTCGTCGAAGAAGGCCTCGATCGCGTAGAGCGCCGCCTTGGCGTTCAGCGTGTCGAAGACGGTTTCGACCAGCAGGATGTCGGCGCCGCCTTCGGCCAGCCCGCGCACCGCCTCGCCGTAGTCGGCGACCAGCTCGTCGAAGGTGATATTGCGGTAGCCGGGGTCGTTCACGTCCGGCGAGATCGAGCAGGTGCGCGAGGTGGGCCCGAGTACGCCGGCGACGAAGCGCGGCTTGGCCGGGTTCTGCGCGGTGGCGGCGTCGCAGAGCCCACGGGCGAGCTTCGCGCCGGCGAAATTGAGTTCATGCACGAGCGCCTCGAGGCCGTAATCGGCCTGCGAGACGGCCGTCGAATTGAAGGTGCAGGTCTCGATGATGTCGGCGCCGGCGTCGAGATAGGCCTGATGGATGCCGCCGATCACGTCCGGCCGTGTCAGGAGCAGCAGGTCGTTGTTGCCCTTGAGGTCCTTCGGGTGATCGGAAAAGCGCGCGCCGCGGTAATCCGCCTCGGAAAGCCCGTGGCGCTGGATCATCGTGCCCATGGCGCCATCGAGGACGAGCAGTCGCTGCGCAGCCAATGCGCGCAGTTCGTCGGTACGGTCGGGCTGCATCAGGGGATCGCGGGTAGGGCCTGTGGGGCGATCGATTCTAGCAGTTCGCCTTGGCCGGCTTCGCGGACGCCGCCGGGCCGGGCCGGCACCGCCGTCAATGCGTAAAGCCCGCGGCGCCGGGCGTCGGCGACGAACACCGTCTCGGCGGTCAGGGCCAGCGTCCCGCCCAGTCCGGCCGCGAGCTGCGTCGCGTGGCCGTCGTCGAGCAGGAAGATCTCGTCTTCCGTGCTGAAGAGGATCTCCGCCGTGCGCGGGTGCACGGCGAGCGAGCGCACCGGCTTCATGTCGAATATCGGCAGCATGAGCCCGACGGGCTCGCCCGGGCGCAGGCGCAGGATGGCCGTCGGCGTCGCGGCGACGATGAACTCGCCGGCCGGCGCCGCGGCGAGGATCGGTTCGGCCAGCGTCGCCACGAGCTGGGCGCGACGGCCGTCGAAGCGGTAGAGACGCGCGGGCGCCGCGGTCTCGAAGAGGATCAGGCTATCGCCCATACCGCCGGCGATGCGCGCGGCGGCCGAGGGCAGGGGCACGCGCGGCACGTAGAGACGGCCCTGCAGCGGCCCCAGCCGCCCGGCGGCGGCGATGACCGGCGTGCCTGCCTCGCTGCAGGCGAAGCCGTCGATCGGCAGGGGTGCGTCGAGCACGCCCTCGCGCGCGCCGATGAGCCAGACGTTGTCCCTGCCCGCGAACCAGAGGCCGTCGCGGCGCACGCAGAGCGCCGCCACCTCCGGCCATTCCGTGGCCGGCATCATCGCCGTCGGCAGCCGCCAGACCGTCAGCCCCGGCGCGAGCCGGATGCCGTCTTCGGCCAGGGCCGAGGCGGCGAACCAGAGCAGGCAGCAGACGATCGCCCGCCTCACTTGACCTCCCAGATCGTCATTAGCTCGCGGGCCAGGTTGCCGCCCTCGACCACGACCGTGACGCCATCGCGGACGATCTCCGGGATCCGCTCCTGTTCGGTGATGCCGCGGACGAGGAAGGGCTTCGCCGCTTCCTCGACCGAGACGATTTCCGGCGGTGCGTCGGTGTCGATGGAACCGAGCCAGCCGGCGACCTTGGCGGCATCGGTGAGGCTCTGGTCGGCGAGCTCATAGACGTCCTTCATGAGCATGAGCTCCTTGCCGCCGGGAACGAACGCCTCGATGAACAGCCCGCCGACCGCCCAGAAGAGCGCCACCGCCGTCTGGCGGGTCTTGTCGCGGAGGCGGCGCAACTGCGCGACGAGCCGGGCTTCCTTCTCGGGCGGCGACTCGGCGAGCCGCACCATGACCAGATCGCGCGGGTTGGCCTGGGGCTTTTGTCCGGCCGCGAGCAGATCGACGATGGCGGGCCCGTCCGGCCGATGAAAGCGCGTCGGCCCCGGCTTCACGCGCACGGCGGCCGGCGCGCCGGCTGGCTGCCAGCGGCAGCCCGAAGCGTCACAGACCGTCTGCGGCGCATGCGCGGGCAGCGCCTCGGACACCGGCAGCGGCCGGTGGCGCACGGCGAAGCGCAGATCGGGCGCATCCCAGCCCAAGCCCGCCGCTTCGCGCAGCGATTCGATGTCTTGGGGTGCCCCGGGCGTGGAGAGCGCCTTGAGCCCCAGCCTGGCGCCCGGCGACGATGCACGGACGGCCGGTGTCGGCGCGGCCTTCAACGAGGCCATGAGGGCACGGTGACGCGCTTCCTCCTCGGCGGCCCGGCGCTCGGCCTCGGCCTTGGCGCGGCGGCGCGCTTCCTCCTGGCGCGCCTGCTCCGCCGGATCGGGCCCGGTGTCGATGCCGGGGTCGAAGGCCTGCTGCAGGAGCGAGCCGAAGATGGCCATGCCCAGCGTCGCCCCCGGCGGCAGCGATGGCGCGCTCCGCGTCGTGCGTTGGGCGGGCGCGCTCGTCTTCGGCGCCGGTGCGCTGCGGCTGCCGCAGGTGACGCATTCCATTTTCGGCGTCGGCAGCTCAGGCGGCCGGTAATTGGGCCCGGCCAATTCCTTCGCCTGCTCCCAGGCCGATTGGGCGAGCGCCGCCGCCGAAAAGAGCGCAGCGAGCGAAGCGAGGATCAGGCGCGGCGGCACCGCCATGCCATGCCCCCGAAAATGGCGGCGATGAGGATCGCGAGCGCCGCGGCCGGCCGCTCGACGGCGAACACGACCGGCGCGAGCAGCGCGCGGACGACGGCGCGCAGACCCTCGCGTTCGCGAATGATTTCGGCCAGCGGCGGCGAATACTCGTAATAGCGCGCGACCAGCCAGCGGCCCGCCGCGTTCGTCAGGAGATGCCGGTCCCGGAACGCGCGCAGACTGGCGACGTGCGGTTCGAGCGGCGATCCGTAGGCCGCTGTGGCGATGAAGCAGTCATCGCTGCCGGCAGCCGTCGCCGAAACGCCGCGCGCCTGCGGCCTGATTTCCGGCAGGGCGTCCCGGGCCCGCTCCCGCCGGGCTTCCCATTCGTAGATCGTGTCCTGCGCCGCGCGCGCGTCGGGCGAATCCGGCGCGAGCGTCAGGAAGCGGCGCATCTCCCGCATCGCCATTTCGTAGTCGTTCGGCGTCCTCGCCATCCGGCCGAGCAGCAGCGCCCGGTCGTGATAGAGCTGGGCGAGCCAGGGCGCCTGATGGTAGGCCTGCCAGTAGAGCCGGATGGCGCCCGCGTAATCCTTCTCGTCGGCCAGCACGCCGGCCTTGACGACCAGGCGCCGGACCTCTTCGGGCATGGGCGGCTTCTGCGGCAGGAGCTTCAGCACCGTGGCGAGCCCGGCGACCGCGCGGTCTCGGCCCTCGGCGTCCTGGGCCTCGCGGAATGCCGCGACATAGGCATCGAAGGCACGGCGCGGATCATTGTCGATGAGCGCCTGCTGCGCCTCGGCCAGACGCTGCCGGCGCGCGGCCTCCGCGCGGCTCCGCGCCTCGTCGGCCAACTTCGCGCGCAGCGCCACCACGCCGGAGTGCATCTCGTACCAGAGGATACTCTTGGCACTGCTGATCTCGCTTAAGCCGCCGCCCCTGCCCTCACTCCTCAGCTTGCCAAGCAGATCCAGCCGCGCCGCGATCGCGTCGACGCGCTCGAGGCCCTCCTGAGTCCTGCCGGAGGAGAAGAGCGGCAGCGCCTCGTCGATCACGGCGCGCCAGAAGGGCTTCTGCAGGATCAGGCCGTCGACGAACATCATCGTGCCGTCGCTCGCCGCGGCCGCCTCGAAATCGGCGCGCGCGCCATCGAAATCGCCGAAACAAAGCTTTGCCCAGGCGCGCTGGGCAAAGGCGCTCGCCCGGCGCATGCCACTGCCCATGCCCTCCGCGCTCATCTGGACGCCGCGGTCATAGGCCGCGAGGGCCCCGGCGCGGTCGCCCCGGCGCAACCTGACGAGCGCATCGAGCAGCACGGCCGATTCGCTGGCGGTCAGCGAGCTTCTCGGCTTGCCGAGCGCGGCGACGTCTTCGGCCGCGGCATCGAGCCTGCCCTGCGCCGCACGGGCGATGGCACGCAGCATCTGGGCGTTGTCGGTGAGCACGTCGCCGACCAGCGCCTCATTCACGCCTTCCCGGATGATGCGGTCGAGCTGCGCCTCGGCGGCCGCGTATTGTCCCGTGGCGAGCAGCTCGCCCGCCACCTGGAGATCCTTGGATGTGGCGGCGTGGACGGCCAGGCTGACGAACAACAGGATCATGCCGCCCCACCGCCGCAAAGTGGCTATCCGATTCATGATGCCGTTCCTTTGCTGGCAATTACGGAATTCTATGTCCCGACCTGAGCGGCGCGTCGCGCGGGGAACCCCTCCGCGTGTGGCGATGACCCGGTTCGCCGGCTATAATCGACTGGCCTTATCGGTTATTCGAATTTTCTGATCACGGCAGAGAGGAAGGATCGCCATGGAACACCTGACCCCGAAGGAAGCCGCCCAATTCCTCGAAGAAAACCCCAAGGCGCTGTTCATCGATTGCCGCAGCGAGATGGAATTCCTCTTCGTCGGCCACCCCAAGGGCTGTCTGCACGTGTCCTGGAACGACGGCCCGGACTGGGAGGTCAACCCGCACTTCGTCGGCGAGGTCAAGAAGCTGGCCGGCCATGTGCACGACCGGCCCGTGGTGCTGATCTGCCGCTCGGGCAACCGCTCGGTCGATGCCGGCAATGCGCTCGAGGCCGCCGGCTTCACGCGCGTCTACAACGTCCTCCACGGCTTCGAGGGCGAACTCGATGACGATCACCACCGCGGCACCATGAACGGCTGGCGCTTCGAGGGGCTGCCCTGGGAGCAGTGCTGAAACGCTGGCAGCGGTGGATGCTGGAAGCGCTCGCGATCGTCGCGGTCGTCGTCGCGGTCCAGCTCTGGCAGTCGCGCGGCCTGCCCGAGGGCCCCGCGCCGGCGCTCTCCGACACGCTCACCGATGGCCGGCCGGCGAGCCTCGATGAGGTGCTGAAGGCCGCCGGCGGGCGGCCGGTCCTCGTCGTCTTCTGGGCCACCTGGTGCCCGGTCTGCAAGGCCGAGGATGGCAACATCGAGGCCATCGCCCGCGACCGGCCCGTCCTCTCGGTGGCCATGCACTCCGAAGAAGTGGCGAAGCACATGGCTAGCCGCGGCCTGACGTTCCCGACGATCGACGATGCCGAAGGCGCGCTCGCCGCCGCCTGGAAAGTGCGCGGAGTGCCGACTCACTTCGTCGTCGACGGCCATGGCAACGTGCGTTTCCGCGTGGTCGGCTACGCCACCGAATGGGGCCTGCGGGCACGGCTGGCCTGGGCGGAGCGCTTCCCGTGAGCGCCCACCCGCCGGCGCGGCTCGCTTGGGCGATCTGGAGCCTCGGCGCGCTCGTCTATCTGGTCGCCTTCTTCCAGCGCGTCGCGCCCGCCGTGATGACCGAGCAGTTGATGGCGGATTTCGCCCTCGGCGGCGCGGCGCTCGGCAACCTCTCGGCCTTCTACTTCTACGCCTACGTGGCGATGCAGATCCCCACCGGGCTCCTCGCGGACCGCTGGGGCCCGCGCCGGTTGCTCGCCTCGGGCACGGCCGTCGCCTCGGTCGGCGGTCTGCTGTTCGCGCTGGCGCCGGGTTTCGGCCTGGCCGCATTCGGCCGCCTGCTCGTCGGCGCCTCGGTCGGCGTCGGTTTCGTCTCGATGCTCAAGCTCTCGTCCCACTGGATCGAGCCGCGCCGCTTCGCCCTCGTTTCCGGCCTGCTGCTGATGGCCGGCCTCGTCGGCGCGGTCTTCGCCGGCGTGCCGTTGCGGCTCGCCGTCGATGCCTTCGGCTGGCGCGCGGTGATGGCCGGCTTTGCGCTCTTCACGGCCGGGCTCGCCGTCGCGATCTGGCTCTTCGTCAGCGACGACCCGGCCGAGCGCGGCTATGCCAGCCACTTCCAGGGCACCGCGAAACTCAGCCGCGGTCATACGCCGATCCTGGCGAGCCTCGCCGAGGTCCTGTCCTACCGCAACGTCTGGCTGATGATGCTGGTGCCGGTGGGCTTTTCGGGCGCGGTGCTGACCTTCGCCGGCCTCTGGGGCGTGCCCTGGCTGCGGCAGGTGCACGGCCTCGATCCGAAATCCGCGGCCGCCATCACCTCGGCGATGCTGGTCGCCTGGGGCCTCGGCGGCCCGCTGCTCGGCAACTGGAGCACGCGCGTCGGCCGGCGCAAGCCGCTCTATCTCGTCACCGGTGCGGTGGCGCTTGCCGGCTGGGTGGCGCTCACCTGGCTGCCGCTGCCGTTGCCGGCGGTAGTCGTCCTGCTCGCCCTGACCGGCTTCGCCTCCGGCAACATCATCATCGGCTTCGCCTGGGCCAAGGAATCGGTGCCGTTGCGCCTGATGGGCACGGCATCGGGCGTCGCCAACATGGGGCCGCTGATGGGCGGCATGATCCTCCAGCCGGCGGTCGGCTGGCTGCTCGACCGCCACTGGACGGGCGCGATGGCCGACGGCGGCCGGATCTACGATGCGGCAGCCTGGCAGGCTGGCTTCGCGCTGCTCGCCGCCACCGTGGCGGGTAGCCTCTGCCTGCTCGCGTTCGCGCGCGAGACCCACTGCCGCCAGTGCGAGCGGCCCTGACACCGCGGGCTGCGCGGCTTCTCGCGCCCTTTGCGGGCGGTGAGCGGCTGCTTTGCCAATAGAAGTCCCACGCAAGGGCGGGCATTCAAGTTCCGGCCGATCCGGCCGACAACGGTGGCAAATCGCCGGTTTTCCGCGCCGGCGCGAAGGGTTCCCTTGGCCACGATCCCGTCCCTGCGAACGAATGCCGACACGCCGGCGCCGCACCTCCTCCGCGGCGCGTGGGTGCTCGTCGTGCTGCCGGCCGTCTGCCTCGCGCTGGTGGGCCATTACGCGACCGGCCCCGCCGGCCTCGAGGGGCCGGCGCGGCTGCTTTTCTGGATCGCGCTCGGACTCGCCGCGGCGAGTCCCGCGCTGGTGGTGCATGTCCAGCTTCGTGAATTCGAGCGCCGGCGGATCCGGGCCGAGCGCATCGATCCTGTCCTGACGGCGAGCGCCGCGGATGCGGACCTTCCCGCAGAGGCGGCAGCCTTCGGGCCCGCCCCCTGCGACCTCGATACCATCGCCGCCACGGTGCGCGCGGCGATCGCCGAGCCCGCCCGGCGGAAAGGCTTGAGGCTCGACATCGTCGTCGATGCCGATGCCCGCCGGCCGCTGGTCGCGGACGCCGGCCGGCTCGCGCAGCTCATCGTCTGCCTCGGCCGCCTGGCGATCGGGCGCACGGAACATGGCGGCGTGACCGTGCGGATCACGCAGCGCGATGCTTCACTCTCGGGCGTGCTCTTGCGCTTCTCGGTGGAGGACACGGCCGCGGGCATCTCCCGCGACTTGCAGGCGCGCCTCTTCGGGGCGGCCGCCGGCCGACGGGAGCCAGGCTTCGCGGCCGACGAGATGGTGCCCGAACTCGCCGCCGCACGGACGCTCGCCGATGCGCTCGGCGGCCGCCTGCGTACGTCCCGCGATCCCGGCGTCGGCATCCGCCACTGGTTCGAGCTTCGGCTGCCGTTCGCCGCGGAACCCGCGGGCGGCGAAGCGGCCCCCGTGGAAGCAAAGCGCATCCTGCTCGTCGGCCTGGATACCGCGGCCTTGGGTAAAGCGCTCGCCGGCGACGGTCACGCGGTCCGCGTCGCCGTCAGCGGCGATGAGGCCCTCGGCATGCTGCGCGGCGACGGCGAATGGGACGCGGTGCTGATCGACGGCGGCCTCGCCGACATGCCGGCCGACATGCTCGAACAGACCTGCCGCTTCGGCCTCGCGGCCCCCGCGGCGATCCACGTCGTCGACGCTGCCGCGGATCCCGATGCGGCCCGGCGGCGGCTGGCCGAGAGCCGCGGCCGGGGACACGAGAAGCCTGCCGAGACGGTCGCGCCGCGGCTGCGCGCGGTGCCGGTCGTCTGGATCGATGAAGCGGCGTTCGCGCGTTTCGCCGGCATCGGCCCGGACTTCGCCGCGCAGCTGATCGCCGGCTCGATCGACGGTATCGCCGCGCGGGCCAGGGAACTGGTCCGGGCGCTCGAGGCCGGCGAATTCGAGTGCGCGCGCGACGCCGCCCACGGACTCGCGGCGCTTGCCGAGGATGTCGGCGCCCTGCGGCTTTCGCGGCTGGCCTCGGCCATCGTCCGCGGCGGCCGTGAGTCGCTGGCATCGCGCCGCGACCGGCTCATCGGCGAGCTGCGCGAGGCGACGGAGCGGACGTTCGAGACGCTCGCGGCGTTACGCGCCCGCCATGAAGGACTCGGCACCGGCACCGGCGGCTGAACTCGGCGCCCGCAAGAAAATCCGCCGCGAGCGCGGCAGTATTTCAGCCGAATTCCTTGCGCTGCATGCCGATCAGTGCTTCGAGGACGCGGATTTCCCTCGGCGTCAGCGCGAGGGCGGTCTCGACCCATTCGTCGACCACGCGGCCAAGCTCCGCGCGGTCGATCGGCGCCATGCGCAGCTTCGCCCGCCGCAACATCGCCCGCGCGCGCCGGCTGCCTTCCTCGCGCCTGAGCCAGGCCCGGACCGCGAGAGCGGCCTCGCCCCGCGGGCAGACTTCGTCGATGACGCCCATCTCGAGCATCTCGCGCGCGCCGTAGAGCCGGCCGTCGCGCATCAGCCTCTCGGCCTGATGGATGCCGATGCGCCTCCCCAGAAGCGACATGCCGCCCGCCATGGGAAAGAGACCGAAGAGGATCTCGGGGAAGCCGAACTCGGACTGTTCCTCGGCGATGATGTAGTTGGCGGCGAGCACGGCCTCGAAACCGCCGCCGAGCGCGCGGCCCTGGACCACGGCGACCGTGGCGACCTCGCCGCCGGCCATCGCCCAACGGTAGACGGCATCGACACAGCGCAGCGTGTACTCGCGCAGAGCCGCGGCATCGCCGCGGGCAATGCAGTCGCGGAAATGGACGAGATCGCCGCCGACGCTGAAATAGACCGGATGCTCCGAGGTCATCACGGCAAAGCGGATCGGCCCTTCCCGGCCCGGCTCGCGCCAGTGCCAGCCGCTCGTTTCCAGGCGGTCGAGGCTGGACTGGAGTTCGGAAAGCAACGCCGGGGAAAAATTGTGCGCGCGACCGGGAATGCGGCGCAGAACGATCCAGAGCGTCTCGCCTGCCGGACGGTACTCGAGCCCCAGCGGCGAGCCGGGCGCCGGGGCCAGTGCCTCGACGGCTGCGGTCATGCGGCCCGGATGTGCGCCTGGACCATGCCGAGCACGTCGTCCAGCGTCGATTCGCGCGTCAGCGCCAGATTCTCGATGCGGATGCCATAGACCTCTTCGAGATGGAAGATGATGTCGAGCACGGCCATCGAGTCGAGGCCGCACTCGCGAAACAGCGTCGCGGGCGAGACCGCCGAGAGATCCTTGCCGAGGTTCTCGCTGACGAACTTGACGATCTCGAGGCGGATCGCCTCCTTGCTGGCTTCCGGCATCACCTTTCCTTTCCGCGGTTTTTCTGCCGCACGCCGGACGCGCGGGCTCCCCCGCCGCGACCGGCACATTTCGGCTCCCGGCGTATACCTTAGCGGTGGCGGCTCAGGCGCAAGCCCTGAACACCGGCAGAAAAGCCGCTCAGTGTCGGCGGGCGTCGTATTGCTTTGGTAATGAAGCCGGGCGCGCCCGGCCTCAGGCGCCGAAGCCGCGACGGTAGTGGATCGCCTCGGCGACATGCGCTCCGCCGATGTGGGCGGCCCCGGCAAGATCGGCGACCGTGCGCGCGACCTTGAGGATGCGGTGATAGCCTCGCGCCGAGAGAGCGAGCCGGCTCATCGCCTGCTTGAGGAGCTGCGCGCCCGCGCAATCCGGCAGGCAATGCTGGTCGATTTCGTCGGGTGTGAGCAGCGCGTTCGGCTTGCCCTGCCGGGCGATCTGCGCCTCACGCGCGCGGACCACCCGCTCGCGCACGGCGGCAGAGGTCTCGCCGCCGCCGCGGGCCGTCAGTTCGGCCTCGGGCACGGCGGGGACCTCGATCATCAGGTCGATGCGGTCGAGAAAGGGGCCCGACAGTTTCGCCCGGTACCTGGCGATCTGGTCCGGCGTGCAGCGGCAGCGCGCCTCGCCGAGATGACCGCAGGGGCACGGGTTCATCGCTGCGACGAGTTGGAAGCGGGCCGGGAACTCGGCGCGCCGCGCAGCGCGGGCGACGCGGATGTGGCCGGTTTCGAGCGGCTCACGCAGCGCCTCGAGCACGCGCCGGTCGAACTCGGGCAGTTCGTCGAGGAAGAGCACGCCGTGGTGGGCGAGCGAGATCTCGCCGGGGCGCGGGACATTGCCGCCGCCGACCAGCGCCGGCGCCGAAGCCGAGTGATGGGTGGCGACGAAAGGCCGCTGGCCGAATCGCGCCGGATCGAAGCGGCCGGCGAGCGAAAGCACCGCCGCAGATTCCAGGGCCTCGGCTTCGGTCATCGGCGGCAGGAGGCCCGGCAACCGCTGCGCGAGCATCGACTTGCCCGTGCCGGGCGGGCCGCTCATCAGCCTGTTGTCAACACAAGACCCCAAACGATACCTTCTTGGGGTTTTTGCCGACGTTCTCGGGCGTCGAAGTGACCCCAGCGGAAATCGTCGAGGTAGGGGGCACGGGGGGAAGACGCGACTGTTTGCAATCAAGAGTGGGCTTTCAAATTTGCGCGGTATTTTTCGTTTGCCCTCAATTATCTCTCGGCAACGCATTTTCAATGCCATTTCTCCGTGCCCTCCTGAACTGCCAGGGAGCAATCGGGTTGGGGTCCGCCCATAGACCCCTTCTGCTCTCCCGTGCGTCTTCTTCGGCATCGGAGTAACTTGCGCGATCCTCGGGGGTCTGCTCCCGCTGATAGTCCTTGTAGTGCCAAGCCATGCCGCGCTTGACCTGTTCAAGGTTGAGGTCTGTTCCATTGGCGCTCAGGAGCTTGCCGACAATTCGCCCGTAGCGGTCTGTCTTGCTCCATTCGACAGAAACCGTTTGCCCATAGGCCAGCGTACTAAGGGACTGCTTTGAGCGATTACCGAAAGACTGGGCCTTCTCGGGGGCGTCGATCCCCATGAGCCTGACCTTGTGTTGTCGCTTGGCACTGTCTAGAACGGTCACTGTGTCGCCATCAGCGATGCCTACAACTGTGGCCTTGAAGGTGTCCCCTACCGCTTGACCGGCTGTGAGTAGAAGAACCCCACAGAGGGTGAGTGTTCTCACGACTATCCCTGTCTTTGCTTCCATCGTTTGTCACTGTCACCCGCTTTGCAAAGTTCAGCAGTATGAAGGCTTGTCACTCCGCATGACCAGCTTGTAGAGGCCGGATTCGGAGATGATCCAAGGCTTACGTCCCGGCAAACCTAAGTTGAACCCAGATTGTCCATTAGCCATTTTTCGTGAATTTGAGGCAAGCTGTGAGCCTTCGCCTCGGCGCTGGGGCGAGGTCGGTTCTAATGGATACCATTAGACAAACGTGTTGTGGATCAGATGGATAGGTAACGGTCAT
>CAZGYD010000032.1:0-1184 GCA_964530115.1 uncultured Rhodocyclaceae bacterium | reverse complement strand
TGACCTAAAATTCGTTGCAGGGTAAATACATCCCCGCCGTTTCGGAGATATTCAATTGCGAATGTGTGCCGGAAGCGATGGGGATGTACTTTTTTGATACCAGCGCGATTACCCAGATTTTTAAGAAGATGCAATAAACTGGACGGTAATTCAAGGTCAAAAATCAATTTGTTTGCTTCAAACGAATGAACAGTGGAATATTTCCAAAGGGCTTTTCTGACAACCTGCCCAAATGGAATAACTCTTGGACGTGATTTAACGCTGGAACGATAGGGTCGGATGATTATCAGGCCATTTTGTAAATCCACATCCGAGCCGGTCAGACGGCAAAGTTCACCGGCGCGAATGCCAGTATCCAACAAGAGTAAAACAATGGCTTTATCACGCTCTTTGGTTGGTCGGCGCATTTGAAATGATTGACGGCGGCCTGCGGAGGGTCTGGTTTTATCTATTGCTTTGAGCAGGGCTTTGATTTCATCTTGGGTGAATGGATGAACTTCCTGGTAAGCAAAGCGTGGTTTGGTCAGGGCCTGGTCTGGGCGGTCGGCCAGTCCTTCTGCTGAAAGCCATTTATAGAAGGCGCGCAGGGCTTTCCAAATATGAAATACTGATGATGATGATAAAGATGGTTTTTGCTGAACAGAGGCCATAAACCTTCGCAAATACTCAGTATCTATTTGCTTGAGGGGCAGGTCTCCCATTTCGAGTAACATTTTGAGCGCCCAGTCATATTGATAAAGTGTTTTTGGGCTGTAACCATCGGCACGGCTGGCAATAAAAAAACCTTCCATGGATTGGGAACGCAACAGGTCTGTGGTCATGGAAATTCCTTTCAGAATGCCTACCACAGACCTGTTGCTTATGATTTTGACCATGTAATATGGTCTCGAGTCGGGGCGAGAGGATTTGAACCTCCGACCTCTTGCACCCCATGCAAGCGCGCTAGCCGGGCTGCGCCACGCCCCGATGGCAAGGCGGTATTATACCGCAAAAACCAAAACTGACAACTGCGAAATCAAAACCGCCCTGACGGACGGTTCCGAGTGCCAAGGGAGAGATTTGAACTCTCGACCGAGCGATTATGAGCCGCTTGCTCTGCCACTGAGCTACCTTGGCGTTTTGTGTTTAGCGAGGCCCGATAATACTACGGGTTGGGGCCTTTGTCAACATCCCAGAGAGGCTTT
>CAZGYD010000031.1:0-4525 GCA_964530115.1 uncultured Rhodocyclaceae bacterium | reverse complement strand
CCAAGGCCCAGCGGAAGATGATCAATACGATTAACGCTGTGGGTTAACCAGAGATCGAGAAGCCCAACATCAACGCGATGAACGACCCGAAAATGCACGAATCGATAATGGCGATCGTCGATCCCAAGGTCTGGACGCCCTAAAGCACGGCCATTACCGATCCGAAGTTCATGAACTCGATGAAGAGTCTGGTCGATCCCAAGGTCTGGACCCCCTGGATCACGGCGATGGCCGTTCCCAAGCTGATGAACAGCCTGGTCGGCATGGCCGATCCGAAGTACTGGACGCCGTGGATGACTGCCATGACCGATCCGAAGATGATCGACGGCATGATGAAAATGGCCGATCCGAAGGTCTGGACGCCGTGGATGAACGCCATGACCGACCCGAAGATGATCAACAGCATGATGGCCATGGCCGACCCGAACGTCTGGACCCCCTGGCTCAATGCCATGACCGATCCGAAGCTGATGAACAGCGTCATGGGCATGGTCGATCCCAAGGTATGGACGCCCTGGATGATGGCGATGACCGATCCCAAGCTGATCAACTCGATGATGCAGTTCATGTCGCCCGAGGTCATGAACCAGTGGGTCGGCGCCATGACCAACCCGCAAATGATGGACGCCATGATGAAGGCCATGAATCCGCAACTCATGGTGCAGATGATGAACGCCATGGCCGTGGCGATGACGGCGATGCCGAAGATGGCCGAAGACATGGGCAAATCGATGGGCGGCGCCGCGGGCACCACCGCCAAGGCGGGCGCAAAGGCCGCCAAATCGGGTGCGAAAGCAGGCAGCGACGCGGCCAAGGCCGGCGCCAAGGCCGGCGCGGAAGCGGTCAAGAAGTACTGAACCGCACGTTGACGCGACGACGCGCACGGCAGCAGAAGACACCGCTGCCGTGCGCGTGATGTGAGGGGGAGATGGTTCCGATGCTACGGAAGACCGCTAGGATTTTCTTCGTGGCCGCACTGGCCGCATCGTTCGCAGCACAGGCCGCGGACACCGGCGTCAAAAGCGACGGCAAACCGAGCAAGCTACCGTCACAAGATGCACGACAGACGACGCCGATGCCATTCAACATCCAGCTGCCACCGACGCGGCCCGCCGAGAAATTCGTGCCCAACACCATGCGCGAATCGATCAGCCCGGAGGCACGCGCGAACTTCGTCACCAGCATGATGGCGATCAATCCCTTCTCCATGCAGGAGATGATCGCGATGATGGCCATCAAGTATCCGGCCAAGGAGGGATTGAGCTTCGACGACGTCGTCGAGGCGATGAAGGCCAAGGCCAACGAGATCAACTTCAAGTTCGTCGGCCACAACCCGCTCTGGAAGGACATCGTCGCCATCACCGGCAAGACCGACACGCCGCGCGTCGAATTCTTTTCGTTCTGCGACGCCCTGGTGGCGCGCGAGTTGCTCGACCTGAGCCTCGAGTTCGCGATCTTCCTGCCCTGCCGCGTCGCCGTCGTCGAGGACGCCTATAAGAAGATCTGGCTCCTGACACTGGACTGGGACGTCCGCTGGCTCGACACCAGCAAGAACCCGAACCAGATCACCGACAAGTTGCGCGAAGGCGCGATCAGGATCCGCGACGCCATCGACAAGATCATGCGCGCCGGCGCCAGCGGAGAATTCTGATCCTTTCAGGTTTGACAGGGGTTCGGCGCCGCTCCTATAATCCGCCGCTCTTCTCGAACGGGTGGTTAGCTCAGTCGGTAGAGCAGCTGGCTTTTAACCAGTTGGTCACAGGTTCGAATCCTGTACCACCCACCAACTGGTCATCACCGGGGGTCGTTAGCTCAGTTGGTAGAGCAGCGGACTCTTAATCCGTAGGTCGAAGGTTCGAATCCTTCACGACCCACCATCCCTCGGTAATCAAAAGGCGATGAACGGTCCGCTGCCCGCCGGCGTGGTGCGCCGCTCGATCGCCAGGAACACCCGCTTGCCGTAAAAGAACGGCAGCCCCCAGTCGAACACCGTCGCCCAGCCCGCCGGAGCCGCGATGTTGGCGAACACCGCGTGGCCCGGCTGGTTCGCGATCAGAGCCGACGCATTGGCAACGCTGAAATCGACCTGACGCGTCATGCCATTGGCTGCCCCCTGAACGATCGCGGAAAAGATCTGCGTTGCCGGCGGGCAGTAAAAGCCAGGGGCACGACTGGCATCATCGCAGACTGGCAGGCTCGCTTCCTCGAAGAAGTAGGCATTGGAACCTGTGTCGAAGAAGGCATCGAGTGTCCGGCCGTTGAACATCGTCTTGAGGTTGCCCTGATCGTCGAGATCGAGAACGGCCGTGGCGCTCATGGCGTTGTTCGGCTGGGTGCCGATGCCGAGCGTCAGGGTCCCGGCAACGGCCTCCGCACCGGCGGCTGGCACCGCGGGCAGTTCGATGATGAAGCCGTTGCTGTCGGACTCCAGTGCTGCCACCGGATTCCTGACCTGCCGATCGACACTCGTCGCGACCGGCGCGCATCCACCCGTATCGGTCCGGCAGGCGTAATAGGTTCCGGGAATGGCCAAGCGTGCGCAGAGGGAACCGCAGTCCTCGATGAAGTTGCTGATGCCGAGCACGCCATTCGCACCAAGCACCGCAACGGAATCCAGCAATTCGGCACCGCGGTTCGAACAACTCGTCGGCACCTTGGGAAGGATCGGATCGGCCATCACGTGAACCGGAATCGTCGCCGTCTTCAAGCCACCCAGGCGGACGTCTGCCAACCGTACCGCCCCCCATGCGTAGCCACCGTCGGCAAAGGCCACACACTCGGCGAGAATGTCTGCACCGCTGGCTTGGGCAGGCAGTGCGACGGACGGATCGAGGATCGGGGCGAGGATGCGCAACCCCGTCGATGCAGTATCGAGCAGCACATTATCGATGATCTGGCAGGTGCTGGTGCCCGGCGCGCAGATTCGCACGCTGACGAACGGGATGTTGACATTGGTCGCCGGCGACGTGCCGTGGCCGACCCGGATGGACATCACGTTCGGCGCGAGTGGCTCCGGCGGCGGCGCCGACCCCCCGCCACCTCCGCCGCAGGCCGCCAGCCACACGGTTCCCGCGATGGTGAGCAGCCAGGATGCCCGTGTCGCCGCTCGCATTTTTATCTGATCTCGTCCGGCCGGACGCCTTCCGGCATCAGCTGCCGCAGCCAGGCGCGCCCGGCGAAGGCCCGCATGTGCCCGCCCGACTGTACGACCAAGTCTCCGGCTTCCAGATTCCGCCGCCCCGGCCCCCTGCGCTTTTCCCTCGCGGCAGCGCGGTATGCCGAGTAATGCTCGCCAAGGATTTCTTCCAGATCGGGCATCTGCGGCCCCTCCCAGGCAACGGCGAAAACCCTGCCTGACGGCGACACGTATTCCCGCACGACCGTTCCCGAGGGCAAACGCGACTCCTGGACCGTGTAGCGCGGTTGCGCGGGGAGCATCCGCCGCTGGATCTTCATGCCGTTTCTGTCTGCGTCCGCGGTACTGGCGCTTCCACCCAGCGCCGCCGATGCCAGGTTACTCGCCAGCAGTGCCATGGCCATCAGCACCACACTTCCGATGATTCCGCGAAGGGCGAAATTTCCCGTCATGACGCCCCAAAGTACCTGCTACAGATTACAGAAGGAAAGCGCTAAGAACCGCCGTAATAGGCGTCCAGACTCAAAAAACATCTGATGCATTCCTCTTAGCTACCCATTTAGCTACCCAGAAAGGCGACGATGGGGTGCTTCAACTCGATTTTGGCTTTACCTCCCGTCGAGCAATGATACCCGCCTCCGTGAAATCACCGGGGCGAATTTTCCACCCCTGCCGGGCAAGGCATTCGTCAATGTCGCCGGCAATCATGGATGTCAGCCCATGCCGATCAAGCATCCGGCGGAAGTTCAGCAACGTGGTTTCGTCGGGCGGCATCATGTCCCAGGTCAGGCCAAACCCCATGAACTCCCGAACGGCGACGCTATCGGTTGCCGCCTCCTGTGCAGCTTGGTCCGATAGCGAAAACCATTGTCGCACCAGGAAGAGGCGCATCAGCGGGCGCAGCGGGTACGGCGGCCGGCCCCTACCCCGCTTCGGGTAATACGGCTCGATCATGGCTTCCCAATCGGCCCACGGAAAAAGGCGATCCATTTCCGAAAGGAATTGCCAGCGCCGCGTCCGCAAGGCCCGATCGGGAACCCCGCGCCACCCCTGCGATGCCACCTTGACTTGCTCGTTCGCCATCCGATCACCCCTGAAGAAGTCACTGCGTGTCAGGCGACACCGTAAATTGACCCCCCAGCGACACGAGGAATTAACCCCCCTCGTTCGCAAGTAGGCCATTGTTGGAAACGAAGCACAATGAGGTGAATCCTGCACGCCGCCTGGTGTGCGGAGTGCGGGAGATGTGAGAGCCGGCGGCAGTCATGACGATCGTGAGTGGTGTGCGGTCGGGGTGGGGCGCGAAGCGACAAGCGGACACGGTTGGCAGCGCGCACAACAAGGTGAGGCGGTATGCGCATGCGGGCGGGCCCGGGCGGGCGCTGACGC
>CAZGYD010000030.1:0-2007 GCA_964530115.1 uncultured Rhodocyclaceae bacterium | reverse complement strand
CCTCGACCGGCCGATGGCGGAGGCCTGGAGCACCTACCGGGGACGGGCCGACCGCGAGACTCCGATCAAGGAACTGAAGGCGGCCTTCGGTCTGGACGCGTTAAACATGGGAGACTGTTGGGCCACGGAAGCGGCATTGTGCTTTGCCACGCTTGCCTACAACCTGATGCGCTTGTTCCGGCAAGCCGTCCTGCGTTCCAGAATCCAGCATACCCCTTCCACCCTTCACGGTCTGGGGCTGGCCATCGGCGGTGCGTGGCACCAGGACGCCAGCCAGAACCGCCTGATGCTGTCCGTACCCCGCCGACAACGCGCTTGGTTCGCCGGACTCTGGGCCAACGCTTCGGCTCCGCCTGTCATTCATGCGATGCAGAATCGCTAATGGACAATCTGGGTTGAAGGGCGCGGCGGCCTCAGCCGGCCACGGGATCGATGGAGACGCGGTTCCTGCCGGCCTGCTTCGAGGCGTAGAGCGCCCTGTCGGCTCGGGCGATGAAGGACGCGGCCGGCTCGCTGCCGTCGTAACGCGCGACGCCGAGCGAGACGGTGATGTTGCCGATCAGCTCGTGGTCGCCGTGGCGCTTGATGCGGCACAGGGAGACGCGGCTGCGGATCTGCTCGGCAAGCGCGATGGCGCCCTCCAGTGGCGTGTCCGGCAGGAGCACCGCGAATTCCTCGCCGCCGTAGCGCACGGCCGTGTCGCGGCCCTTGACGCTCTCCTTGAGGATGCGGGCCACCGTCTGGATCACCCGGTCGCCGAAGACGTGGCCGTATTTGTCGTTGATCTGCTTGAAGAAATCGATGTCGATGAGGATCAGGCTCGGTGGTTCGCCCGAGGCGACGGCACTGGCGAGGCCCGCCTCGAGCGCCTTGTCGAAGCCCTTGCGGTTGGCGAGTCCCGTCAGGCCGTCAGTGAGCGCCGCCTCACGCGCGCGCAGCACCTCCTGTCGCAGCGCCTCGATCTCCCGCTGGCTGTCGTCGAGCCGCTGTTTCAGCGACGACACCGACTGTTGCATCTCCTGGGTCTTGGTCAGCAGCATGGCGATGCCCGCGGCGCTGGCCGAGGCGGCACCCCCGGACCCGGCCAGCTCGGCGGAGATCGCCTTGAGGGCGTGGCCGAAACTGCCGGCCTTTTCGCCTGCCTGGGCGGCCGACTGGGACATGTCGGCCATGACCCGCTGCATGTCGCGGCTCACCCGTTGGGCCGTTTCCGGATCGATGTCGGAAACATATTGGCGAAACAGTTGCGTGGTGGTCTCGTCGTCGAGCAGGCCACCGTCACGGGTCAGTTCGTCGATGCGTGCCATCAGCGGCGGGTTGATGCCCGCCACGTACTCGTACCAGACCGCGTAGCTGATCGGGTTGAGGGCCGCCTTCTGCTTCGACATCAACGGCAGCGCCCGCCGCAGCAGCTCGGCGCTCCGCTCCATGCTGTCGTCGTAGTTCATGGCCGCTCCTCCGGTCCGGGCCGCGCAGTCCTGCGTTGTCGAAAGCCCGATCGGCAGAAAGTATACCATGGTCGGCACCATCGAAGCCTTCGCGGGATTCGACCTGCGTTGTCGAAAGCCCGATCGGCAGAAAGTATACCCTCGCGTGGGACAGGCATTTCCCGGAGAAGGGGGGTTGGCCGCGCAATTTGCCGGCACGGCCGCGGCGCCGGAGGATGACGAGACTGCCCCGGTGACGGCGGCGCAGCGGCCCTCGCAAGTGGCCGCGGCGAGGGAAAGATGGTGGGCCCGCTGGGACTCGAGCCCAGGACCAAAGGATGATGGGACTGCTTCGATGACTGCGGCGCAGCGGCCCTCGCAAGTGGCCGCGGCGAGGGAAAGATGGTGGGCCCGCTGGGACTCGAACCCAGGACCAAAGGATTATGAGTCCTCTGCTCTAACCGACTGAGCTACAGGCCCTCAGGCCGCTTGGGACTTCGTAGGCTTCGCCTTGCCGTGCCGTTTGCACTGTCTTCGGCTCGCCGCCTCGTCCCAAGCGGACTAATTGAAACGGTCGCCG
>CAZGYD010000029.1:0-57765 GCA_964530115.1 uncultured Rhodocyclaceae bacterium | reverse complement strand
GGCCACGATGGGCTGCGAGCGCGAGCTGCGGCGCGCCCCGGGCAGCGTGGCGGGCGGCTGCGGGTGCCATACGTCGTGCCTGGACATGGACGAGCGACTCCTCGAGATGCTCAGCATCGTCGAAGTCGACAGCGCGCCTCTCACCGACATCGAGACCGTCTGGGACATGTACGGGCCCTGGTCGGCGAACCCGAATTCGGTGATGTTCGAGGTGGCGATCTGCATCGCCCTCTACAGCATCGTCATGTGGATCGAGTTCTCGCCGGTGGCCTTCGAAAAATTCGGCCTCACGGAAGCCAAGCGCAAGGTCGGAAAAGCGATGTTCTTCATCGTCGCGCTCGGCACGCTGTTGCCGATGATGCACCAGAGCTCGCTGGGGACGCTCTGGGTCATCCTCGGCAGCCAGGTGGCGCCGCTCTGGCAGACGCCGCTGGTGCCGGCGCTCTTCCTGCTCACGGCGATCATCATGGGCTACGCGGTGGTGCTCTTCGAGTCCTGCCTCGCCTCGAGCGCCTATCGCCGCTCGATCGAGATGCACCTGCTGACACCGCTCGCCAAGGTGATGCTCGGCGTCGTCGCAGCCTACCTCGTCCTCCGTTTCGGCGACATCGTCTTCCGCGGCGTGCTCGGCCGGGCCTTCGCCTTCAACCTGGAGGCGCTGATGTTCTGGCTCGAAACGGCCTGCTTCGTCGCGCCCTTCTTCATCATCGGTAGCGAGGTGCAGCGGCGCAATCCGGCGCGGCTGTTCGTCGCCGGCATCCTGCTCATGCTCGGCGGCGCGCTGCTGCGCCTGAACGGCTTCCTGATCAACTACGACACCGGCCCGGGATTCCGCTATTTCCCGACCGTCGGCGAGATCCTGGTCACCACCGGCATGTTCGCCACGGAAGTGCTGCTCTACATCGTCATTACCCGCCGTTTCCCGGTCCTGCCGCGGGAAGAGGCGCGCGCCTGAGGGAGAAGAAGAATGGCACGCATCACCATCGATCCGATCACCCGCATCGAAGGCCACCTGCGCATCGACGTCGATGTCGAGGGCGGCCGGGTGAAGAAGGCCTGGTCCTCGGGCCAGATGTGGCGCGGCGTCGAGCTGATCCTGCTCGGCCGCGATCCGCGCGATGCCTGGACGATCACCCAGCGCATCTGCGGCGTGTGCACGACCGTGCATGCGATCGCCTCGGTGCGCGCCGTGGAAAACGCGTTGCAGCTGCCGGTGCCGCTCAATGCCCAGTACATCCGCAACCTGATCATCCTCGCCCATGCGGTGCACGATCACATCGTGCATTTCTATCACCTCTCGGCGCTCGACTGGGTCGACGTCACCTCCGCGCTCAAGGCCGACCCGGACAAGACCGCGCAGCTCGCCGAGAGCTTGTCGTCGTGGAAGCTCAACGGCAGGCATGAGATGCGCGCGGTGAAGGAGCGGCTTGCGGGCTTCGTCCATGGCGGGCAGCTCGGCATCTTCACCAACGGCTACTGGGGCCACCCGGCGATGAAGCTGCCGCCGGAGGTGAACCTGCTCGCCGTCGCCCATTACCTGCAGGCGCTCGACGTGCAGCGGAAGGCGAACAAGATCGTCTCCATCCTCGGTTCGAAGACGCCGCACATCCAGAACCTCGCCGTCGGCGGCGTTGCCAATGCGATCGCCACCGACTCGCAGTCGGTGCTGACGGTCGAGCGGCTGATGGCGATCAAGGCCTGGATCGACGAGCTCGCCGACTTCGTGAAGAACGTCTATCTCGTCGACGTCGCCGCGGTCGGCGCCTTCTACGCCGACTGGACGAAATACGGCGCGGGCGTCAAGAACTACCTCTGTGTTCCCGACATCCCGCTCGACGAGACGGGCACGCAGTTCGCGCTGCCCGGCGGCTACATCGAGGGCAGCGACGTCTCGAAGTTCAGGCCGATCGCGGGCTTCAACGACGAGTTCTGGCGCAAGGGCGTCGAGGAATCGGTCAAGCACTCGTGGTACGACTACAGCCAGAAGAAGCCGCTGCATCCGTTCGAGGGCGAAACCAGGCCGAACTACACCGACTTCAAGGAAAACGAAAAGTACTCGTGGCTCAAGTCGCCGACCTTCTATGGCAAGCCGGCACAGGTCGGGCCGCTCGCCAACGTGCTGGCGATGTACGCGGCCGGCCACGAGCCGACGAAGAAGTATGCAACGCTCGCGCTCGACACGGTGTCCTCGCTGGCGAAGACCAAGGTCGGCATCGACGCGCTCCATTCGACGATCGGCCGCCACGCCGCGCGGGCGGTGCGCTGCGCCGTGATCGTGGACGAACTCGCCAACCAGTGGAACCTGCTCATGGCCAACATCGCCAAGGGCGACGTGAAGACCTTCAACCGGCCGACCTTCCCGAAAGGCGAGGTCATGGGCGTCGGCTTCCACGAGGCGCCGCGCGGCGTGCTCTCGCACTGGGTCGTGATCAAGGACGGCAAGATCAAGAACTACCAGGCGGTCGTGCCCTCGACCTGGAACGCCTGCCCGAGGAACGAGAAGGACGAGCCCGGGCCCTACGAGGCCTCGCTCATGGACAACCCGATCGCCAAGCCCGACGAGCCGCTCGAAGTGCTGCGCACGGTCCATTCGTTCGATCCCTGCATCGCCTGCGCGATCCACCTCACCGACCGGGAGAACGGCGCCGCGATCCAGGTCAGGGCCAGCTGAGGGGGTGCGGTGCGGGCCGTCGTCCTCGGCATCGGCAACACGATCCTCTCGGACGAAGGCATCGGTGTGCGTGCGGCCGAGGCGCTACGCGAGCGCTACGAGCTGCCCGAGAACGTCGAGGTGATCGACGGCGGCACGGCCGGGATGGAGCTGCTCGGGCCGCTGACCGGAACCGACCTCCTCGTCGTCCTCGATGCGGTGAAGGCGGGCCGGCCGCCCGGCACCCTCGTGCGAATGAGCGGCCGTGACGTTCCCATCTTCTTTCGCGCCAAGCTCTCGCCGCACCAGGTCAGCATTTGTGACGTGCTCGCGGGGCTGGAGTTCTCCGGCGATCTGCCGAAGGAGATCGTGCTGATCGGCGTCGAGCCGGCATCGATGGAACTCGGCCTGGAACTCACGCCCGTCGTCGCGGCTCGGGTGCCAGAGATGGCCGAAATGGCCGCGGCCGAACTCGCCGCGCGCGGCATCGAAGCGAAAGGGCGCATCGCATGTGCCTAGCCGTGCCGTCGCGGGTGATCGCGGTCGAGGGCGACATGGCCACGGTGGAGGCCTTCGGCGAGACGCGGCGCGTCAGCCTCCTGCTGATGCCCGAGGTGGTCGTGCCCGGCGACTATGTGTTGATCCAGGCGGGCGGCTTCGCCTTCGAGCGTGTCGAGCGGGCGCGCGCCGAGGAGGCGCTCGAGGTCATGGCCACGCTGATGGCGGAAGGGATGGCCGACGTGCGCGCCTGGTGAAAGGCGCGAAACCGTGGGGCTTCGTCCCCTCCGTCACTGCTTTCGGGGCTGTCACTGCTTGGCGTCCTGCGCCCTTCGGGCTGGTCTGCCGTGGCAAGACGCTGGCCGAGGCTGCTGCGCGGTCTTGTCCGCTGCGGGTTGACAAGGCAGGTTTCGCCGCATGAAATGGCCCCCTTTCGGGGGATCATCGTTGAAGCTCGCCAAGGCCGTCGTGCTCGTCGTCGACGACGAGGTGCGTTCGCAGGAAGCGTTGCGCCGGACGCTCGAGGAGGATTTCACCGTCCTCACCGCCGGCTCGGCCGACGAGGCGGCGGCGGTCATGGAGCGCGAATTCGTCCATGTGCTTCTTTGCGACCAGCGCATGCCCGGCACCTCCGGCGTCGAGTTCCTCAAACGGGTCAGGGTCCAGTGGCCCGACACCATCCGCATCATCATCTCGGGCTACACGGAGGCCGAGGACATCATTGCCGGCATCAATGAGGCTGGTATCTGGCAGTATCTGCTCAAGCCATGGCATCCCGAGCAATTGCTGCTCACACTCAAGGGCGCGGCCGAGGTCTGGCGCCTGCAGCAGGCCAACCAGCGGCTGACGCTGGAGCTGCGCGCAAGCCCCGAGGTGCTCAAGAAACAGGTCCGCGAGAAACAGGGCCGCGCGCGTGCCGTGGCCGCATTCGGCCGGCTCGTACGGGCGCCGGAGAGTCCGGTCAATGAGGTGTGCCGGATCGCCGAGCGCGTCGCGCCGCATGAAATGCCGATCCTGATCACCGGCGAGTCGGGCACCGGCAAGGAGCTGCTGGCGCGGGCCGTGCACTACGCCAGTCGGCGCGCCGACGGGCCCTTCGTGGTCGAGAACTGCGGTGCGCTGCCCGACACGCTGCTCGAATCCGAGCTGTTCGGCCACAAGCGGGGTGCCTACACCGGTGCCTTCGAGGATCGCATCGGCCTCTTCCAGCAGGCGGATGGCGGCACGATCTTCCTCGACGAGATTGGCGAAACTTCGCCCGCCTTTCAGGTCAAACTGTTGCGCGCCCTCCAGGAGGGCGAGATCCGGCCCATCGGTAGTGCGCGTCCGGTGTCTGTCGATGTTCGCGTCATCGCGGCCACCAACCGTGATCTCGAGGCCGACGTCCATAGCGGGCGTTTCCGCGAGGATCTCTACTACCGTCTGGCTGGCATGAAGCTGCACTTGCCGGCCTTGCGCGAACGGCCCATGGACATCCCGCTGATCGCTGCCGAACTGCTCGAGTTGCGCGCCCGCCAGGCGGACCGGCAGGGCGCCATCCTTGCGCCCGAGACGTTGGCCTGCCTCCGGCGCTATCGTTGGCCCGGAAACGTCCGTGAGCTGCAAAACGAGATCCTGCGCATGCTTGCGCTCGCCGAGGGCGATCTCCTCGGCCCCGAGCTGCTCTCGCCTGCGGTTCGTGCTGCGGCCTGTCCGGAGGGCGGCTCGGCGGCGGACCTCATCGCCGCCTTCGGCGGTACCCTCAGGGAACGCACCGAGCGCCTCGAGGCCGAGGTGATCCGCGAAACGCTGGCTCGCCATCGTGGCAACAAGAGCCGCGCCGCCGAAGAGCTCGGGCTTTCACGTGTCGGCCTACGCGCCAAGCTCGTGCGCTATGGTCTGGAGGACGAAGCATGAACATGATCTGGCTCCAGTCGGGCGGCTGCGGCGGCTGCACGCTGTCGTGGCTCGGCAGCACCTGGGGACCGCTGTTCGAAACCCTGACCGACAGCGGCATCGAGCTGCTCTGGCACCCAAGTGTCTCGGAAGCAACTGCCGCTGAGGCGCTCGCGCTCCTCGAAGACTGCGCGGAGGGGCGGCGGACGCTCGACATTCTCTGCGTCGAGGGTGCGATGCTGCGCGGGCCACAGGGCAGCGGCAGGTTCCATCTGATGGGTGGGACGGGAATCCCGCTGACCGAGTGGGTGCGCGCGCTCGCGGCCCGGTCGGATCATGTGGTGGCGGTCGGTTCCTGCGCGGCGTTCGGTGGCATCACCGCCGCAGCGACCAATCCGACCGACGCCTGCGGCCTCCAGTACGATGGTGCCAGGGCCGGTGGCCTGCTCGGCAATGGCTTCCGCTCACGCGCCGGTCTGCCGGTCATCAATGTTGCCGGTTGTCCGACGCACCCCGACTGGGTGACCGAGACGCTGCTTGCGCTTGCGCGAAACGAGCTGCGTCCGGACGACCTCGACGAGCTTTCGCGGCCGCGTTTCTACACGGACATGCTGGTCCATCACGGCTGTTCGCGCAACGAGTTCTACGAGTTCAAGGCCAGCGCCGAAAAAAGCGGCGACCAGGGCTGCCTGATGGAGCACCTGGGATGCAAGGGGACGCAGGCGCATGCCGACTGCAATTTGCGGCCCTGGAACGGCGCCGGCTCTTGTACCGATGGCGGCTATCCATGCATTCGCTGCACCGAGCCCGGCTTCGAGGAGCCTGGCCACTCATTCGCCGAAACGCCGAAGATCGCCGGCATCCCGACCGGCCTGCCGCTCGACATGCCCAAGGCCTGGTTCGTCGCGCTCGCGGCACTCTCGAAGTCCGCGACGCCCGAGCGGGTCCGGCAGAACGCCAAGAGCGACCACGTCGTGCGCTGGCCACGACCACTGAAGAAACCATGAGACGCCTGACCGTCGGGCCGTTCAACCGCGTCGAGGGCGACCTCGAGGTGGTGCTGGACATCGATGACGGCCGGGTGCGCGAGGCGCGGGTGAAAAGTTCGCTCTACCGCGGCTTCGAGCAGATCCTGCCGGGCAAGCATCCGATGGATGCGCTCGTCTTCGTCCCGCGCATCTGCGGCATTTGTTCGGTGTCCCAGTCGGCTGCCGCGGCCCGGGCGCTCGCCGCGGCGATGGGCCTTCGGCCGCCGGACAACGGCCGTCTCGCCGCCAACCTGATCCAGGCAGCCGAGAACGTCGCCGATCTCACCACTCACTTCTATCTGTTCTTCATGCCCGACTTCGCCCGCGGCTGCTACGAAACTCAGCCGTGGTGGCACGCCGTCTCGGCTCGATTCAAGGCGGTGAGCGGCGCTGCGGCGCTGGATTTTCTGCCCGCGCGGGCCGGCTGGATGCGCGTCATGGGCCTGCTCGCGGGCAAATGGCCGCACACGCTGGCGCTGCAACCCGGCGGCTCGACGCATCCGGTCAGCGCTTCCGAGCGCCTGCGCCTGATCCGTGTGCTGCGCGAATTCCGCCAGTTCCTCGAGCGGCAGACCTTCGACGACGCGCTCGAGGCGGTCGCCGCCCTCGCCTCGGCCGACGCCCTGGCCGCCTGGAGCGAGCACCACGCAGCCAGCGATTTCGGCCTGTTTCTGCGCCTATCGCGCTCGCTCGGGCTTGCGGCGCTCGGCCGGGCAGGCGTCGGCTTTCTGAGCTACGGAGCCTACGAAGGGGAGACGGGCGAGCACTGGTGGCCGGCCGGCGTCTGGCCGGACGATGCGGACGGCTTCGATCCGGGGCGAATCGCCGAGGACGTCAGCCACGCCTGGTACGCCGATGCCGAGGGTCCGCTTTCGCCTGCACGCGGTTCGACGCTGCCGATGGCCGACAAGGAAGCCGCTTACACCTGGTGCAAGGCGCCCCGCCTCGGCGGCAGGGCGATGGAAACCGGCGCGCTCGCGCGTCAGCTCGTCGCCGGGCATCCGCTCTTGCGCGATCTCGTGGCCCGCCACGGCGCCGGCGTCGAGGCGCGCGTGGTCGCGCGGCTCATCGAAGTGGCGCGCATCGTGCCGCAGATGGAGAAATGGGCCGAAGCGCTGCGGCCCGGGGAACCATTTTCCGTGACCGGCGAACTGCCGGCCGAGGCCGATGCCTGCGGCCTCGTCGAGGCGGCCCGGGGCGCCCTCGGCCACTGGCTGTCGATCCGGCGCGGGCGCATCCGCAATTACCAGATCATCGCGCCGACCACCTGGAACTTCTCGCCGCGCGACGCCGCGGGCAATCCCGGCGCGCTCGAGCGTGCCCTGGTTGGTGTTCCGGTCGGAACGGAGGCGGGGGATGCGGTGGCGGTCCAGCACGTCGTCCGCTCCTTCGATCCCTGCATGGTGTGCACGGTGCACTGATGGAAGGCAAGGACCGGCCCGAAGGTATCGAGCAGCTCGTCGCCGCGGCGCGCGCCGGCGCGAGCGAGGATGTCTGGCTCGACGTGATCCGCAAGATGGACGAGGTCTACAACGATCTCCTCGAGTACGAGGTCGCCCTGGAAAAGAAGAACGCCGCGCTCGAGGAATCGCAGCAGTTCATCGGCTCGGTGCTCGCCTCGATGTCCGATGTGCTCCTGGTCTGTGACCGTGTCGGCGCGATCGAGGACATCAATCCCTCCCTCGCCCAGCTCACCGGCCTGGACGAGGCCGAGCTCAAGGGCCGGCGGATCTTCGATCTCTTCGCCGACGAGGGCTCCCGCCGCCAAGCTCAGCACTTCTTCGCAGGCCATGTGGGCGAGACGCTGCACGACTGCGAGATGCAGCTTCGTGCCGCCGACGGCAGCGCCATTCCCGTGTCCCTGAACTGCACCCCCCGCTACAGCGCGACGGGAAAGATGCTCGGCGTGGTGATCACGGGCCGGCCGGTCGGCGAGCTCCAGCGCGCCTACAAGGCGCTCCGGCAGGCGCACGAGGACCTGAAGCGGACTCAGCAGCAGTTGCTGCATTCCGAGAAGATGGCCTCGCTCGGCCGGCTGGTCGCCGGGGTCGCACATGAACTCAACAATCCGATCAGCTTCGTGTTCGGCAACGTGCTCGTGCTCAAGCGTTACGCCAACCGTCTGCGCGAATACCTCGACGCCGTCCGGCGCAAGGAGCCGTGGGAGCGCATCGACGCGCTGCGCGAGGAACTGGGCATCGACCGCCTGCTTGCGGATCTGCCGTCGCTGATCGAGGGCACGGCCGAGGGCGCCGAGCGCACGCGCGACATCGTCGACGGCCTCAAGCGCTTTTCCGCGATGGATCGTAACCTCATGGAGCCGATGGATCTGGTACCGGTGATCGAGCGCGCGGTCCACTGGGTGACCAAGGCGGTGCCCGGCAGCTTCCGCGTCACCATCCGGTTGCCCGAGGAGATCCGGCTCAACGGCTCCGCCGGTCAGCTTCAGCAGGTGGTGATGAATCTCGTCCAGAATGCCTGCGATGCCACCGCCGGCCGCCCGGACGGCCGGCTCGACATTTCGGCCGAGATGTCGGCTGAAACGGTGTGCGTACGCTTCGCCGACAACGGCCCAGGTATCGCCCCGGAAAACCTTGGTCGCATCTTCGATCCCTTCTTTACGACCAAGCCGGTGGGCAAGGGCACCGGTCTGGGGCTTGCGATCAGCTATGGCATCGTCGAGCGCCATGGTGGCCGGCTCTCGGTCGAGAACTTGCCGGGCGGCGGTGCTCTCTTCGTGCTCACTCTCCCACGCCCCAAGCCCTGAGCCGGAAAATCTGGAAACAATACTTCCACTTCTATGACAGAAATGGAAGGATGGTTTTCATTTTCTCTTTCTTCAGTCGGGAGGCGTGAAGAATAAGTCTCTTTAAATCAATGCATTGAGATTGAGTTTGATCTTTGGTACGGATCTTGTTCCACGCCGTCCATCCAACAGTGACCCAAGGGGGAGACGACACGTGGACAGACCATCCGATTTCGAACTCGATTCCTCGTACGACTTCACGGCGGTGGAGCGGCGACTCGGCATTTCGCGCCGTACCTTCCTGAAATTCTGTACGGGTGTGGCCGCCTCGTTCGGGCTGGGCACCAAGGCCGCCTATGCGATGGCCGAGGCCATCGCCAATCCTGCGCGGCCGCCGGTCATCTGGCTCCACGGCCAGGAATGCACCGGGCCGAGCGAATCGCTCCTGCGCTCCGAACAGCCGACGTTCGAGCACCTGATCCTCGACCTTATTTCCCTCGACTATCATCAGACGCTCGATGCCGGTGCCGGCCATCGCGTCGAGGAGATCAAGCGCGAAGCGATGAAGAAGTATCACGGCAAATATCTGCTCGTGATCGAGGGCGCGATCCCGACCAAGGACAACGGCATCTATTGCAAGATCGGCGGCCAGACGATGATGGACGCCACCCGAGAGGCCGCCGAGGGCGCGGCCGCGATCGTCGCCTTCGGCTCCTGCGCCAGTTGGGGTGGTGTGCAGTCCGCGGCGCCGAATCCGACCGGCGCAGTCGGCGCGCCGCAGTTCCTCGCGGGCAAGACGGTCGTGACCATCCCCGGCTGTCCGCCGAATCCGGCCAACTTCCTCGGTACGGTCCTCTACTTCGTCACCTACGGCAAACTGCCGCCGCTCGACGACAAGGGTCGGCCGAAATGGGCCTACAGCCGTCTGATCCACGAGAACTGCTACCGCCGGCCCCACTTCGACGCTGGCCGCTTCGCCACCCAGTTCGGCGACGAGGGTCACCGTCAGGGCTGGTGCCTCTACAAGCTCGGCTGCAAGGGGCCGGAGACTTATAACAACTGTCCGAGCCTCGAATACAACAACGTCGGCGGCGGTGTCTGGCCGATCGGCGTCGGCCATCCCTGCTTCGGCTGCTCAGAGCAGGGTACCGGCTTCCACAAGCCGATGTTCAGCCTTGCCGACGTGAAGACGCATACCCCGCCCAACGCCTTTCCAAACATCGCCGACCGGCAAAATCCGTCTTCCTCGACCGTTGCCGCAGCCGCAGCGGTGGCTGGCGCGGCCGTAGGCGCGCTGCTCGGGGCGACGGCCGTGGCCGGCAAGAAGCTCGAAGGCAAGGCGACGGAAAAGGGCCAGTCTTCAGACACGGGGGCCTGACCATGGACCGGCGCAGATTTTTCAAGGCATCGTTGGGGGCGACGCTGGCTTCCGCTGCGGCCGTCGGCGAGGCGCACGCGCGGCCGAATCTTGAACCCGCGCCTGAAGCCGTCGGCATGCTCTACGACGCGACACTGTGTGTCGGCTGCAAGGCCTGCGTTACCAAGTGCAAGGAAGTCAACGGCATGCCGCCGGTGCCGATGGCCGGCGAGGCCCACGCCGACTTCGCCCTCGACCTTTCGGCACAGACGCTCAACGTCATCAAGATCCACAAGGAAGGCAAGGGCGAGCTCAAGGATGCCCTGAGCGATGGTTTTTCCTTCGAGAAGCGCAGCTGCATGCACTGCGTCGATCCAGGCTGTGTTTCAGTCTGTCCGGTGAAGGCGCTGACACGTCACCCGCGCACAGGCATCGTCAGCTACGACGCCAACGCCTGCATCGGCTGCCGCACCTGCATGACCGGCTGCCCCTACAACGTGCCGCAGTACGACTACGACAACGCCTTCGGCAAGATCCACAAGTGCCAGATGTGCAACCAGAAGGGTGTGGAGCGCATCGACAAGGGCATGATGACCGGCTGCGCCGAAGCCTGCCCGACCGGGGCGACGCTGTTCGGGCCCCGCGCCGCCCTGCTCGAAGAAGCGAAGCGTCGCCTCGCGCTCAAGCCGGGGGAGGTCTACCACTATCCGCGCGGCGACATCACGAAGCCCGACAGCTTCCACGAAAAGGCCGCGCCTCAGTACCAGCGCACGGTCTGGGGCGAGAAGGAGGCGGGCGGAACGAATGTCCTGCACCTTTCGGCGATCCCCTACGACAAGCTCGGCATGCCGCCGCTCGGCGAGCGCTCGTTCGCGTCGATCTCGGAAGGCATCCAAGGCACGCTCTACAGCTACATGGCCCTGCCGGCAATCGCGCTGGGTGGCCTGACCTGGCTGGTCCGCCGCAACGTCGATGACGGCAACGGCAAAGGAGGAGAGGAATGAGCCATTTCGCTGAACTGAAGCGGCCGTTGCTGACGCCCTTCTTCATGGTGCTGGCGCTGCTGGTGCTCGTGGCCGTGGTGCTCCTGGCCGTGCGCTTCACCACCGGCATGGGCTCGATCGCCAACCTCGGCGGCGGCTACGCCTGGGGCATCTGGGTGGTCTACGACATCGTCGTCGGCACTGCCCTCGCCTGTGGCGGCTATGCTCTCGCGGTGACGGTCTATGTCTTCAACAAGGGCGAGTATCACCCGCTGATCCGGCCGGCGCTGCTCACCAGCCTGCTCGGCTACGGCTTTGCGGCCTTCGGCGCCTTCGTCGACATGGGCCGCTGGTGGCAGTTCTACAACCTGTTCCTGCCCTGGCAAATGAACTTCCACTCGGTCATGCTCGAAGTCGGTCTCTGCGTCGCCGCCTATGTGCTCGTGCTCTCCATCGAGTTTCTGCCGACGATCCTCGAGCGCTTCCGTGCCCGGCCGCTGGCGCAGCGGATCGGGCCCGTGCTCAACCGGTTGCTGTTCTTCTTCATCGCCTTGGGGATCCTGCTGCCGACCATGCACCAGTCCTCACTCGGCACCTTCCTCGTGGCCATGGGCTGGAAGGTTCATCCACTGTGGCAGACGCTGCACTTCCAGCCGCTCCTCGCCGTGCTCTCGGCCTTCACGATGGGCTTCGCCATCGTGGTCCTGGAGTCGTCGCTGGCGACGGCGGCGTTCCGGCGCACGCCGGAAACGCCGCTGCTCGCGGGGCTCGGACGCATCATCGTCGGCCTGATCGCGGCCTTCCTGGTGATCCGCTTTGTCGCCATCGCTTGGCAGGGCAATCTCGGCAGGCTGTTCGCGTTCGATTTCGGCAGCCTCATGTTTGCCGTCGAGACCGCGCTGTTCGCCTATCCGCTGGTGGTACTGGCGTCGCCCAAGGCCCGCCGAAACGCGAAGAAGCTGCTCTTCGCCGCCGTCGCCATGGTCCTCGCCGGCGCGCTCTACCGCTTCGATGCCTTCCTGATCACTTTCGATCCCGGTCCGGGCTACCACTATTTCCCGGCTCTGCCGGAGATCCTGGTGACGGTGGGTACCGTCGCCGCCGAGATCATGGCCTACCTCTACTTCGTCAAGCGATTCCCGGTGCTGCCGCGCGATGAGCACGCGGCCGCCTGACCCCGATACTCAAAGGAGACACACCGTGGCAAAACGCATCACCGTCGATCCCATCACCCGCATCGAGGGCCACCTGCGCATCGACGTCGAGGTGGACAACGGCCATGTCACCAAGGCCTGGTCTTCGGGCCAGATGTGGCGCGGCATCGAAAAGATCCTGGTCGGCCGCGACCCGCGCGAGGCTTGGTCCTACACCCAGCGCTTCTGCGGCGTTTGCACCACCGTGCATGCCATCACCTCGGTGCGGGCCGTCGAAAACGCCCTTCAGCTCGAGATTCCGGTCAACGCGCAGCTGATCCGCAACATCATCCAGACGGCGCACGCAATCCAGGACCACATCGTGCACTTCTACCACCTGTCGGCGGTCGACTGGGTGGACGTCACGTCAGCGCTGAAGGCCAATCCGGTGACCACGGCGAAGCTCGCCGAATCGCTTTCCGACTGGCCGCTCAACGGGCCGCACGAGATGAAGGCCGTGCAGGACCGTCTCAAGACCTTCGTCGGCAGCGGCCAGCTCGGGCCCTTTGCCAGCGGCTTCTGGGGACACCCGGCGATGAAGTTGCCGCCCGACGTGAACCTGCTCGCCGTCGCGCATTACATGCAGGCGCTCGACATCCAGAACAACGCCAACAAGATCGTCGCCATCCTCGGTGGCAAGAGCCCACACATCCAGAATGTCGCTGTCGGCGGCGTCTCGAATTCCGTGAGCCACGACGCGCCGTCGGTGCTCAACATCGAGCGCCTGATGCTGATCAAGGAATTCATCGACAAGCTCGACCGCTTCATCAAGTCGACCTATCTCGTCGACGTTCCCGCGATCGGCGCCTTCTATCTCGACTGGACGAAGTACGGCGCCGGTGTCACCAACTATCTGTCGGTGCCGGACTGCCCGCAGGATGCCAAGGGCACGGTATTCGATCTTCCCGGCGGTTTCATCGCTGGCGGCGACCTCAAGACCTACAAGCCGATCCGCACCTTCAATGACGAATACTTCCGTGATGGCGTGGCCGAAAGCTCCAAGCATTCCTGGTATGTCGGCGAAAAGGCGCTGCATCCCTGGCAGGGCGAAACGGAGCCCCAGTACACCGACTTCCAGGACAACGGCAAGTACTCGTGGGTCAAGGCGCCGACCTTCTACGGCAAGCGCTGCGAGGTTGGGCCGCTGGCCGACGTCCATATCGGGCTGGCCGCCGGCAACAAGCGTTACGCGAAGTATCTGAACCAGGCGCTCGGTACGATGAAGGCCGTCGGCCGGCTTTCCGACGTGCCGATGAGCGCATTGCAGTCGACGATCGGCCGCCACGCGGCGCGGGCCGTGCGCTGCGCGGTGATGGTCGACACGCTGCGCGACCAGTGGATGCGGCTGGTCGAGAACATCGGCAAGGACCAGACGACGTTCAATCCGCCTTCGTTCCCGAAGGGCGAGATCCGCGGGGTCGGCTTCCACCAGGCTCCGCGCGGTACGCTCTCGCACTGGGTGGTGATCGACAACGGCAGGATCAAGAACTACCAGGCGGTCGTGCCGAGCACCTGGAACGCCGGCCCGCGCGACGCCAACGACCAGATCGGCCCCTACGAGTCGTCGCTGATGCACAACCCGATCGCCGATCCGGAACAGCCGCTCGAGGTGCTGCGTACGGTGCATTCCTTCGACCCCTGTATCGCTTGCGCGATCCACATGTTCGACAACGAGCAGCGGCCGATCGTCAAGGTGAGGGCCCTCTGAGTGGCACGCGAAACTCAGCCGTCGCAATACGCCAGGATCCTCGTCATTGGCATGGGCAACGTACTCATGCAGGACGAGGGTATCGGCGTGCGCGCCGTCGAGGAACTCGAGGCCCGCTACCGGCTCCCCGACAACGTACAGGTCGTCGATGGCGGGACCACGGGCATGGAGCTGTTCGAACCGATGCGTGCCTGCGACTGCCTGATCGTCGCCGATGCCGTCAATGTCGACCGGCCGCCAGGGACGCTGGTACGTATCGCCGACGGGGAAATCCGTGCCTTTTTCCAGACCAAGCTTTCGAACCACCAGCTCGGACTTTCCGACCTGCTGGCGCTCCTGGCCTTCAAGGGCGAGACGCCGCGGCACGTCGCAATCATCGGCATGGTGCCGTACTCGCTGGAGAACCGGCTTGGCCTGAGCGGACCGGCTGCCGCGGCGCTGGATAACATGGTCGGCATGCTGGTCGAAGAGCTTGCCCGAGTCGGTGCGGTCCCCATGCCGCACAGCCAACGGCGAACCGGCCACTGGCGCCGGCAGGCAGAGCTCGAAGGTGCCGCCTGATGTGCATCGCCATTCCCATGCAGGTTGTCCGTGGCGGCGAGGTGACGGCGCTCTGCCGCGGCCGCAACGGTGAAGAGGAGATCAATATGCTGCTGGTCGGAGCCCAGCCGGAAGGGGCCTGGATCCTGAACTTCCTCGGCTGGGCCAGGGAAGTGATCAGCGAAGCGCAGGCGCGTGAGATCGACCGCGCGTTGGATGGCCTCCAGGAGATCATGGACGGCGCCGAGAGCATCGATGTGGACGCCTATTTCCCGGGGCTCGGCCAAGCCGCAGAGGTGACCGAATGATCGAAACGCCATCACCCGACGTCCTGGCTGTGCGGACCCGGGAGATCTTCGAACGCATCCATCGCGAGCAAATGGCCGGCCTGCCGCTCATCAATCCGGCGCTCGAGGTCGCCACGCTCGGCTTCCGCTCATGGGAAGGGCGGACGCTCGGCATGCTGGTGACGCCGTGGATGATGAGCCTGGTCATGTTCCCCGCCGAGGGCGAAGACTGGGAAGCCCTGCCCCTTGGCGGCCGGCAGATTCACGGCTTTCCCGGGGGGCTCTTCCGCTTTCTCGTCAATCGCGTCGATGGACTCGGCTCGCTGCAGATGCACTCCGTGCATTCGCCGATGCGCGGTTTCCCCGATCAGGCGGCCGCGCTCGCCGAGGCCGGCGCCTTTCTCGAGCGCCTGCTCACCCCGGTCAAGGCCGAGCCGCGCCAGGATCTCGTCGACGAGGAACTGCTGGGGCGCATCCTGCGCGGGGAGAAAGTCCCCTCCGTCGAAGCGGTCGTCGATGCGGTGGCGGCGCCATCGCCTGAACCCGTGGCCGGACGGTAAGATGGCGGTGTTACGAACGACTTCTTGGTTGCCATGCACGAAATGTCGCTCGCCGAGGGCATCCTTCAACTCATCGAGGACACCGCCCGCCGCGAGAACCTGACGCGGGTGCGGGCGGTCTATCTGGAGGTCGGCGAGCTGGCGAGCGTCGAAATCGAGGCACTGCGTTTCTGCTTCGATGCCGTGATCGGCGACAGCGTCGCCGCGGGGGCGCGGCTCGAGATCACGCGGGTTCCGGGCTCGGGCTGGTGCCTCGATTGCAACGAAGAAGTGTCCATGCACGACCGACTGGGCGGCTGTCCGCGTTGCGGTGGCTGGCGCGTGCAGGTGACCGGGGGCACGGATATGCGGGTGAAGGAACTGGAGGTGGATTGACATGTGTACGACCTGCGGCTGCGGCCACGGAGAAACCCGGATCGAGGGCCATCCCCTTCACGAGCACGAGCACGTCCATGCCGACGGCACGGCGCACAGTCATGCTCACGACCATGGCGATCCCCACGGCCATGGTCATGGGCACCATGATCACAACCACGCCTACGTGCCGGCGCACAGCCACGCGCCGGGGATGTCGGTATCGCGCATGCTGCGGATCGAGCAGGACATCCTGGCTAAGAACGATGCCCATGCGCGCGAGAACCGCGCCTTCCTCGCCGGGCGGCGCGTCTTCGCCCTGAATCTCGTCTCCAGTCCCGGCTCGGGCAAGACCACGCTGCTGGTGAAGACGATCGAGCTGCTCGGCGGCCGTCGTCCCGTCACCGTCATCGAGGGCGACCAGCAAACGAGCAACGATGCCGAGCGCATCCGCGCCACGGGTGCGAAGGCCGTGCAGATCAACACCGGCAAGGGCTGCCACCTCGATGCGCACATGGTCGGCCACGCGATCCGCGAGCTCGATCCACCGGAGCGCTCGCTCCTGATGATCGAGAACGTCGGCAACCTCGTCTGCCCGGCGGCCTTCGATCTCGGCGAGGCGCACAAGGTAGTGATCCTCTCGGTCACCGAGGGCGAGGACAAGCCGCTCAAGTACCCGGACATGTTCCAGGCCGCGAGCCTGATGCTGCTCAACAAGTGCGATCTGTTGCCGCACCTGGATTTCGACGTTGGCCGCGCGATCGACTGCGCGCGCCGCGTCAATCCCGGCATCGAGGTGATCCGCGTTTCGGCGAAGACCGGCGAGGGCATGGGCGAGTGGCTCGACTGGCTGGAGCGCCCGCGCGGCTGACATGACGGCGGCCTGCCGGATCAGGATCACCGGCCTCGTCCAGGGCGTCGGTTTCCGGCCGCATGTCTGGCGGCTGGCACGGGAAACCGGTGTGCGCGGCTGGGTGAGGAACGACAGCCTCGGTGTCGAGATCGCCGCCGAGGGCGGGCGCATCGCCGAGTTCGTCGACCGGCTCGCGCGTGAAGCACCGCCGCTTGCGCGCATCGACCGCATCGAGGCTCGAGATGCGGCGCCCGAGGGTTTCTCCGGCTTCACGATCGGCGAGAGCCGTTCGCTCGGGCCGGTCGCCACCGCCATCGGCCACGACACGGCGGTCTGCCCCGACTGCCTCGCCGAGATGTTCGATCCGGCGAACCGCCGCCACCGCCACGCCTTCATCACTTGCACCCAATGCGGGCCGCGCTTCACGGTCACGCGCGCGCTGCCCTACGACCGGCCGCAGACGAGCCTCGCGCCGTTTCCGCTCTGCCCCGAGTGCGCACGCGAATACGCCGATCCGGCGAACCGCCGCTTCCATGCCGAGACCACCTGCTGTCCCGTGTGCGGGCCGCGGTTGCGGCTGATCGATGCGCAGGGCACGCAGATCACCGGCGATCCGATTGCCGGCGTCCTGCGCCTCATCGGGAGGGGCGCGATCGTCGCCATCAAGGGGCTGGGTGGCTTCCATCTCGCCTGCGATGCGACGAACGCCGCGGCGGTCGCCCGCCTCAGGGAACGCAAGGCGCGTGAAGAGAAGCCTTTCGCGGTCATGGTCGGCGACACGGCGTGCCTGCGGCGCTTCGCCGAACCCGGCGAGGCCGAGGTGGCGCTGCTCGAATCGCCGGAGCGGCCCATCGTCCTCGTGCCCAAACGGTCCGATGCCGATGCGCTGCTTCCCGGCGTGTCACCACGGCTGAGTTTCGTCGGCGCGATGCTGCCCTACACGCCCGTCCAGCATCTGCTGTTCCACGATGCGCCGGAGGCGGTGCTGGTGATGACCAGCGCCAATCCGGGCGGCGAGCCGCTGGTCGTCGGCAACGACGAGGCGCGCGCTCGGCTTGCCGGCATCGCCGATGCGATCCTCGATCATGATCGCGAGATCCTCGTTCGCTGCGACGACAGCGTCGTCCGCGCGACACCTGGCGGCTTCCAGTTCATCCGCCGCGCGCGCGGCTACGTGCCGCGGCCGATCCGCCTGGCGCGGGCCGGGCCGGCGGTGCTCGCGCTCGGCGGCTGGTTCAAGAATACCGTATGCGTGACCCGCCCGAACGGCGACGTCAGCGAGGCCTTCGTCTCGCAGCACATCGGCGATCTCGACAACGCCGCGACGGTCGGTTTTCTCGAAGAGACGGTCGAGCATCTGCTCGCCATCCTCGAGGTCGAGCCGGCGATCGTCGCCCACGATCTGCACCCTGACTTTGCCTCGACGCGGCTCGCGGCGAAGATCGCCGCCGAGCGTGGCATCCCTGCGCTCGGTGTGCAGCATCATCACGCCCACATCGCCGCGGTGCTCGCCGAGCATCGTCATGACGGCCCGGCGCTGGGACTCGCGCTCGACGGCGTGGGGCTGGGGGCCGACGGCGCCGCCTGGGGCGGGGAACTCTTGAAGGTCGATGGCGCGCGGTTCGAGCGGCTCGGCCATCTCGAAGCGATCCCGCTGCCCGGCGGCGACCGGGCGGCGCGCGAGCCCTGGCGCATGGGCGCCGCGGCGCTCTTCCTGCTGGGCCGGGGCGACGAGATCGAATCACGCTTTTCCGGCCAGGCTGGCGCGGCGATGATACGGCGGATGCTCGAGAACGGTGTCCATTGCCCGCCCACCTCGAGCTGCGGCCGCTGGTTCGATGCCGCGGCGGGACTCCTCGGCATCAAGCCGGTGATGGCCTTCGAGGGCCAGGCGGCGATGCTGCTCGAGGGACTGGCGGCCGCGCACGGCCCCGTCGAGCCGCTCGGCGGCGGCTGGCACCTCGACGACGCTGGCGGGCTCTTGCTCACGCCACTGATTGCGGCGATCGCCGACATGGCCGATGCCGGCCGCGCGGCGGCGCTGTTCCACGCGACGCTCGCGGCGGCGCTCGCAGACTGGGCCCTGGCCGCCGTGCAACGTGAGAAGATCGCCACGGTGGCGCTCGGGGGCGGCTGCTTCCTCAATGCGCTGCTCGCCGGGGCGCTGCGCGAGCGACTGACGACCGCCGGGCTCACGGTGCTCGAGGCGCGCGGCGTACCGCCCAACGACGGCGGCCTCGCCCTCGGCCAGGCCTGGGTCGCGTTGAATACGGAGCATTGACATGTGTTTGGCCATTCCCGCACGGGTCGCGGAAATCCTCGACGGTGATCAGGCGGTCGTCGATCTCGGCGGCGTGAGGAAGGAGATTTCGCTCGCGCTGGTCGACGGGATCAGGGTCGGCGACTACGTGATCGTCCATGTCGGCTATGCGCTGCAGAAGCTCGATGCCGATGAGGCGGAGAAAACGCTCGCGCTCTTCGCGGAGATGGGCGAGCAGGCGGGCGCGGCGTGAATTCCAGAATGGAAAGCCGCGCGGCGGCGAACGACCGTCGCTCCCCCTGGGAGCGCGGTCCGGAGGGTGGGTCGTGAAATTCGTCGAGGAGTTTCGCGACGGCAGGCTGGCGAAGGGGCTCGCCGCCGCGATCGCCGCCGAGGCGCGCCCGTCGCGCCATTACAGCTTCATGGAGTTCTGCGGCGGTCACACGCACGCCATCTCGCGTTACGGCGTCGCCGACCTGTTGCCCGGCAACGTGCGCATGGTTCACGGCCCCGGCTGTCCGGTCTGCGTGCTGCCCATCGGCCGCGTCGACATGGCCATCGAACTGGCGCTCGAACACGACGTGATTCTTTGCACCTACGGCGACTGCCTGCGCGTGCCGGCTTCCGGCGGGCGCTCGCTCATGAAGGCGCGTGCCCGAGGCGGGGACGTGCGCATGGTCTATTCCGCCGCCGATGCGCTGAAGCTGGCTCAGGACGAGCCAGGCCGCCAGGTCGTGTTCTTCGCCATCGGCTTCGAGACGACCACGCCACCGACCGCAGTGGTCATCAAACAGGCGGCGGCGCTCGGGCTCAAGAACTTCTCGGTGCTTTGCTGCCACGTGCTCACGCCCTCGGCGATCGCTAACATCCTCGAATCCCCCGAGGTACGGGAACTCGGGACCGTGCCCCTCGACGGCTTCATCGGCCCGGCGCACGTATCGACGGTGATCGGCAGCCGCCCCTACGAGTTTTTCGCCGAGGAGTACCGCAAGCCCGTCGTGATCGCCGGCTTCGAGCCGCTCGACGTCATGCAGGCGATCCTCATGCTGATCCGCCAGGTGAACGAAGGCCGCAGCGAGGTCGAGAACGAATTCACGCGCGCGGTCACCCGCGAGGGCAATCTCAAGGCACAGACGCTCGTCTCCGAAATCTTCGAACTTCGGCGGGAATTCGAATGGCGCGGCCTTGGCCTGGTGCCCTATTCGGCGCTGAAGATCCGCCGCGACTACGCGGCCTTCGATGCCGAGGGGCGCTTTTCGCTCGCCTACCGCAGCGTCGCCGACCACCAGTCCTGCGAATGCGGCGCCATCCTGCGCGGCGTGAAGCGGCCGCAGGACTGCAAGCTCTTCGGCAACGTGTGCACGCCGGCGACGCCGGTGGGCTCCTGCATGGTCTCCTCGGAAGGCGCCTGCGCTGCGCATTACACCTACGGACGCTACCGGGACCAGGAATGAAACGAACCAGGGAAGACTATGTCCGGCCGCTCGATCTCAGGCACGGCCGCATCGATATGACGCACGGCTCCGGCGGCCGCGCCATGGCCCAGCTCGTCGAGGAGCTCTTTGCCAGGCATCTCGGCAACGAGTTCCTGCGCCAGGGCAACGATGGCGCCTCGCTGCCGATGCCGGCCGGTGGCCGGCTGGTGATGTCCTGCGACGGCCATGTCGTCTCGCCGCTCTTCTTCCCCGGCGGCGACATCGGCTGCCTCGCGGTGCATGGGACGATCAACGACGTCGCCGTGATGGGCGCGCGGCCGCTGTGGCTCTCTGCGGGCTTCATCATCGAGGAGGGCTTTCCGCTCGCCGAACTCGTCCGCATCGTCGAATCGATGGCGCGCGCCGCGAGAGACACCGGCGTGGCCGTGGTGACGGGCGACACCAAGGTGGTCGAAACGGGCAAGGCCGACGGTGTCTTCATCACCACCACCGGAGTCGGCGTGGTGCGTGATGGCGTGGTCCTCTCGGGCGACCGCGCCCGCCCCGGCGACGCCATCCTGCTCTCGGGCACGATCGGCGACCACGGCATGGCGATCATGGCCCAACGCGAGAGCCTCGGCTTCTCGTCACCCATCGTTTCGGACACCGCGGCGCTCCACGATCTGGTGGCGGCGATGCTGGCAACCGGCGCCGACATCCGCTGCCTGCGCGATCCGACGCGCGGTGGGCTGGCGACGACGCTCAACGAGATCGCGCGCCAGTCGGGCGTCGGCATGATGCTCGAGGAGCCGGCGATCCCGATCAATCCCGAAGTCGCCGCCGCCTGCGAATTCCTCGGCCTCGATCCGCTCTACGTCGCCAACGAGGGCAAGCTCGTCGCGATCGTCGCCGAAGCCGACGCCGAGCCAGTGCTCGCGGCGATGCGCGCGCATCCGCTCGGCCGGCGCGCCGAGAAAATCGGCACGGTGCAGGAGGATCCGCACCACTTCGTGCAGATGAGGACCGGCTTCGGTGGCCGGCGCATCGTCGACTGGCTCACCGGCGAGCCGCTGCCACGGATCTGCTGATGCGCATCCTGCTCCTCGTCCATGCCTTCAACAGCCTGAGCCAGCGGCTCTACGCCGAGCTCGCGGCGCGCGGCCACGAGCTCTCGGTGGAGTTCGACATCAACGATGCGGTCGCGCTCGAGGCCGTGGCGCTGTTCCGCCCGCATCTGGTCGTCGCGCCCTACCTGCGTCGTGCCATCCCCGAAAGCATCTGGTCGAGGCACGTCTGTCTGATCGTCCATCCGGGCATCGTCGGCGATCGTGGCCCGTCGGCGCTCGACTGGGCGATCCAGGAGGGCGAGGCGGAATGGGGCGTGACCGTCCTGCAGGCGGAGGCCGAAATGGACGCGGGACCAATCTGGGCGAGCCGAACCTTTCCGATGCGCCGCGCGCGCAAGGCGAGCCTCTACCGCAACGAAGTCACGGAAGCCGCGACCGCGGCCGTGCTCGAGGCCGTCGAGAAGTTCGCGCGTGGCGGCTTCCGGCCACTGCCGTTGGCCGAGACCGGCGGACGGGAGCGGCTGCGGCCGCTGATGCGCCAGGCCGACCGCGCGATCGACTGGCAGCGCGATTCCAGCGCAACGGTGCTCCGGAAGATCGATGCCGCCGACGGCTTTCCCGGCGTCGCCGACGAACTGTTCGGCGAGCCCTGCCATCTGTTCGACGCGTGGCCGGAAGCCAATTATGCAAGACTCAGCCGTGGTGACACGCCGCCCGGAGCCCTGATTGGCCGCCGCGAAACCGCGCTGCTGCGCGCCACGAGTGACGGCGCGGTCTGGATCGGTCACGTGAAGCGCAAGGATGGCATCAAGCTCCCGGCCACGATCGCCTTTCCCGAACAGGTGGCAAGCCTGCCCGAACTGCCGCTGGCAGGCTGGTGGAGCGCCGATCGCGCCACCTGGCAGGACATCCGCTACGAAGAAGCCGGCGAGGTGGGCTTCCTGCATTTCGAGTTCTACAACGGCGCGATGGGCACGCGCCAATGCGAGCGCCTTCGTGCAGCCTTCGAGTGGGCCCGCGGCCGGCCGACGCGCGTGCTCGTGCTCATGGGCGGCGCCGACTTCTGGTCGAACGGCATTCACCTGAATCTCATCGAACACGCCGAAAGCCCGGCCGACGAGTCGTGGGCCAACATCGGGGCCATCGACGACCTGGCCGAGGCGATCCTGCGCTGCGACGATCGCCTGACGGTCGCCGCACTTTCCGGCAATGCCGGCGCCGGCGGTTGTTTCCTGGCGCGCGCCGCGGATTACGTCTGGGCGCGCGACGGCGTCATCCTCAATCCGCATTACCGCAACATGGGCAACCTCTACGGCTCGGAGTTCTGGACCTACCTGCTGCCGCCCCGCGTCGGTGCCAAGGGGGCGGCGGCGATCATGCGCCACCGCCTGCCGATGACCGCGCATGAGGCGGTGAGCCTCGGCTTCTACGACGCCTGCCTGGCCGGCGGCCGCGAGGCGTTCCGCGACGAGGTCATCCGGCGGGCGCGGGCGCTCGCGGCCGATGCCGGTTACGCCGGGCACCTTGCAGAAAAGCGCCGCAAACGGGCCGCCGACGAGGCCGAGAAGCCGCTCGCGGCCTGGCGCGCCGAAGAACTCGCCGAGATGCGGCGCAACTTCTACGGCTTCGATCCGAGCTACCACGTCGCCCGCTGGCATTTCGTGCGCAAGACCCCGGCGTCCTGGACGCCGCGGCACCTCGCACGCCATCGCGAGCCCGGCTGGGTGATCCCGGACTGATGACCGTCGTGCCCCGGGTCCGGCGGGGGCTTCTGCTAACATCGTGGCGACGACAGGAGGAGGGCACGCCATGACGCATCACGTTTCCGTGATCTTCGCCGACGGCCAGCGGATCGACTACGACCTGCACGATGACGAGGTCTCACGCTTCGGTCGCGAGGAGGCGAAGCACTGGCTGGGGCAGGAGTTCGAGGCCGCGGGCTGCGTACCGGCGAACCCTGTGGGCAAGCTGCTGCTCGCCGACCGCATCATCGGTCTGGCCAAGGAACAGCCGCGGCGCGCCTTCGATCCGCCGACGCCGTGGATGCGCGATTTCCTCGCCGCGACGGCGGCGGCGCTCGACCGCCCCGTCATCACCATTGACCTCTCCAACGACACGCTCGGCTTCTGAACGATGGAACGCATCACCATTTCGATCGATGAGGAACTCGCGCGTGCCTTCGACGCGCTGATCGCGGCGCGCGGCTACGGCAACCGCTCGGAAGCCGTCCGCGACCTGTTGCGTGATTACCTCGAGTCGGCGAGCCGCACCGACGACTCCGCCGGTCAGTGCGTCGCCAACCTCTCCTATGTCTACAACCACCACGAGCGCGATCTCGCCGAACGGCTGACCGAGCTCCAGCACGGCCACCACGACCTGACCGTGGCGACCATGCACGCCCACCTCGATCACGACAACTGCCTCGAGAGCGTGATCCTTCGCGGTCCGACGGCTGCGGTGCGTGCTTTCGCCGACGCGCTGATCGCCGAGCGCGGCGTGCGTCACGGCAAGCTTAACCTCGTCTCCGTCGAAGTGTCCCGCGGCGTGCACAGCCACGGCTATGCGCCGCGCGGCAGGTCATCGCCCCATCTCCACCTGAAGCCGAAAAGCTGAACCGGTGGCGGTGGCCCCGGCCATTCCGTGCCGAAGCGGCGAAAAAGCCACCGTTTCCTCGGTTGATCCCGCCGGAGACGGCCGTCGCCGGGGGCTACGATTTGTCACTGGTCCGGCATGGCCGGACGCTCTTGCCGCCCGCTCGCGGGCGGCAGCGCAAAGGGGAAAGAGAATTGGACGCTGATCCGCCCGGCGGTTTCTGGTCGCGGCTGACGCTGACCGCCCGCATGATGATCGGAACGGCCGTGCTGCTGGCCGCCGCCGCGGTCATCCTGCTGGCGACCGTGACGGTGCGCGATGCGCTGTCGCTGCATGCCGAGCTCGGCCGCCAGCTGCAGGCCGAACTCCACGCGCTGGCGATGACGCTTTCGGCCGGCGGAGCACCAAAGGATGCGCGGGGCATCGAGCGCCTGTTGCGTGCGCATCCCGTCCGGCCGCACGTCCAGCGCATCACCTGGCGCGGGCGGACGGGCGCAGTGGCCGATGTCACCGTCGCCGGACGCGAGCCGGCCGCACCGGCATGGTTCGTGGACATCGTCGGCCTCACCGATCCCATCGCTTCGCGGACCCTCGAGGGCGGCGGTACGCTGACCGTGGTGATGTCGATCGCCGCAGGGGTCGATCGCCTGTGGTCCGGTTTCCTCGGCAACCTGAACCTGCTCGCCCTTGCCATCGGCCTGCAGTTCATCGGCCTCGTCGCTCTGCTCCGCTCGGGCCTGCGGCCGCTCACGCGGCTGGCCGACGGTGCGCGGCGCCTCGGTGCCGGCGACCTGACGTTTCGCCTCGCGCCGGCGGGTACACCGGAAATCCGCCAGACCATCGTCGCCTTCAACGCCATGGCCGACGAACTGGAAAAGACCCTGAGCGATCTGCGTCACACGAGCGAGGAGCTGCGCATCGCCGCGACAGCCTTCGAGTCCGAGGAGGCGATGGTCGTCACCGACGCGCAACAGGTGATCCTCCGCGTCAATCGCGCCTTCGTGCAGACTTCGGGCTACAAGCCCGAGGAGGCGTTGGGCATGACGCCGCGCATGCTGCTACTGGGCGGCGAGGACGGTGCCTATCGCCGGATCTGGGAGGCGGTCGCCCGCGAGAAGTTCTGGCAGGGCGAGGCCTGGTACCGGCACCGGACGGGGCGGACCTACCCCGTTTGGCAAAGCATCTCGGCAGTGGTCGCGCCGGATGGCGGCATCAGCCACTATGTCCTCGCCTTCAGCGACATTTCGCAGCGCAAGGAGGCCGAGGAGCAGATCCGCAATCTCGCCTTCTTCGACCCGCTGACGCACCTGCCCAACCGGCGGCTGTTGATCGACCGACTCGGCCAGGCGCTCGCCAACGCAGCCCGGCACCAGCGTCGCGGCGCGTTGCTCTTTCTCGATCTCGACGCCTTCAAGGTGCTCAACGACACGGAGGGTCACGACGCCGGCGATCAGCTGCTCATCGAGGCGGCCCGGAGGCTGAAGGCTTGCGTCCGCGAGGGCGACACGGTCGCGCGGCTGGGAGGCGACGAATTCGTGGTCATGCTCGAGGAGCTGAGCGGCGACGAAGCCGAGGCCGCGGCCCAGGCCGAGAAGGTCGCCGGGAAGATCATCGAAGCCGGCCGGCGGCCCTACATGCTCAAGGGGCGCGAGCACCATTGCACGTTCAGCATCGGCATCGGCCTCTTCGATGCGCATCATCAGGGCGTGGACGAGCTGCTGCGGCGCGCTGACGTCGCCATGTACCAGGCCAAGGCCAACGGCCGCAACACCTACTGCTTCTTCGATCCGCGGATGCAGGAAGCGCTCGTCGCCCGGGCGGCGATGGAGAACGACCTGCGCCGCGTGATCGCCCAGCGGCAGCTGATCCTGCACTACCAGCCGCAGTTCGACATGAACCACCGCATCGTCGGCGCCGAGGCGCTCCTGCGTTGGGAGCACCCGCTGCGCGGACTGGTGCCGCCCGCGGAATTCATCCCGCTCGCCGAGGAGACCGGCCTGATCATTCCGATCGGCCAGTGGGTCCTGGAAACGGCCTGCCGCCAGCTCGCGGCCTGGGCGAAGAACGAGCTGACCCGGGACCTGGTGCTCGCCGTCAATGTCAGCAACCGGCAGTTCCACCAGCCGGATTTCGTCGACCAGGTGCGCGCCATCCTCGATGCCACCGGCGCGAATCCACGCCGCCTGAAGCTCGAGCTGACGGAGAGCGTGATCATCGACGACATGGCCGACACCGTCGAGAAGATGAAGACGCTGAAATCGTTCGGCATCGGCTTCTCGATGGACGACTTCGGCACCGGCTATTCGTCGCTGTCCTACCTGCGGCTCCTGCCGCTCGACCAACTCAAGATAGACCGCTCGTTCATCACCGACCTCGACAGCAACGCCAGCGATGCCGCCATCGTCGAGGCCATTCTCGGCATGGCCCGCAGCCTCGGCCTCGACGTCATCGCCGAAGGTGTCGAAAAGGAAGCGCAACGCGCCTTCCTGCGCCGGCATGAATGTCCCGAGTTCCAGGGCTTCCTGTTCGGCCAGCCGGTGCCGGTCTCGGTCTTCGAGAACATGCTCAAGAAATAGCCGGTGCTTTGCCGGATGCCCCCATCGGGCTTATGCTTCGGGGTTTGCGATCGCAAACCACAAGAAGAACGGCATCCCGATGAACGACCATCCCCACCGGCTCAAACCGCTGCGCGCCGCCAGCCTGACACCCGAACTCTTCCGCGTGCCACCTCTGGGCATGGACGATGCGGCGCTCTCGGCCGACATCCGGCGCTACTTCGGCACCTTCCTCGGCCGCGACCGGCATTGCCGGTCGTCCCACTATCCGTATCAGGCGCTCGTCTATGCGGTGCGTGACCGGCTCATGGAGCGCTGGAAGCGCACGCGCTACACCTATGAACGGCAGCAGGCGAAGCAGGCGTATTACCTGTCGCTGGAGTTCCTGATGGGGCGCGCGCTCGGTAACGCGCTGCTCAACCTCGGCCTCGAGGAGCCCGCCGCCCGGGCGCTCCACCGCTTCGGGCTCGACGTCGAGGAGATCGTCGACAACGAGACCGACGCCGGGCTCGGCAACGGCGGCCTCGGCCGTCTCGCCGCCTGTTTCCTCGACAGCTGCGCGACGCTCCAGCTGCCGGTGATGGGCTACGGCATCCGTTATGAATATGGCATGTTCCGTCAGTGTATCGTGAACGGCCGACAGGTTGAGGAGCCGGACCACTGGCTGCGCGAGGGCAATCCCTGGGAGCTGGAGCGGCCCGAACACACGCGGCGCATCCAGTTCTACGGCCGCACCGAGTTCTACCGGGACCTGCGCGGCCGCCTGTGTGCGCGCTGGGTGGACAGCCACGACGTCCTCGCCGTTCCTTACGACGTGCCGGTGCCGGGCTACCGTAACGACACGGTCAACGCGCTGCGGCTGTGGAGCGCCGCGGCGACCGACGAGTTCGATCTCGGCGAGTTCAACTCCGGTTCGTATCCGGAATCCGTGGCGGCCAAGAACGCCGCCGAGCACATCACCATGGTGCTCTATCCCAACGATGCCAGCGAGAACGGCAAAGAGCTCCGGCTCAAGCAGCAATATTTCCTCGCCTCGGCGAGCCTGCAGGACGTGCTCGACCACTGGGAACGCCATCATGGCAACGATTTCTCGGCCTTCGCCGAGAAGAACTGCTTCCAGCTCAATGACACCCATCCGAGCTGCGCGGTGCCCGAGCTGATGCGCCTCTTGATGGACGAGCACAGTCTCGACTGGGACGAGGCCTGGCGGATCACCACGCGGACGATGGCCTACACCAATCACACGCTGCTGCCCGAGGCGCTCGAGAAGTGGCCGGTGCGGATGTTCGGCCAGCTGCTGCCGCGGCTGCTCGACATCATCTACGAGATCAATGCCCGCTTCCTGGCGGAAGTGGCGCAGCGCTGGCCGGGCGACAACGCGCGGCTGGCGCGCATGTCGCTGATCGAGGAAGGGCCGGAACCGCAGATCCGCATGGCCTATCTCGCCATCGTCGGCAGCTTCTCGGTCAATGGCGTCGCCCAGCTCCATTCCGATCTGCTGCGCCAGGGGCTGTTCCGCGATTTCCACGAGCTGTGGCCCTGGAAGTTCAATAACAAGACCAACGGCGTCACGCCGCGCCGCTGGCTGGCGGCCGCCAATCCGGCGCTTTCCGCGCTCATCACGGAAACCATCGGACCAGACTGGGTCACGCGGCTCGACCAGTTGCGGCGGCTGGCACCGCTTGCCGACGATGCTGAATTCCGGCGCAAATGGCGGGCCGTGAAGCGGGCCAACAAGCTCCGCCTCGCGGAAATGGTGAAGCGGGAGTGTGGCGTCGCCTTCGATCCGGAAGCGCTCTTCGACGTCCAGGTCAAGCGCATCCACGAATACAAGCGGCAGCTGCTCAACATCCTACACGTGATCCATCTCTACCAGCGGCTCAAGGACGGCGATGCCGTCGACTGGACGCCGCGCTGCGTGCTCTTCGGCGGCAAGGCGGCGCCCGGCTATTTCATGGCAAAGCGCATCATCACGCTGATCGCCAAGGTCGCCGAGGTGATCAATGCCGACGCCGACATCGACGGTCGGCTGCGCGTCGCGTTCCTGCCCGACTACCGCGTCTCGGCGATGGAAGTCATCGCCCCGGGGACCGATCTCTCGGAGCAGATCTCGACCGCGGGCAAGGAGGCCTCGGGCACCGGCAACATGAAGTTCATGATGAACGGCGCCGTGACCATCGGCACGCTCGATGGCGCCAACATCGAGATCCGTGCCGAGGTCGGCGACGAGGCTTTCTACCTGTTCGGTCTGACCGCAGGCGAAGTCGAGGCGTTGCGCGGCCGCTATGATCCAGAGGCGATCATCGCCGCGGATGCCGACCTGCGCCGGGTCATGGCGCTCATCGAGTCCGGCCATTTCAACCGCTTCGAGCCGGGCCTGTTCGACCCGATCCTCGCCGCGATCCGCAGCCCGGGCGATCCCTGGATGGTCGCCGCAGACTTCCGCGCCTATGTCGAGGCGCAGCGGCGTGCCGCGGCCGATTTCCGCGATCAGGAAAAATGGACGCGGATGAGCATCCTCAACACCGCGGCGAGCGGCCGTTTTTCGACCGACCGGACGATCGCCGAATACGCCGCAGACATCTGGCGGCTCGCGCCGGTGGCCCCGGCGCCGGCCGGCGGGACGGACGCGGCGTGAGCGCGATAGCGCAGCCACCGGCACGGCGGGCGCCGGAAGCACAGGCCGCGCTCGAGGCCATGCTGCGCGAGCTGTTCGAACACCGGCTGGCCTTCAACGAGCTCTTGGGCCTCGAGGTGGCCTCGCTCGCGCCTGAGCGGCCTCGGCTCGCCTTCGCCATGCGCCGGGAGCTCGTCGGCAATTTCGTCCAGGGGCGGCTGCACGGCGGGGTGATCTCGGCGGCGCTCGACACCGCCGGCGGTCTCGCCGTCGCCGTGGCCATCGCCGAGAAGCACTGCGACGAGGATGCCGGCCAGATCGCCCAGCGCTTCCATCGCGTCGGCACCATCGACCTGCGCATCGATTATCTGCGGCCGGGCATCGGCCAGCGCTTCATCGCCTCGGCCACCGTGATCCGGCTCGGTGGGCGGATCGCCTCGGTGCAGATGACGCTCGAGAACGAGGCCGGCACGCTCATCGCCACCGGCTCGGCGGCCTACGTCGTCGCCTGAGAGCTTGTGAAAATTTCTGCTGCGCGTCCCGATGACTGCGTTGCGCAAGGAAGGGGAAGGGGCCCTTTCCTTCCCTCCTTGTCGCTCGCGCGCCTAACTGAGTGTTATGTCTTGGTCGCTGCGCGCCGTGTGCCTTGCCCTCGGGCCGCTCGCGACGAAATTTTTCACAAGCTCTGAGGGGCGGGGGCGGCGGCTATCTCACCGGCGCCGGCGGCTGGTTGCCGGAGGAAGTCATCGAGCGCGCTTCCTCGCCGATCTTCTTCGCCGTGTCACGCACCGCCTCGCCGGCCTTGATGGCGCCGTTCTTCACGCCCTGGCCGACCTCGACCGCGACTTCCCTGGCGCCGCGGCCGACGGTAACCGCGGCGTCCTTGACGCCGTGGCCGACGCCGACGGCCGTGTCCTTGACGGCGTGGCCGATGTCGACGGCAGCGTCCTTGACGGCCCGGCCGGCTTCCGCGGCGGTGCCAGGGAAGGACTTGTCGGTGCTCGATTCCGCATCCGCGGCCTGGGCCAGGCCCGTGAGGGAGAGCACGATCATCAGTGTCCAACGATGGCGTCGCTTCATGTCGCTTTCCATTTTTTTCGATCGATCAAGGCCGGCATGGTAACGCAGCGCGGGCTGCCCCGGCGGCCGCCGTCGCCGCGGCACGACGCTACCAGTCGTGGCCGTGCAGGTGCGAATGCTCCGCCGCGCCATGGCGGTGCCGGTGGCGATGGGCGAGGCCGGCCCTCTCGAGCAGTTCCAGGCCGGTGAGCGCCATCCGTGTGGGGCCGTCGAAGAGCAGTGTGCCGTCCTTGCCGAGGACGAGGCAGCGGCTGCCGAGTTCCGCGGCCAGCGACAGGCTATGGGTCGTCGCGACCAGGGTGCGTTCCGAGCTCACCAGCGTGTCGACCAGCCAGCCGACGGTGGCAGGATCGAGGCTCGCAGCCGGCTCGTCGAGCAGCAGGCAGGGTGGCTCGAGCGCGAGCAGGGCGGCGAGCGCGACCTTCTGCTTCTCTCCCCCGGAGAGGTTGAACGGCGGCTTGTCGAGCAGGTGCTCGATCCGCAGTGCCTCGGCCCAGTGCGAGACCCTGGCCTCGATGTCCTCTCGCCCTAGCTTCCTCAATGTGTAGGCGATCTCGTCGCGCACGGTCGGGTTGAAGAGCATCGCTTCGGGGTGCTGGAAGAGCAGCACGCATTCGCTGCGGAAGCGGCGTGCGAAATCACGTTCTTTCAGCCGGGCCGGCGTCAGCGGTTCGCCCTGCCAGCGCACGCGGCCGGAAACCGGGAACACGAGGCCGTTCATGAGCTTGAGCAGCGTGGACTTGCCGCAGCCGTTGGCACCGAGCAGTACCACCTTCTCGCCCGGTGCGATTTTCAGTGACAGCCGGGAGAGTACGGCCGGCCCGCCGGGCCAGGCGAAGGAGACATCGTCGAGTTCAATCATCGAAGGCGCCGCGCGATTTCATGGCCAGCGCCGATTCTGTCGCCGCGGCCATCGATTTGTCCATCAGCGTGATGCCTTCGGCGGCGGCATGGCGCAGGCGATCAGGAAGCCGCGGCGGCGCGGGGTTACGGCTCGTGAAGGCCAGCGCGAAGTCGCGGCCGACGCGCTCGAGGGCGCGGATCTGGCCGATGGCGAGCACGGCGACGAAACTCAGCCGCGGTAACACGCCAGCCAGCGCCGCGACGACGTCGTTACGCGCGATGAACCAGAAGCCGAGGAAGACTAGGAGCAGGGCGCGCAGGTTGGCCAGGAGCAGCCAGTGGCCGTTGAAGTCGCCGCGCCAGAGCGCGATGACGACATAGCCGAGACTCACGGCGAGATTGAAGGCGAGGATCGCGACCAGGGCGCGGTAGAGCAGCTTCCAGCGATCGCGGCCGGCGGCGCCGACCGCGGTGGCGAGGGCGGCCGCGAGCAGGGCCGGCTCGTGGATGAAGGTCGCGGCGACGACGGCGACGAGATAGGCGGCGAGCCACGCGCGTGGGCTCAAAGGCCGGGGGAAATTCTGCTGCGCTCGGGGGTGCCTCGTCGTTTGCTTGCTCAAGGCTGTACCAGTCTTCGTCACAGGTTCTGCATTTCGCTCGCTCGCGACGGATTTTCTCCGCGGGCGCTCAGGCGCACCATCGCCTCGCCTTCGCGTAGCGCCAGATCGGCACCGTCAGCAGCGCTTCGCCGATGCCGATGGCGAGGTGCGGAACGAGCACCGCGGGCAGCGTGATCTCCGGCCCGAACGGGAAGAACAGCGGTGTGCCGTCGGGCTTGTGCGCTATGCCCGGCTGGAGGCCGAGGACGAGGGCGACGGCGAGGGCCGGCAGCACGACCGAGGCCCAGGCGGCGAGGGCGACCGCGGTGGTTTCGTGCCAGCGCGCCACGAGCGCCTTGACGGCGACGGCGGTCGCCGCGCCGACGAGGCCGATCGCCAGCGCATTGACGGGCAGCGACGTGATGCCCCCGGCGCCGAGGAGCAGCGTCTGCAATAGAAGCACCAGCGAATAGGCGAGGAAGGCGGCGCGCACGCCGAACACCAAGGCGAGCAACGCGATGCCGATCATGTGCCCCGAGGTACCGCCGGGTAGCGGCACCATCACCAGCCCGAGTCCGTAGGCGAGCGCCGTGAGCATCGCCAGCCGCGGCACGGTGGTTTCATCGAGGCGGTCGCGCAGATCCCGTGCCGCCCAGACCCAGGCGCCGGCCGCCACGGCGTAGGCCGGCAGATAGGTCTGCGGCGAGAGGAAACCGTCGGGAACGTGCATGTCCGCGCGGCCGTTCAGAAGAGCATCGAGGCCGAGAAGATCAGGCGGTACTTTTCCCTGCCTTCGGCGCCCTGCTGGAGGCTGCCCTCGTTGAGCCGCGTCCATACCGGCTTCTTGATGCCGAAGGCGAAACTCAGATTGTCCTTGTAGAGCCGCATGCCGGGGACGAGATAGAGGATCCTGCCACCGGTCGCCTCCGCGGCTTCGCCGTTTTCGACATCGCGGCCCAGCCGCAGATATTGCGCCTCGAGCACGCCGTCGGCGCGGAAGCGGCTGTCCGGATTCGTGTGCAGGCGCCAGGCCAGGCTGCCGTTGGCGCGGTTCTCGGCGCCGAATCTGACGCGGTTGCCGTCGGCATAGGTGAATTCCCGGAAGCGCAGCCACGAGACCTCCAGGTTGAAGGTGAGGTCGCGCGAAAGCTGCTTCGTCGCCGTGATGCCGAAGGTCGGGGCGGGCTTGCCGAAGCCGAGCGACATGCCCGGATCGATGCTGCCGTCGGAGAGTCGGTGGTTGGCCCTGCCGGTCGGCAGCGTGCTGCCGGCGAAGACCGTGAAGTGCCAGTCCTCGAGGTCGTCGAGACTTTCGTTGGCGGGAACGAGGCGCAGGCCGTCGTCGTACGTGAAGCCGATCTGGCCCATGACCGAGACGTCCGCCCAGCCTTTGCTCTCGAAGCCGCCCGGCTCGTCCTTTTTGACATGGTAGGGCGCGAACAGATAGGCGGAAAACCACGAGGTGACGCCGTGGCCGATGCCGAGCATCCAGAACCGGCTGAGGTCGGCTTCGGCGGCATCCGGATCGTAGGTCTTGAATTTCACATGGTCGAGCTTGCCATAGACGAGCGTCTTGCCGGCCGGCAGCACGGCGGAGCTCGCCGATTCGACGGGCGCGCCGGGGCCTTCGAGCGCAGCGGCGCCGACGCCGGCCACACCATGATGGGCGTGGGCGGAGAGCGTTCCAATGCCAAGGGCGCCGAGGGCAAAAAGTCCGCGAAGCCTCATTTCGTCTTTCTCCCGAGAAACAGTTGGTAGGCACCGAAGGCCGCGAGGATGAGCCCGAGGCCGAGCAGGGCGGACGTCGCGCGGCCCGGCCCGGGATCGGCGTCATGGGCTGCCTCCACGGCGGGAACCTCGAAACGCAGATCGACGCCGTGGCCGTCAGCGGAAAACGCCTTGAGCCGCCAGTGCCGGCCGCCGTCGGCGACGAAGACGACGCGGCCGGCGACATCGGTGTTGCCGACCTGAGCGGGCACCTCCCCGCCCTCGGCGTAGAGTTCGTATTTCTCGTAGGCGAAGGGGCTGCCATCGGCGTAACGGAGCGAGACGGCCACGGCACTCTTCGCCGTGATCGTGTGCTGGACTTCGTGTGCGTGGGCGTGGCCGGCCCAGAGGGCGAGGAGGAACAGGATGGCTTTCATTTCGGCAGCTCGAACTGGAGGATCGCGCTTCTGATCAGCACGTCGGCCTTGCCGTCGGAAAGCGGCGTCTCGATGCTCGCCGAAATCATCTGCATGCCGCCATGGCGCAGGCGGATGGCGATGCGGCCGTCGTTACCGGTGGCGCCGCGCGTCTCGCCGTCATAGGCGACCGGGACGCCGGCCCTGGGCTCGCCGTTGTCCGTGACCACTACCACCAGTTTGTCCCCGGGCCTGAGTACGAACGGATCGGTCGCCGGTGTGATTTCCAGGCCGCCGGAGAGCGGCCGGTCCGCGCCCGGGATCCAGCGGTCGATGCGCTTGACCGACTCCTCCGAGCGCCAGCTCCTGATCGCCCCGGCGACGCCGGTCTTCGGCACGTTCTTCGTCTCCCACGGTGTCTTCGTCCAATAACCCGACGAGGTGGCGACGCGGACGACGGGAAACTGTGAGGCTGCGCCCCATCCCTCGCTGCGCTCGGGACCGCCGCTTCGCGGCGTCCTGCGCCCTTCGGGCTGGTCAGTCGTGGTGATGCGCCAGGGTGATTGCCGCGGCACCGGCAGGACCTTCTTCCTGCCATCGGCGTCGAGGGCGACGGCCTCCCTGACGAATGATTCGTCGTAGGGGATCGTATCGGCACCGCCGTGTGACGAATGCCGGTGCCCCTGATACAGCGTGAGGCCGCCGGCGTCGCATTCCAGCCAGAGATCGTGGGCCCATGCGGGCAGGGTGGCGAGCGCGGCGAGCAATGCCGGGAAGGAACGCATGGGAGTGTCGTGTGAAGAAAGTTGCCGATCATCCTATCACACGGACATCGAGAAAGTTCACATGCGATGGGGGAGGGTTCACATACGGCGTACAGGCATAATCACATGGATGAACTTCGATCCCGGCCGTGTCCGGCTGATCCTGAGGACGAGCGGCGGCGTGGTGCGCGCGGCGACGGTCGCCTGCGAGCGGCCGGCTGTGTCGCGCCTGCTCCACGGCCGGCCGGCGGAACAGGCCGTGGCGCTCGTGCCGCTCGTCTATTCGCTCTGCGGCCAGGCCCAGGGGATCGCCGCGCGGACGGCGCTCGCGGCGGCGCGCGGAGAGCGCGTGGTGGTCGGCATCGATGCCTCGGCCTGGGCCGAGGCCGCGCGCGAGCATGCCTGGAAGCTTTTCGTCGACTGGCCGCGGCAGCTCGGCATCCCCGTCGACGAGGCGTTCTTCGTTCGCCTCGTGCGCTCTGCCGCAGGGCAGCGTGACGAGTTGGCAGATCTGCTTGCCACGCATCCGGCGCCGGCGCAGTTGGCCGAGGCGGCCGGCGGCAGTGCGATCGGGCGGCGGTTGCAGGAACGCATCGAAGCCCGCCGGCGGGAATTGATCGAGTGGCTGAACGGCTCGGCCGGCAAGCTCGGCGCCATCCGCGTCGAGCCGCTCGGCGCGGCGGCCGCCGAGGCGCGCGTGGAAACGGCGCGCGGAACGCTGGTCCACCGCCTGGTGCTCGATGGCGAACGCATCGCCGACTACGCGATCAGCGCGCCGACGGATGTCGCTTTCGCCGAGGGCGGCGAAGTGATGCGCTGGCTGCCGCTGCTGGAAGGCCTGCCGCACGCGGCCGCCGAGCGCGAGGCGCGGCTGCTGATGCTCGCCCTCGACCCCTGCGTGCCTTGGGAATGCCGGGCGGAAGATTGATCAGGCGGGTTCCTTGGGTTCGAGCAGCCGCTCGATCGCCGCGATGCGGTCCTTGAGCTGGAGCTTGCGCTTCTTCATGCGCCGCACGAGCAGTTCGTCGCGCGGCGGCGGCGCATCCTCGAGGCGGGCGATGGCGAGGTCGAGGTCGCGGTGCTCCTGGCGTAGTTCGAGCAGCAACGCGTTCAGGGCAGGCGGTTCGTCGTCGGCAGGCGGCTGCATGGCGGGATGGTAGCAGAGCTGTCGAAACTCAGCCGTCGTAAGACGCCGGCCGGTCGTAGGCGGCGAGCGCGCGCGCATGCGCATCGCGCACCGCGGCGCGCAGCTCGGGCGGTTCGAGCACTTCGACGCCATCGCCGTGGCGGAGGATGTCCATGATCAGTTCAGTCGGGTTCGAGTAGGGCAGCTCGAGCAGATGGTGGCCGTCCGGGGCCGTCGTCGCCCGCTGCTTCGGGTGCCATTGCTCGGCGGCCACCCAGCGCGCATGTGCGGGCGTGAAGCGCAGTCTTGCCCAGCGCACGTCGGCGCCCGAGAAGATGCCGTAGCCGGCCCCGAGCACCTCGTCGAGCCGTTTCGCTGCGACCTCTTTCGCCTTCTCCTCGAGCAGCTCGGCGCGGCGGATGGCGTCGACGCCGAAGCTGCGGATCTCGTCGCGCAGGTGGCAGAAGGCATCGAGGTACCAGTTGTCCCGGTAGAAAACCAGCCGCTGCGGCGAGACCACGCGCTCGGTCTCCTCGTCCCGGGAACGGTTCCAGTGGTGGATGGCGAGCCGCCTGCGCTTGAGCAGCGCCGTGGCGATCACCTCGAAATAGCGCAGGTCCGTGCGCCGCTTCGCCGCATGGACGATGCGGATGCGCCGCGCCACTTCGTCGGGTGCGTCGTCGCGGCTGCCGAGCAGGCTCTTCAGGCGCGTCTGCAGCGGTGCGATCTGGGGGCCGAGCAGGCCCGGCTGCACCTCTTCGAGCAGGTGCTGCATCATCAGCAGCGCATGGATCTCCGAGGCGTTGAACCACAGGCCCGGCAGTTCGTAGGCCGGCTGCCCGCGGCGCGACTGCTCGAGCCGGTAGCCGCCCGCCTCGCGGTCCCAGACGATCGGCGCATTCAAGCGGTCGCGCATGTACTGGAGATCGCGCTTGAGGGTGGCGCGCGAAACGCCGAGCGCCTCCCGCAGCATCTCGAAACCGACCAGGCGATGCTCGGAGAGCATCTGGTCGATCTTGTAGAAGCGCTCGGTGCGGTCCATCAGCGCCGCTTCTTTTCGTAGGTGCCGACGAGTTCGGCGCGGGCGAGCACATGGCCGGCCATCGCCGCCTCGAGGGCGGCCTTGGTCGGCCGGCCGAGGTCGGGCAGCAGACAGTCGAGCGCGTAGAGCTTGTGGAAGTAACGGTGCCGGCCGATCGGCGGGCAGGGGCCGCCGTAGCCGGTGCGCTGCCAGTCGTTGATGCCCTCGCGGGTGCCCGGCGGCAGCGTCGCGACGGCCTCAGGGAGGCCTGCGCAGTCGGCGGGCAGGTTGTAGAGCAGCCAGTGCACCCAGGTCATCTTCGGTGCCGCCGGATCGGGTGCATCGGGGTCGTCGACGATGAGCACGAAGCTCTTCGTGCCGGGCGGTGCGCCGCGCCACTCGAGCGGCGGCGAGAGGTCATCGCCCTCACAGGTGTGGCGTGCAGGGATGCCGCCATGATCGGAGAACGCGGAGGAAGTGAGCGAGAGCGTCATGGGCACCTCCTATTCGATGCGGCAGACTTCGTCGAAGGCGAAGCGCGGGCTGCGTGGAAACAGCTTCGCCGAATCGCCGCGCCCGAGGGTGACGAGCATGAAGGATTTCACCTTCGTGCCGGCGAAGAACGTGGCATCGGCGATCTCGGGCGTGAAGCCGGACATCGGCCCGCAGTCGAGGCCGAGCGCGCGCGCCGCGAGGATCAGATAGCCGGCCTGGAGCGAGGCGTTGAGCCGCGCGGACTCCTCGATCAGCGTGTCGTTGCCGACGAACCAGCTCCTCGCGTCGGTGTGCGGGAACAGCTTCGGCAGGTGATCGTAGAAGGCCATGTCGCGGCCGAGCAGCGCCGTCACCGGCGCCGAGAACATCTTGGCGACGTTGCCCGGCGCGAGCGCGGGGCGCAGCTTCTCCTTCGCTTCCGGGCTGCGGACGAAGACGATGCGCAAGGGGCAGGAATTGGCGCCGGTCGGCCCCCATTTCACCAGTTCGTAGAGCGCGTGGAGGGTGTCCTCCGGGACGGGCTCGTCGACAAAGCGGTTGTGGCTTCGCGCGGTGCGGAACAGTTGGTCGAGGGCGGCATCGGCGAGGGGTGCGGGCATCAGGCATCTCCGGGGCGGGTAGAATTCTGGCATATGGAGCCCAACTTCCCGGCGATTGTCAATCTGCTCCACCGTTGCGAGGAGGCGGCGCTGGCGACCCTGTCGACGGTGCAGCTCGGCTTTCCCTTCGCGACCGTCGCCGACTATGTCACCGACGAGCATCACCGGCCGGTGTTCCTGCTCGAAACTTCGGGGCAGGAGGCACGTGACCTGACCCAAGACAACCGGTCGAGCCTCGTGGTGCATCGCCGCAATGCGGACGGCATGATCGAGCGCGTGGTGCTGGTCGGCGCGGTGCAGCCGATCGATGCCGAACCACTGCTCGTCGAACGTTTTCGCCGTTATCACCCGGACGGTGCGGGCCTGCTCCAGGGCAGCGGCTACCGCTTCTGTCGTTTCCAGGCCGTCCAGCTCTACTATGTCTCCCGTGGCATGCCGGGACGCTGGCTGCCGATGGATGCCTTCCAGGGGCTGCCCTGGCTGCCGCTCGCGTTCGAGCGCGACGTGATCAAGAGCCTGCAACTGCCGGAGAACGTCTCGGTGCTCGGCGTCGACTGCTTCGGCATTGATCTCCTCGTCGTTCGGGCGCGCCAGCGCTTCAGCTTTGCGCAGCCGATCGTCGTCGCTGGCAAGGCCCGCGCCGTCGCTCAGGAACTGCTCGACCGGCTGCGGCACTGAAGCGGCCTTCCGGCCGTTCTTGATTGCTGTCAAGGAAAGCCGGTCCCCCCGAAAAGTACAGTCGCGACTGGCTGCATGGGGCAGCTTCGTCCATCGAATCCCAAAGGGGGGCATATGAGCGGAACCTTCACCACCTCGATGGCGCGGAACATCTTCTTCGGCGGGACGGTCTTCTTCCTGCTGGTGTTCCTGGCGCTGACGTTCCAGAACGAACAGATCATCCCCAAGCGCGACAAGCGGGAGCTGCTCGCCAATCCCGCGATCGCGGCCGGCAAGAAGGTCTGGGAGGACAACAACTGCATCGGCTGCCACACGCTGCTCGGCGAGGGCGCCTACTTCGCGCCCGAGCTCGGCAACGTCACCAAGCGTCTGGGCAGCAAGGAGGCGGTGATGGCCTTCATCAAGGGCCGTCCGGCCGAAGGGATTCCCGGCCGCCGCTCGATGCCGCAGTTCAACCTGACCGACAAGCAGCTCGAGGACGTCGCGACCTTCCTCGACTACGTGTCGCAGATCGACACCGCCAAGTGGCCGCCCAACATCCAGGGCTGACGCGGACCCGACGGAACACCTGAGGAGAACCCACATGCAATATAAATCCCAAGCGGTCGCGCGGTACTACTTCGTCGCGGCCATCGCGCTGTTCGTCGCGCAGATCCTGTTCGGCCTGATCATGGGCCTGCAGTACGTCGTCGGCGACTTCCTGTTCCCGCATATTCCGTTCAACGTCGCGCGCATGGTGCACACCAACGCGCTGATCGTCTGGCTGCTCATGGGCTTCATGGGCGCGGCCTACTACCTGGTTCCGGAAGAGGCCGAGACCGAGCTCCACAGCCCCGGGCTGGCGGTGGCGATGTTCTGGATCTTCCTGGTCGCCGCCGGCCTCACCGTCGCGGGCTATCTGCTCGTGCCCTACGCGAGGCTCGCCGCGATGACCGGCAACGACCTGCTGCCGACCATGGGCCGCGAGTTCCTCGAACAGCCGACCATCACCAAGCTCGGCATCGTCGTCGTGGCGCTGGCGTTCCTCTACAACATCACGATGACCGTGCTCAAGGGCCGCAAGACGGCGATCAGCATCGTGCTGCTGATCGGCCTCTGGGGCCTCGCCGTGCTCTTCCTGTTCTCCTTCTACAACCCGCACAACGTCGTCAAGGACAAGTTCTACTGGTGGTGGGTGGTGCACCTCTGGGTGGAAGGCGTCTGGGAACTGATCCTCGGCTCGATCCTGGCCTTCGTGCTGATCAAGACGACCGGCGTCGACCGCGAGGTGATCGAGAAGTGGCTCTACGTGATCATCACGCTGACGCTGATCACCGGCATCGTCGGCACCGGCCACCACTACTACTGGATCGGCACGCCCGAGTACTGGCAGTGGTGGGGCTCGATCTTCTCCGCCCTCGAGCCGATCCCCTTCTTCGCCATGACCCTGTTCGCCTTCAACATGGTGAACCGCCGCCGTCGCGAACATCCGAACAAGGCGGCCGTGCTCTGGGCGCTCGGCACCGGCGTGATGGCCTTCCTCGGCGCGGGTGTCTGGGGCTTCCTGCACACGCTGGCGCCGGTGAACTTCTACACTCACGGCACCCAGATCACCGCGGCCCACGGCCACATGGCCTTCTACGGTGCCTATGTGATGGTCGTGCTGACGATGATCTCCTATGCCATGCCGATCATCCGCGGCCGCGCCGCCAACTCGAACCGGGCACAGGTGGTCGAGATGTGGTCGTTCTGGCTGATGACCGTCTCCATCGTCTTCATCACGCTGTTCCTGACCGCCGCCGGCATCCTCCAGGTCTGGCTGCAGCGCGTGTCCGACAACCCGCTGCCGTTCATGGTCGCGCAGGAGCAGGTCTCGCTCTTCTACTGGATGCGCGAGTGGGCCGGCGTGGTCTTCCTGATCGGCCTCGTGGTGTACATCTGGAGCTTCTTCTGCAAGGACGACGGCAAGGCCGCGGCCTGACCGCTTTCCCTTCGAAGCAGTAGAGCAATGACGAACCGGCGCCCCGCGGGGCGCCGGTTCGTTTTCGGCGAGCCGCTTCAGCGCCGCTCGCGGACGACGAAGGGCTCGATCAGCGCTTCCTGCACCGAAGCCGAGCGGTTTCTGGCCCTATCGAAATTGGCGTTCCAGACATCGGCATTGGCGAGTTCCGCACCGGCCATGTCGGCTTCCGGAAAGGTGGCATGGCGCAATGTGGCGCCGAGCAGTTTCGTGCCGATGAGGCGCGCGCCCGTGAAATCGACGTTTTCCATCGCCGCGCCGGTGAGATCGGCGCCGGAGGCATCGGCGCCGACGAACTTCGCGCCCGAGAAGACGCCCCGGAAGGCATAGCAGCCGCGGATGGAACCGCCCGTGAGGTCGATGCCTTCCATGAGGATGTCCTTCAGGTAGGCGCCGGAGAAATCGGCGCGCGGCGCCCTGGTGTTGATCAGGTTCGAGCCGAAAAGATAGGCGCCGTTGAGTTTCGCGTCCGAGAGGTCGGCGTCGTCGAAGGTGGCGTGGAAGAGGTCCGCATTGCGGAAGTCGGCACGCGCAAGGCGGGCGCCGGTGAAGTTCGCCCACTTGGCATTGACCTCGCGGAAATCCGCGCCTTCGAGGCGGGCCTTGCGCAGATCGGCATTTTCGAGCTTGGCGCGGACGAAGCGCGCGCTGCGCAGATCCCGGCCGGCGAGCTTCGCCCCGCTCAGGTCACAGTCCGAAAGGTCGGTCGCCGCCGCGGGCCGGCGGCAGTCGCCGCGCGGCAGGTCGGCGGCATGGACCGGCATCGGGGACGCAAGAGCGGCGCCGGCCAGCAGCGCCAGCGACCTCGCGAGAAACGATCGTTTGCGCATTTCGCTCTCCCCCGACCAGCCAATTTGTCCGCTCATGGTAATCCCGACTTGTCCGCGGTCAAGGCGGCGCATATGCGGATTCGCTTATGTTCGCCGGAACTACAACAACCGTTGACGACGTCATGACCAACCCCGCCCTCGCCGACATCAAGGTCCATCACCCGCCGGGCGACCTCGCCATCTGGGTGTTCATCCTCGCCGAACTGCTCGCCTTCGGCGTCTTCTTCACCACCTACGTGGTCACGCGCACGCACAACGTCGCGCTGTTCGACGAGATGCAGCTCAATCTCGACCGCACCGCGGGCGCGGTGAACACGATCCTGCTGATCGCCGGCAGCTGGTGCGTCGCCCGCTCGGTCGCGGCGATCAAGCTCGACCACCGCAAGGCCAGCGCCCGCTGGCTGCTCTGGGGCATTGTCTGCGGCGGCGGCTTTCTCGTCGTCAAGATGTTCGAGTACGCGGCCAAGTTCGCGGCCGGCATCAACCTGTCGACGAACACGTTCTACATGTTCTACCTGTCGCTGACCTTCTTCCATTTCATGCACGTGATCCTCGGCATGGTCATCCTGCTCGCGGTGTGGCTCAAGGCGCGCCGCGGCGGCTACACGGCGGCCGACCACCATGGCCTCGAGACCGGCGCCTCCTACTGGCACATGGTCGATCTCGTCTGGATCGTGCTTTTCCCCCTCGTCTATGTCATGAGGTGAGCGATGAACATGAATGCCCGCCGGCTCGATGTCATTTTCGCCGTGCTGATCGCCGGCACGGTCGTCACCTGGTGGATGGGCGAGACGGGCCATGCCGGCCCGGCCGCGGTGCTCGGCATCCTTGCCATCGCCGCCGTCAAGGGCACGCTGATCATCCGCGACTTCATGGCCCTGCGCGGCGTCGCGGTGTTCTGGCCGATCATGGTCATCGGCTGGCTGCTGCTGGTGCTCGGGATTATCATGGCCGGCTACTGGATCGCACTGAGGTGAGACGACGATGAATGCGCCTGCCGCCGCCGCGCTGCCTTACTACGAAGCCGCCGGCAACGAAGTTGAACTCTTCGAGCACGCCTGGAAAAACCGTCTGCCGGTGCTGATCAAGGGACCGACCGGGGTGGGCAAGACGCGCTTCGTCGCCTACATGGCGGCGAAGCTCGGCCTGCCGCTGTTCACCGTCGCCTGCCACGACGATCTGACCGCTGCCGACCTCGTCGGCCGGCATCTGATCACCGATGGCGCGACCTGCTGGTCCGACGGGCCGCTCACGCGCGCGGTTCGCGAGGGTGGCATCTGCTATCTCGACGAGGTCGTCGAGGCGCGCAAGGACACCACCGTCGTCATCCATCCGCTCGCCGACCATCGCCGCGTGCTGCCCATCGACCGCACCGGCGAGGTGCTGCACGCGCCTGAGAGCTTCATGCTCGTCGTCTCCTACAACCCGGGCTACCAGAACTTCCTCAAGGGCATGAAGCCGTCGACGCGCCAGCGCTTCGTCTCGCTGCGCTTCGACTTTCCGACGGCCGAACGCGAGGAGGCGATCCTCGTCGGCGAGACCGCCTGCGATCCCATGGTGGCGAAACAGCTGGTGTCGATCGGCCGCTCGCTGCGCGCGTTGAAGGACGTCGACCTCGAGGAGGTCGCGAGCACGCGCCTGCTCGTCTATGCCGCGCTGCTCATCCGCGACGGCCTCGATCCCGTCGAAGCCTGCCGCGCCGCGATGGTCGAGAGCCTGACCGACGACGTCGAAGTCGCCGCGGCGCTGATGGAGGTCGTCCTTGCCACCTTCGGCCGATAGGGCGCCGGGGCAGGGACTCGCGGTCCTCGCCGAGTCGCTCTTCCTCACCAACCTGATGCTTGCGCCGGGGCTCGCGTTCCTCGCCATCGTCTGGCTGTGGCTCAAGCATCGCGGGGCACCGCCGCTCGCACGCTGCCATCTCGACCAGACCTTCTGGGTCAGCCTCTGGGGCGGCGCGGCGATCGTCGTCGCCAGCGCCGCGATCCTGCTCCTGGGTGGGCTCGACTGGGAATGGACCTGGGTCATCGTCATCCTCTATTTCACCTGCGTGCATTCGACGCTGATCCTCTTCGGCGCGCTCGGGCTGGCCAAGGCGATGGCCGGCAGGCCGTACCGCTACCCGATGATCGGCCCGCGCTGCGACTGACATGGAAGAGTGGGTCGGCAGCCTCTGGGACCGCTTCATCACCCGCGCCGCGCGGCGCGATCATCCCGAGGCCGCGGTCCGCTTCGCCGAGATCGAAAAGGTGCTCGGCGTACTCTTCCGCGCGCTGGGCGGCGATGCCGGCCTGCGCGTCGCCCCTGCCGCGGCGCGCCAGCACGGCGCGCGCCGGCGCTGGCTGTCGCGCGTCGCCGGCACCGACGACCGCGCCTCCTTCGCCTCGCTCGACCTCGAAACCCTGCGCCTGCCGCTCGAGATCGCCGTCTTTGCCGACCGGGCACTGAACCGCAACCTTTATCTTTGGCTGATCGCACTCGCGGCGGCGGCCGGTCCTGAGGCGGTCCGCAACGACGGCGAGGCCTCGCCCGCGTTCTCCGACGATGCCTGGATCCGCCGCAACCAGGCGGCGACGCTGCAGGCGCTGCGAAGCTTCCCGGGGCTCGCGCCGCGCTACCGTCGCCTCGTCGCGGCGACGCTCGCCGAGCGCATCGCGCCCGGGGCGATGCCGGCCGACGAGGCGGCGCAGGAACGTGCGGTGCGTGCTGCGCTGCTCGAGCCCGGATCGGTGGCGGCACTGCCGCCGCTTTCCTCGCGCAAGGCCAAGCCGCTGCAGCCCGTCTGGCTTTGGCTCTACCCTTCGCCGCTGGCCGGTGCGGCGAAACTCAGCCGCGGTAACACGCCAGCCGAGGGGGAGCGGGACGACAACGCCGAGCGGCCAGAGGAGGTCGCGGTCGGCGACCGCCGCTACGAGGCCGAGCGGGTCGAGATGCCCGAGAACGATTCGCCGCTGATCCTGCCCTTCCGCGCCGAGAGCCTGCTCTCCTGGGCCGAGTACGTGCGCGTCAACCGCTCGCAGGACGACGACCCCGACAGCGACGTCGCCAAGGTCGCCAACGACATGGACAAGCTCGCCGTCGCCCAGGACGGCGAGCGGGTGGCCGCGCGCGTGCGCTTCGATCTCGACCTGCCTTCCGAGGCTGCCGACGATGTCGTCCTCGGTCCCGGAATCCCGTTGCCCGAATGGGACTGGAAGCGCCATGAGCTGCGGCCGGACTTCTGCCGCCTGTACCTGATGGAAGCGCGCGAGGCGGCCCCGGCGCCGTTGCCGGAACGGCTGCGCCGGCCGGCGCGTAAGCTCCGGAACCAGTTCGCCGCGCTCGCGCCGGCCCGCCGCTGGCTCAAGGCGCAGCCCGATGGCACCGAGATCGATGTCGATGCCTGCGTGCGGCTGGCTGCCGACCGGCTCGCGGGCCAGCACTTCTCGGGCGCTGGCGCCTATCTGTCGATGAACCAGCGCGTGCGCGATCTCGCCTGTCTCGTGCTCGCCGATCTTTCGCTATCGACCGACGCCTGGATCTCGGACGAGCACCGCGTCATCGACGTCATCCGTGACAGCCTGCTGCTCTTCGGCGAGGCGCTCACCGCGACCGGCGATCAGTTCGCGTTCTACGGCTTTTCGTCGCTCCGGCGCGACAACGTGCGTTTCCACCGGATCAAGGATTTCGAGGAGTCTTTCGGCAGCGAGGCGCGCGGGCGCATTGCCGCGCTCAAGCCCGGCTACTACACGCGCATGGGTGCGGGCATCCGCCAGGCGGTGCGGCTGCTCGAACGGCAGCCCTGCGGCATGCGCCTTCTGCTCATCCTCTCCGATGGCAAGCCGCACGACATGGACCACTACGAAGGCCGCTACGGCATCGAGGACACGCGCATGGCGCTCATCGACGCGCGCAAGGCCGGCCTCAAGCCTTTCTGCGTCACCATCGACCGCGAGGGCGCTTCCTACCTGCCGCACATGTTCGGCCCCGGCGGCTTCACCGTGCTCAGGAAACCGGAAGAGCTGCCAACGCGCCTGCCGTTGCTCTACGCGCAGCTGACGGGACATTGAGTGTGCGTAGATCGGCGTACCGGGCAAGAAAACCGGCCTCAGCCAGAGACGAGGCGCCTCAGCCCGCGCATCACGATGCCAAACCCGGGCAACTTCATGTAAAGCTCTTCGGCGGCATCCCAGTAGTCGCGGTGGTAGGCGACCCGGCCATCGAGGGCGAAGCGCAGATGGGATATGCCCCGTATGCACTGCGCCTTGCCGTAGCGGAATTCCCAGATCAGGACGGCCGACACGCCGTCGGCAAGCCGTTCGGTGACCACGAAGCGGGGCGCGTCGAGTCGTTCGAACATGTCCGAGAAGATCTGCTGGATGGCATCGATGCCGCGCACCTCGTTGAATGGATCCTTGAAGTACGCGTCCGCCGTGTAGAACGAAGGGAAGCGATCGAGCGAGGCCGGGGTGAGCTCCTGGTAGAAGCGGATCAAATCCTCGAGGCCCATCTCAAGCCCCGGTGATGCGCCGAACCAGCGGCAGGCACCAGCGGTACGGCAGGTGTGCGATCAGCTTCATGAGGCGCGTGAAGCGTTTCGGAAAATGGATTTCGAAGCTGCCCGCGGAAAAACCCCGCAGCATTTCCTCCGCAGCGTGTTCCGGCGACAGCAAGGCCGGCATGGAGAAGTCGTTCTGCGCCGTGAGCCGCGTGGCGACGAACCCCGGATTGATGACCCAAACGCCGATGCCGACCGGGTTCAAGTCATACCAGAGGCATTCGGCGAAGTGGATCAGCGCCGCCTTGCCCGGGCCGTAAGCAAGCGCCTTGGGCAGCCCGCGGTAGCCGGCAACGCTGGCGACGAAAGCGATGCCGCTGCCGGGCCGCAGATTCGGCAGCACCGTGGCGGCCAGGGTCATGGCGCCCCTGAAATTGACGTCGAGCAGCTTCCCGGCAACCACCGGATCGAAGTCGGCCGCGCGCATGGGCACGTAGTCGCCGGCGAGATAGACAACCAGATCGACCCCCTGCCACGATCCGATCATTTCGTCCCGTGCGGCGCGCAAACTTGCCGCGTCGGTGACGTCGCAGGGCAGGATCAGTGCGCCTTCGATGTCGAGACGGCGCAGTTTTTCCCCGCTGCGCGCCGACAACGCCAGCCGGGCACCGCGCTGCGCCAGGCTCCGCGCACACGCGGCTCCGATGCCGGTCGAAGCGCCCACCAGCCAGACGCGCCGGCCGCGCCAGTCGACGATCTTCGGATTCATCGCTTGACGAACGTGAGCGTCACCTCGCCGAGCCTGATCCCCCATTTCGTCATGTAGGAACGGTTCAGCATGACCCGGTCGTCCATCAGGAACATCCAGTCATCGAAATCGACATGGTATGTCCTGCCATCCACGGGCAGCGCCAGTACGTAACGCCAGCGCAGTGCGTTTCCGGCGACTTCGCCGATCGCCTCGCCGACCACGTCGGCGGCGGTGCCCCGAAAGCTGCCGTCGGGCTGCTTCCTCAAGGTCCAGACACGCCGCGAACTCGTGCCGTCGGACCAACTGAACGTCTCGTCGAGGACGCCCGTGTCCCCGCTCCAACGAGCCTCGATGACGACGTGGAAACGCTTCTTGACCTCGCCCGAGCGGCCCTGGAACACGCCCCAGGCGTCGAGCGTGCCGTCGAGATAGGAGGTGAGGTCGAGTACAGGTTTCTCTGCACGATATTGCTCGACCCCGGTCGTTGCGCAACCGGCGAGTCCGAGGGCGAGGGCCGTGATCAAGGTTTTCATTGGTCGGTCTCCAGGTAAGCGCGCCACTGCCAAAGCAAGTACGCCGCCACCGCCTTGAAGGCAAGCGGCAGACAGGCATAAGCAAAGACGAGGGCGGCAACGGCCGAACGCTCGCCGGGCGAGTAGCCAAGCGTCGCCAGCAGCGGCAATGACAAACCGGCGGCGAGGGCCAGGTTGAGTTTGCCGACGAAGTTCCACAAGCCGAAACAGGCGCCCGCCTGGCGGCGGCGTTCGCCGATGTCTGCGGCGATGGCTGCCGGTAGCACGAGATCGGCTCCCAGGGCCAGGCCAGAGGCCAGGCAAATCGCAGCGAATGGCCAGACATCACCGTCACCGAGCATAACGGTTCCGGCAAACGAGATCATGGCGAGCATCATGGCGATGAGCCAGGCGGCTACCCTGCCAAGACGTGCCGCGAGTTTCGTCCAGAGCGCGACCGATGCGGCTCCGGCGATGAAGTAGGTCGCCAGCAACGGTCCGCTCGCCGAATCCTCTCCGAGCACGTCGGCGACGAAAAACAGGAACAGCGTCGCCGGCAGTGCCGAGGCGATGCCATTGGCGACGAAGATGAGCAGCAGGCGCCGGAAGGCCGGATCTCCGAGTGCGTTCCGGCTGGCGTGCCACCACGGCTGAGTTTCCATGGACGACGACTGCCTGCCGGCCACGAGAGAGAAAGTGACGAGGATCACCGCGAGCAACAGGGGCGGCAGCACCCAGGACAGCCGTTCGACGCCGGTGGCGAAATCGGGCGCGAGTACGCCCGGCAAAGCCGCGGCGAGTACTACACCCGTGAGGCCAAAGCCTTCGCGTGCCGCGGTGAGACGGGTGCGCGACGAGGCGGTGACGCCGACGTCTGCCCCCCATGCCTGGTAGGCGACGGTGGCAGCCGAAAACCCCGCATACGTGAGCGCCAGCGAGCCGATGAGCCATGGCCCGACATGGTTGGCCGGGGGATTGAACAAGGCGACGAAACCGGCGGCGAACGGCAGCAGTGCCACGGCGATCATGGTTGGTCGCGGCACACGGTCGGCCAGCGAGCCAAACCAGGGGTCGATACCCGCATCGATCAGGCGCGCGCCGAGCAGGATAGCCCCCAGCAGTGTCAGGTCCAAGCCCGCCGTCTCGGCGTAGTAGTGCGGCACGTGAACATAGACGGGCAGGGCCGCGAAGGCCAGGGGCAGGCCGAGCAGACCGTAAGCGATGACGCCCGTGTTTCGCATCGTTCAGGCGCTCTTGCGCCGCAGGAGGGCGGTTCGCAGTTCAGGCACACTGGTGGCCGGATTGAGCCAGATACCGAAAAATGCCTGTGCGAACCGGGGGTCGTCGATACGCCCGAGCTCGCGTTCGGACTGCATGAAAATGGCACCCTCTTCGCGGAAATGACCGATGATGTGGTCCCCGGCCTTGACATCCGGGAAGATGCGCGCCAGTCGCCTGCTCCAGTCGGCGAGACGCGCCTCGTCGTCGACGAAGCGGCGCATTTCGTTGATGCTCGCCTCGACCAGGGTCGCGGCAGCGATGTTGCGTTTGTAGTCGAGACGCAGGATCAATGGCGGTCGCGATGGGTCATCCGTGGCCCAGAGCGTTGCCTCGTAGATGACGAAGCCGAAGCGGCGGAATTCACCCTGGCCCCAGTGGCGCAGTTCCGGTGTCTTTTCCGTGGCCGCGAGCCAGGCCGCGGGCCACGCCAGAAAGGCCAGCAACAGCGCGCGACGTCCGTTACGCATGGCGGAGCTCGAACTGGACGACATCGATGCAGTCGGCGAGGAAGCCCGCCTCGCAGTAGGCGAGATAAAAGCGCCAAAGCCGATGGAAACGCTCTTCGAAGCCGAGCGTTTCGATCCTCGGCCAGTTCGCCTCGAATGCCTGGCGCCAATGCGCCAGCGTGCGTGCATAGTCCGGGCCGAAAGCGAATTCTTCCGTGACCACCAGCCCCTGCCGCGCCGCCACTTTGCGAAAGGCCGAGCGGGAGGGCAGCATGCCGCCCGGGAAGATGTGTTGCTGAATGAAATCGGTGCTGCGTCGATAGGCCGTGAAGAGGTCGTCGCGGATCACGATGGATTGCACCACTGCACGCCCGCCGGGCTTCAGCGCTCTCGCTACGGTCTGGAAAAAGCTTGGCCACCAGCGTTCGCCAACCGCCTCGAACATCTCGATCGAAACGATGTGGTCGTAGCGCCCCGTGATGTCGCGGTAGTCCTGGAGAAGGAAGTCGGCGGCGGGGACACGCCGTTGCGCCCATTCGAGCTGTGCGGGAGAGAGGGTGATCCCGGTGACCTCGAGGCCTTGGGCGACAGCCAACTCGGCAAAGCCGCCCCAGCCACACCCGATCTCGAGGATGCGCTCTCCCGGGTGTGCGCCGAGGCGGCGCAGGATGCGGCCATACTTGTTGCGTTGTGCGCCCGCGAGGTCGAGGCCTTCCGCGAACAAGGCGGCGGAATAGCTCATCGTCCGGTCGAGCCAAAGCCGATAGAAATCGTTGCCGAGATCGTAGTGCGCCATGATGTTTCGCCGGCTTCCCTCGCGGCTGTTGCGCCGGCGCCAGTGGCGCAGCCGCGCCAGGAGCAGCGCGGCCCACGATCCGTACACGGCGCGTTTGAGCGCGGAGCGGTTCCTTGCCAGCAGCGTAAGCACGGCGACGAGATCCGGCGATTCCCATCGGCCGTCGATGTAGGCTTCGCCGAAGCCGATGTCTCCCTTGGCCAGCACGGCCGCGAACACCTCCTCGTCATTTACCGTGAGTGATATCGGAGAACGATCGTTGTCGCCGAACAGTCGCGTCGTGTCATCGGGCAAGCGGATTTCCAGGAGGCCGCCGCGGAGGTGCTCGAGCATGTCGAGGACGAGCCGGACGCTCCGCGAGGTGGCTGGCGGGTGTCCATTGATGGTGAGGGCAGGATTCATTTGTGGGACTCCTCGATGGGGCGGGGCGCGGGATGGGCGCCGACGAAGGGAACACCTTTGATCCAAAGCTTGAGCGCCTGCCAGTGGATGCGCGCGGTGACACCGTAGGTCAGCAGCGGCATGCGCAGGAATGCCGTGAAAAGGGCGGATGTGCTCCAGGATCGGCCGCGGCCGCCGATGGACGTGCGCAGAAGCGGACCGGAGGCATCGTCGTAATCGATATGGACGACGAGGTGTCGTCCGCGGACACGGAAGCGGAAGCGGTAGCGGCCTTCGATTTCGCAGAACGGCGAGACGTGGAAAATTTTTTCTGCGATCAGCTCCTCTCCGTCGCGCAGGGGGGAATGGTCGGCATTGAACAGCAGATAGTCGTGATGACCGCCGAAAGTGTTGTTCACCTCGGCCAGAACCGCGATCAGCCTGCCCGCGCGATCGTGGCAGTACCAGAAGCTGACGGGATTGAATACATAGCCGAGGATGCGCGGAAAGGTCTGGAGCGAGATTTCGCCGTCATCCGGCAGTCCGTGATGCCGCAACACCGTTTTGATCCATGGCAGCAGGGGCGTGCCGTCGCGCGGGCCGTGATCGCGTTGCCAGAAGCTCATCAGGCCGGGGCGGTCGATGCGAAACAGGGCATTACCGACGCTGGCCAGCCGTGTCAGGGGCAGGCACACGAAAAACACCGGATACACGAAACCATTGCTCACCTGTCTCAGCCGCTGGTGCATGACATGGCCGACGAACAGTTGGGGCGCCATGGGCAAGTCAGGCGAGAGCGGGCTCGGGGCTTGGGGCCGTGATCCCCTGCCATGGCGCCAATATGCCGAAGCGGTTGGCGATGGTGATCGCAGAGCTCAGGCCATCTTCATGGAAACCGTAACCCGTCCACGCGCCCGCCAACCAAACGCCATGTTGCCCTTGCACCTCGGCGAGACGTCGTTGAGCCACGATGGCCGGTCCATCCAAAACCGGATGCTCGTATTCGAACCAGGCGATCACCTTGCCAGGGTCAGGTCGGCGCACCGGGTTGAGGGTCACGATCACTGGCGTCCGGAAAGGAAGTGGCTGCAGTCGGTTGATGAGATAGGACACGCCGACGGGCTGCCGGCCGGTCTCGCCGTTGATGGAGAAGTAATTCCATGCCGACCAGACTTTTTCGTCTCGCGGCAGCAGAGTCCGGTCGATGTGCAGGACGGCGCGATTGGGCTGATAGCGGATGGCGGCCAGCACATTTCGCTGATCGGTGCTCAGCACTTCCCTGGTGATGGCCAGTGCCTGATCACTGTGGCAGGCGAGTACCACTTGGTCGAACGTTTCCTCTCCGTGAGCGTGATGCACCCGCAGGCCCGAGGCCGTGCGCTCGATCCTCTGCACCGGACAGGCGAGACGGATATCGCCGAGTCGAGCGGCCATGCGGCGGACGTATTCACGACCGCCGCCCTTGACGGTTCGCCACTGAGGACGGTCGAAAATCTGCAGCAAGCCGTGGTTGCGGCAAAAGCGGACGAAAGTGGCCAACGGCATGTCGAGCATCTGCGCCGTCGGACAGGACCAAATCGCCGCGGCCATCGGTAACAGGTACCATTCCGTGAAAGCGGACGAATGGCGCTTTTCGGTGAGATAGTCTCGGAGACTGAGGGCGCCGTTCATGACGGCCTCGGCCGAGTGTCGGGCATCACGGTTGAAGCGCAGAATGTCCGCGAGCATCGACCAGAACCGGGGTCGCAACAAGTTGCGTTTCTGACGGAAAAGGGTGCCGAGGGTGCTGCCGGCCCATTCGAGTTCGGGGCTCTCCAGACTCACCGAGAACGACATTTCCGTTGGCACGCTGTCGACACCGAGATGGGCGAACAGGGCCACGAGGTTTGGATACGTCCTGTCGTTGAACACCAGGAAGCCGGTGTCCACCGGATGGGTTCGGCCTTCGAGCGTGACATCGACCGTATTGGTGTGACCACCCAAATGGTTTGCCGCTTCGAACAAGGTCACCCGGTGGCGGTGCGAAAGCAACCAGGCGGCGGCCAGGCCGGAAATGCCGGAGCCGATCACGGCGATCCGCTGGCGCTGGGGAGAGACGTCGAGCCAAATATCCCTTTGCATGCTCCGAACCCCCAAATGTCCTGGACAAAAAACGAGTTCGTTCATACCATAGACGCAAAAATCGTCCGCGTCAACGAGTTGTCAATATATTGTCCAGGACATAATGATGGAAATCGGTTACAACATCGCTGCCGTCGAGCGGGACACAGGCTTGTCCAAGGACGTCCTCCGTATGTGGGAACGTCGCTACGGTTTCCCGAGCCCCACGCGGGATGAGCACGGCAACCGCCTGTATCCGGTCGAGCAGGTCGAGCGGCTCCGGCTGATCAAACGTTTGATGGATCAGGGCCACCGGCCCGGAAAGCTGATCACGGTTTCATACGAGGAGCTTCTGAGGCTGGCGCCGCGGCGTGCGCCTCCGGCCTCCACCCGATCGGAAGACGACGGTCCGGAGCTGGAAGGACTGATCGAACTGATCCGCGTGCACGAGACCGACGGTTTCCAAATGGCCATGCAACATCGAATGGCCCGCCAGGGGTTGCAGGCTTTCGTTCAGGATACCGTGGCGCCGCTCGCCCGCAGGATCGGCGAAGACTGGGAGCGAGGGAAACTGGAAGTATTCGAGGAACATGTGTTTACCGAATTGACCAAACGGTTGTTGCGCCAGGCGATCGCAGCCCTTCCGCCGGCCGGCCGCCGGCCGCGCATCCTTCTGACGACGCTGCCGGGCGAAGAACACGGGCTCGGACTGCTGATGGCGGAAACGCTCTTTTCGCTCGAGGGGTGTGACTGCATTCCGCTCGGCACCCAGACACCGCTCGTGGAAATCGTCCGCGCCGCATCTGCCCACCAGGCCGACGTGGTCGCTCTTTCCTTCTCGGCGGCTTTCCCGACGCGGCAGATCGCGCCCCTGTTGGAACAACTGCGCGCGGCGTTGCCCGAAGCGGTCGCTTTGTGGGCGGGTGGTGCTGGGCTCGCGCGGATCGACGCCATCGAAGGCGTGCGCTCATTCCTGACGCTGGAGGATGGCCTCGCGGCCCTGGCCGCTTGGCGGGCCGAAAGTCCTTGAAGGAACTTGGCGCGGCTTCGCCCGGCAGGAGACCGATTTCGTCTCATTGGCCATCGCGGGGCCGGGATTGGGCGGCGAGAAGATGTACGGGACCGCGGCATACCACCGAAGCTCGCCCGAGGGCCGCGGTAAGACAGGAAACCCGTTCCGGCGATGAATCCGGAACGGGTTTCGCCGCATTAGCCGTATTTCTTTCGCGCCCGCAAGCGGTGCAAATCGGCGCTGCCCTGACGTGGGCGGGAGCCTCGACGGCTCCACCAAAGGAGATGCTGCATTTCTTCACGTTCGCTTTGCTTCAGCGCTAGGTTCTCCAGCGAGACGCGTCGAATCGAACGCGATTTCAATCTAGACCCCGGCCGGGGTGTCGTCAACGCGTCGGCGCATGCCGACGGCCGGCAAACGGTTGCCGTCTGTTGCCGCCGGCGGATTCGTGCCAGAATGCAATAGCGGTGCAAGCCGCGACACACAAGAATTTTTACAAACAAAACGGAGGAAGACATGCATACGAAGAGCAGGATCGCGCTCGCGGCGGCCCTGGCCGCGGCCTTCACCCTCGGCGGTTGCGCGACGACCGCGACGGCGCCGAAGAGCGCCGACGTCAAGTGGCCCGGCCTGATCGTCCATCTGCACGGCGGCAAGGGCATGGCCTATCTCGTCGATCCGGCGACGGACACTGTCGTCGCCGCGCTCGAGACCGAGAAGCAGAACGCGGCGCTGGGCGCGACGACGCCCGACGGCCGCAAGGTCTATGTCGGCGCGGAAGGCGAGGGCGGCACCACGGTCACCGTCATCGACCTCGAAAAGCGTGCCGTCACCGGCAAGGTCAAGACCGGCAACCGGCCCAAGCACCCCGTGGTCAGCCCGAACGGCAAGTGGGTGATGGTCAATCACTGGGGACTGGATGGCGGCAAGCTGCGCGTCGCCTTCATCGATACCGCCACCGATACGGTGGTCAAGAACGTCGATCTCAACGTCAAGGGCGAGGCCAAGGGCGCGACCTCGATGCACAACGCCTGGAGCTACGATTCGCGCTATGCGTTCACGGTCGATCGCGTCGACGACCACTTCGTGATCATCGACACCACCGACTGGTCGGTGAAGAAGATCAAGACGCCCTCGAAGCCGCACTACGTGGCGCCGAGTCCCGATGGCAAGGAAGTCTGGCTCGTCGTCGAGGGCAAGGACCGCGACAGCAACTACCCGGGCGCCTTCGTGTACAGGATCGGCAACTTCGAGCAGGTCGCCTGGGTGAAGATGCCGGTGATCAACCAGGGCGTCATCGAGGGCCACCACGGCAACTTCACGCAGGACGGCAAGTACTTCTTCATGCTCAACCGCGGTCCCGGCAGCGCCCTCACGGGCACGGAAGTGGCGGTCTTCGACGCGGCGACCAAAAAGTTCGTCAAGCGCACCGACACGGTCTCCACCGGCATCGGCCACACCTACAACAGCCCGGACGGCCGCTATGCCGTGGTGACCAACTACGGCAACAACTGGGTCTCGATCATCGACGTCAAGCAAGACTTCAAGGTGGTCAAGGACCTCAACATCGGCAAGGGGCGCATGGGCCACATCGCCTTCACCCGGGACGGCCGCTACGGCTATCTCTCCAACGCCGGCGACGGCAACCTGCACAAGATCGACATGCAGACGCTGGCCTACGTCAAGGAGATCAAGACCGGCGACGCCGCGGGCGGCACCCAGGTGCTCAATGTCTGGACCAACATCTTCGAAGAGCTGCCGCGATAGGCGGATCGCGCGCGTGCGGCGGGGCCTCGGCCTCGCCGTTTTTCTTTCTGCGGCCGCCTTCGCCCAGGGCGGCTTCCGCATCGGCGAGACGCTCGCGCCCGCGGCGGCCCCGGCGGCCGCCGGGGCCGAGCCGATCGAGTGGCAGGCCTTGATGCCGGCAGGTTGGGAGCCGAAGAAAGCGCTCGAAGGCATCGATCTCGCGTCGCTCTCGGACAACGACCCCAAGGCCAACGCGTTGCTCGACAAGCTGCGCCAGGACCTCGACCGCGCGCCCGTGGTCAAGGCCCTCGACGGCCGGCGCGTGCGCATCGCCGGTTTCGTCGTCGTCCTCGAGCGCGACGAGAGGGGCGTCGCCGAGTTCCTGCTCGTTCCCTATTACGGCGCCTGCATCCATACGCCGCCGCCGCCTGCGAACCAGGTCATCCTCGTGCGGCCGAAACAGCGCTATCCGGCCGAGCAGGCAATCTTCCCCGTCTGGGTCACCGGCACGCTGCGAACCGTTCCCGCCGCGACCGCCGAAGGCGGGGCCGGCTACCGCATCGCCGATGCGCTGGTCGAGCCCTATCCCTGGCGGCAGCGGCGCTGATGCTGGCGGGTTACGACGGCTGAGCAGCCCGAAGGGCGCAGGACGCCACGACCAGCCCAAAGGGCGCAGGACGCCACGGAGTGGCGGTCCCGAGCGCAGCGAGGGATGGGGCGAAGCCCCACAATTTCGCCGCGGCCGTTGCCCGTGGCGTGGCGGTTCCGAACGCAGCGAGGGATCGGACGCAGCCTGGCGATCTCAGGCGAACAGCCAGGGCTGCGCGGCCTTGTGCCTTTCCTCGAAGGTGCGAATTTCGTCGGCGTGCTGGAGCGTCAGGCCGATCTCGTCGAGACCGTTCAAGAGGCAGTGCTTGCGGTGCGGCGTGATTTCGAAGGTGAACCATTCACCGGCGGGGTTGCGCACGGTCTGGGTCTCCAGGTCGATGCGCAGCCGGTAGCCCTCCTGCGCGTAGCACTCGCGGAAGAGTTGATCGACGATCTCGTGCGCGGCGACGATCGGCAGGATGCCGTTCTTGTAACAGTTCGAGAAGAAGATGTCGGCGAACGACGGGGCGATGATGGCGCGAAAGCCGTAGTCGGCGATGGCCCACGGCGCGTGCTCGCGCGAGGAGCCGCAGCCGAAGTTGTCGCGTGCGAGCAGGATCTGCGCGCCCTGGTAGCGCGGCTGGTTGAGGACGAAATCCTTCTTCAGCGGCCGCTTGCTGCAATCCATGCCCGGTTCGCCGACGTCCTCGTAGCGCCATTCGTCGAACAGGTAGGGACCGAAGCCCGAGCGCTTGATCGACTTGAGGAACTGCTTGGGGATGATCGCGTCGGTATCGACGTTGGCACGGTCGAGTGGGCAGACCAGACCGTCGAGATAGGTGAAGGGTTGCATGGCGTGATCCTCAGAAGTCCTTGCGGATATCGACGAAGTGGCCGGCGATCGCGGCCGCGGCGGCCATCTGCGGGCTGACGAGGTGCGTGCGCCCGCCGGCGCCCTGGCGGCCCTCGAAGTTGCGGTTCGAGGTCGAGGCGCAGCGCTCGCCGGGTTCGAGGCGGTCGGCGTTCATGGCCAGGCACATCGAGCAGCCGGGCTCGCGCCATTCGAAGCCGGCCTCGACGAACACCTTGTCGAGCCCCTCGGCCTCGGCCTGGCGCTTGACCTGGCCCGAGCCCGGCACCACCAGCACCTGTTTGACGTTGGCGGCCTTCTTCCTGCCGCGCACGACGGCGGCCGCCGCGCGCAGGTCCTCGATGCGCGAGTTCGTGCAGCTGCCGATGAAGACCTTGTCGATCCGGATCTCACGAATCGGCGTGCCGGCCGAAAGCCCCATGTATTGCAGCGCGCGTTCGATACTGCTGCGCTTCACGGGATCCGGCTCGCTGGCGGGATCGGGCACGCGGCCATTGACGGACGCCACCTGCTCGGGCGAAGTGCCCCAGGTCACCTGCGGTTCGATTCCGGCGGCGTCGAGCTCGACGACGGCATCGAAGCGGGCGTCGTCGTCCGAGGCGAGCGTCTTCCAGAACGCGACCGCGCGGTCCCAGAGCTCGCCCTTCGGCGCGAAGGGGCGGCCCTTCAGGTATTCGAAGGTCTTCCCGTCGGGGGCAACGAGGCCCGCGCGCGCGCCGGCCTCGATGGCCATGTTGCAAAGGGTCATGCGGCCTTCCATCGAGAGGTCTCGGATCGTCGAGCCGCCGAACTCGATCGCGTAGCCGGTGCCGCCGGCCGTGCCGATTTTGCCGATGATGGCCAGCGCCACATCCTTGGCGGTGATGCCGTTGCCGAGCTTGCCCTCGACCTTGACCAGCATGCGCTTCGACTTTTTCGCCACCAGCGTCTGGGTGGCGAGCACGTGCTCGACCTCGGAGGTGCCGATGCCGTGCGCGAGCGCGCCGAAGGCGCCGTGTGTCGACGTATGCGAATCGCCGCAGACGATGGTCATGCCCGGCAGCGTGGTGCCGTTCTCCGGGCCGATGACATGGATGATGCCCTGGTTGGCATGCCTGAACGGGAAATAGACCAGCGCGCCGAAATCGCGGATGTTGGCGTCGAGCGTCTCGACCTGGAGCCGCGAGATCGGGTCCTTGATACCCTCCTCCCAGTGGTCGGTCGGCGTGTTGTGGTCCGGGTTGGCGACGATGGTATCGGCGCGCCAGGGTTTGCGGCCGGCGAGCCGCAGTCCCTCGAAAGCCTGCGGACTGGTCACCTCGTGGACCAGGTGGCGGTCGATGTAGAGCAGGCAGGTGCCGTCCGCTTCCTCGCGGACGACGTGCGAATCCCAGAGTTTGTCGTAGAGCGTCTTGCCGGCCATGGCGGTTCCTGCGAATCGAAAATGCGAAGGATAACCCAGCGCGGGCGCGCTTCGGCCGACTCGACACCGGCGTTTCATCCTTCGAAGCCGCGGCGGCCGGCGCGATC
>CAZGYD010000028.1:0-18712 GCA_964530115.1 uncultured Rhodocyclaceae bacterium | reverse complement strand
CCGCAATCCGCTTCGGGGCAGCCGCGGAGACCCCCGTGACGGGCGAGCGCAGCGAGCACGCAGGCTCCCCTCCCGCGAGGGAGGGGCGGGGGGAGGGCGGGTGTCTGTTCTGCGTCGGCGACGACGATCAGAGCATCTATGCCTTCCGCGGCGCGGAGGTCGGCAACATGCGCGACTTCGAGCGCGAATTCCAGGTGAGACACATCATCCGCCTCGAGCAGAACTACCGCTCGCACGGCAACATCCTCGATGCCGCCAACGCGATCATCAAACACAACGAGCACCGGCTGGGCAAGAACCTGTGGACCGAAGCCGGCGCCGGCGAGCCGATCCGCATCTTCGAGGCCTATTCGGATCTGGACGAGGCGCGCTGGATCGTCGAGGAGGTCCGCGCGCTCGTCGCCGACGGCTACGCCCGCAGCCAGATCGCGCTGCTCTACCGCAGCAACGCCCAGAGCCGCGCGCTCGAGCATGCGCTGTTCTCTGCCGGCCTGCCGTACCGGGTCTATGGCGGGCTGCGCTTTTTCGAGCGGCAGGAGATCAAGCATGCGCTCGCCTATCTGCGCCTGATCGCCAACCCCGACGACGACACCTCGTTCCTCCGCGTCGTCAATTTTCCCGCGCGCGGCATCGGCGCGCGGACGATCGAGCAGTTGCAGGACGCGGCGCGGGCCGCAGGCAGCAGCCTCTTCGCGGCGGCATTACGGTCCGGCGGCAAGGCCTTGGCCTTCACGGCGTTGATCGCGCGGATGCGGGAAGCGGCTCTGCTGCCGCTGCCGGAGCTGGTCGATCATGTCGTCGAGCACTCGGGCCTGCGCGCACATTACCGCTCCGAGAAGGAAGGGCAGGACCGGCTCGCCAACCTCGACGAGCTGGTCAATGCTGCGGCGAATTTCATCGCCGAGGAAGGCACGGCGGACACCGAGGGCGAACTGTCCGCCGACCTGATCGCCTTCCTCGCCCATGCGGCGCTGGAAGCCGGCGAGCACCAGGCCGGCGAATGCGAGGACGCCTTGCAGCTCATGACCGTGCATTCGGCCAAGGGACTGGAGTTCGACGTCGTCTTCCTCTCCGGCCTCGAAGAGGGCCTGTTCCCGCACGAGAATTCCTTGCTCGAGCCCAAGGGCCTCGAAGAGGAGCGCCGGCTGATGTACGTCGCCGTCACCCGGGCCCGCCGCCGGCTTTACCTCTCGCACGCGCAGACGCGCATGCTGCACGGCCAGACGCGCTACAACCTGCCCTCGCGCTTCATCGGCGAGATTCCCGAAAGCCTCGTCAAGTGGCTGACGCCGCGGCTGGGGGGATCGGCTGGCGTGTTACCACGGCTGAGTTTCGAGGAGGCGCCGGCCCGCGCCGCCAGTCCGGCACACGGCAACCGCTGGCGCATCGGCCAGGCGGTGCGCCACGCGAAATTCGGCGAGGGGGTCATCGTCCATCTCGAGGGGGCGGGTCAGGACGCCCGCGCCCAGATCAATTTCGGCGCCGCCGGCATGAAGTGGCTGGCGCTGGCGATCGCGAAACTGGAGGCCATCTGATGGAAACTTTGCACGCCAATGGCATCGACATCCGCTACGACGTCCGCGGCGAAGGCCCGTGGCTGATCCTTTCGCATTCCCTTGCCACCGATCTCACGCTCTGGGACGACAACCTGCCGGCCCTGGCGTCGCACTTCCGCGTCCTGCGCTTCGACACCCGCGGCCACGGCGGCAGCAGCGCGCCCGAGGGCCCCTACGACTTCAGGATGCTCACGGCCGACGTGCTTGGCCTCATGGAGGCACTGGGCATCGGCCGCGCCCACTTCTGCGGCATCTCGATGGGCGGCATGCTCGCCCAGCACCTCGCACTTTCGGCGCCGGAACGTGTCGACAAGCTGGTGCTCGTCAGCACCACCAGCGGTTATCCGCCCGAGGCTCGCGCCCTCTGGGCGGAACGCATCGCCGCCGTGCGCGAAAACGGCATGGCGCCGCTGGTGCAGCCGACGCTGGAGCGCTGGTTCACGTCGCCCTACCGCGCCGCCCATCCGGAGGCGATGGCGCGCATCGGCGCGCTCGTCCGCGAGACGCCGCCGGCCGGCTACATCGGCAGCGGCCAGGCCATCGCAACGATGGACACCACGGAGCGGCTGAACATCCTGCGCTGTCCGACCCTGGTGATCGCGGCCGCCGAAGACACCGGCACGCCGCCGGCGATGGGGAAGACGATTGCCGATCGCGTGCCGGGGGCGCGCTACGAGCTGATCCCCTCGGCCTCTCACCTGTGCAACATCGAGCAGGCTGCGGCGTTCAACGACCTCGTGACCGGTTTCCTGCGCTGATCAGGCGCGTCGCTTCGCTGCCGCCCGGGTGCGGGCGCGGGCGGCCTTCTCCAGCTCGTCGTAGAGGGCGATGAATTCCTGCGCGAGCTTGTGGCCGCGGTCGAGGTGGATCATCGGCTTCGCCCGGCTGTGCGATTCCCTGATCTTCACCGAGGCGGAGAGATGGCTGTCGAGCACGGGCAGACCCTCCGCGCGCAGCTCGTCCACCGTCTTCTGCGGCAACGTCGCGCGAGGCTGGAACTGGTTGACGACGATGCCCTCGACGACCAGTCCCGGATTGTGATCGGCGCGGATCTCGGCGACGTTCTCGAGCAGCGTGTAGAGCGCGCGTCGGGCGAACTCGTCGCAGTCGAAGGGGATCAGGCAGGCGTCGGCGGCGATCAGCGCCGAGCGCGTGTAGAAGTGCAGCGCCGGCGGCGTGTCGATCCAGATCTGCCCGTAGCCTTCGAGGGCGTCGAGTGCCTCGCGGAGCTTGTAGATCTTGTAGCGTGATTCGAGCTTGGCCTGGAGCTCCTCGAGTGCGGCATCGGCCGGCAGCACGGCGAGATGCTCGAACGGCGTGGCGTGGATGAATTCCTCGGTCGCTTTCGGCCGGAGCCTGAAGTTGAGCATCTGGTCGAAGAACTCCGTGGCGGTGTTGCCGACCGCTTCTCCGCCGAGCAGGTAGCGCGTCGAGTTGGCCTGCGGGTCGAGATCGACGAGCAAGGTGCGGATGCCGCGGCTGGCGGCGATGGCGGCGAGGTTGCAGGCGATCGTGCTCTTGCCGACGCCGCCTTTCTGGTTGAACACGACGCGCTTCATGGTTTGCTCTCCGATGTCGCCCGAAGGCGGGATTCTCCCACAACGTGGACAACGATCAACGGGCCTGATGGCCGCATCAATGCATTGCCGGTAAACTGCCCGCCTCAACGTCGGACTCGTCAAACATGGATCAGGAACACAGCAAGGATCTCGCCGCCGCGGCGATCGAGTATCACGAATTCCCCACGCCAGGAAAGATCGCCGTCGTCCCGACCAAGGGACTCACCAACCAGCGCGATCTCGCGCTCGCCTACTCCCCCGGTGTCGCTGCCGCCTGCGACGCCATCGTCGCCGACGCCGGCGCCGCCTCGCGGCTGACCTCGCGCGCCAACCTGGTCGCCGTGGTGACCAACGGCACTGCGGTGCTCGGTCTGGGCAACATCGGCCCGCTGGCGGCCAAGCCGGTCATGGAAGGCAAGGGCGTGCTGTTCAAGAAGTTCGCCGGCATCGACGTCTTCGACATCGAGCTGGACGAACCCGATCCCGACCGGCTGGTCGACCACATCGCGGCGATGGAGCCGACCTTCGGCGGCATCAACCTCGAGGACATCAAGGCGCCCGAGTGCTTCTACATCGAGGCGAAGCTGCGCGAGCGGATGAGGATCCCGGTCTTCCACGACGACCAGCACGGCACGGCCATCGTCGTCGGCGCCGCGATCCTCAACGGGCTGCATCTCGTCGGCAAGAAGATCGGCGAGGTCAAGCTCGTGACATCGGGCGCAGGGGCGGCGGCGCTCGCCTGTCTCGATCTGCTCGTGAGCCTCGGCGTGCGCATCGAAAACATCTGGGTCACCGACATCGAGGGCCTGGTCTACGAGGGGCGCACGGTACTGATGGATCCGGTCAAGGCGCGCTACGCCAAGAAGACCGACAAGCGCACGCTCGCCGAGGTCATCGAGGGCGCGGACATCTTTCTCGGCCTCTCGGCCGGCGGCGTGCTCAAGCCGGAGATGGTCGAGAAGATGGCTCCCGAGCCGCTGATCCTCGCGCTGGCCAACCCCGTGCCCGAGATCCTGCCCGAGGAGGCCAGGCGGGTGCGGCCGGATGCCATCCTCGCCACCGGCCGTTCGGATTATCCGAACCAGGTCAACAACGTGCTCTGCTTTCCCTTCATCTTTCGCGGCGCGCTCGACGCCGGGGCGACGACCATCACCGAGCAGATGAAGCTCGCGGCCGTGCGTGCGCTGGCGGAACTGGCGCAACAGGAGAGTTCCGACGTCGTCGATCGCGCCTATGGCGGAGAATCGCAGCGGTTCGGACCCGATTACCTGATCCCGCGGCCCTTCGATCCGCGCCTGATCGTCAAGGTGGCCCCGGCCGTGGCGCGGGCCGCACAGGAGTCGGGCGTGGCGACACGTCCGATCGCCGATTTCGACGCCTACCGCGAGAAGCTGAACAGTTTCGTCTATCACTCGGGTTTCGTCATGAAGCCGGTGTTCGCGGCCGCAAAGCAGAACCCCAAGCGGATCCTCTATTGCGAGGGCGAGGACGAACGCACGCTGCGCGCCGTGCAGGCCGTGATCGACGAAGGGCTGGCCGTGCCGGTCGTGATCGGCCGGCCCGAGGTGATCCGCGCGCGCATCGAGCGCGCCGGCCTGCGGCTTTCGCCGGGGCGCGACTTCGGCATCGTCAATCCCGATTCCGATCCGCGCTACAAGGAGCTCTGGCAGGAATACCACCGCTTGCGCGGCCGCCAGGGCATCACGCCCGAGATCGCCAAGCAGCGCCTGCGATCAGACAATACGCTGATCGGCTGCATGCTGCTCAAGCGCGGCGACGTCGATGGGGTGCTCTGCGGCCTCGTCGGCAAGCACGTCAAGCACCTGAACCAGGTCCGCGACGTAATCGGGCTGGAGCCCGGCGCACACTGCTTCGCGGCGATGAACCTCCTGCTTCTGCCCCAACACACGCTGTTCATCTGCGACACCTACGTCAATCAGGACCCCAGCGCCGAAATGCTCGCCGAGATCACGCTGATGGCGGCCGAAGAGGTGCGCCGCTTCGGCCTGACGCCGAAGGTGGCGCTGCTTTCGCATTCGAGCTTTGGCAGCCAGCGCTCCGACTCGGCGCTGAAGATGAGCCGCACGCGGGAGCTGATCGTCGAACGCGCGCCCGAGCTCGAGGTCGATGGCGAGATGCACGGCGATGCGGCGCTCGACGAATCGATCCGCCAGCGGCTCTATCCTGACTGCAAGCTCAAGGGCGCGGCCAACCTGCTGGTGATGCCCAACCTCGACGCCGCCAACATCGCCTTCAACCTGATCAAGGCGATCAGCGGCGACGGCATCACCGTTGGGCCGATCCTGCTCGGCGCGGCGAAACCCGTGCATATCCTGACCCCAACGGCGACGGTCCGCCGGCTGGTCAACATGACCGCGCTCGCGGTGGTCGACGCCAATCACCTGGAGCGCTAAAGGCAGCGGGCAGCCTTCCGTTACCGTGGCAATGACGACACCCGGCCAAACCGGGCCATTCGCCTTATCCTGTTCCGCCGATGTCGGTCCTAGCTGAACTCTCCCTGCTGTCCGATCCCCGCCACGTCCCAGCCGACGGGCGCCGTCTCCTTTCCGCCGGCGATGATGCCGCGCCGGCGGTGATCGGTGACGACGGCCGGTCGGCGAGTTACGGAGATCTGCGGAGCGAAGCGCACCGTCTCGGCGGGACGTTCGGCTCCGGAAAGAAACTCGTCCTGATCGTCGCCGGCAACGACGTCGATACCGTCACCACCTATGTCGCCGCGCTGAATGCGGGTCACGCGGTCATTCTGCTCGCGCCCGAGCCAGCGGGCCTGATCGACCACGTCTGCGAGCACTACGATCCGAATTTCATCTGCCGCCGGACCGGTGCCGGATGGCGCGTCGAGGAAAGGCACGCCAGGGGGCTGCCACTGCATCCGGAACTGGCCTGCATGCTCTCGACCTCGGGGACGACGGGAGAAGGCAAGTTCGTGCGCCTGTCGTACCGGAATCTGCTGAGCAATGCGCTGTCCATCGTCGAGTACCTCGGCATACGGGACGACGACCGCTTCCTGCTCAACCTGCCGATCAACTATTCGTACGGCCTGTCGATCGTAAACAGCCATCTCGTCGCCGGCGCCTGCGTGCTGGCGAGCGAACGCTCCGTCACCGAGCCCGCGCTCTGGGATTTCTTCCGCCGCCACCGCGGCACCGGTTTTCCCGGCGTGCCGCACACCTACAAGCTGCTCGAGGCATCGGGATTCGAGTATCTCGATCTGCCGGACCTGCGGACCATGACCCAGGCCGGCGGCCGGCTGCCAGAACCTTTGGCGCGCAAGTTCGCCAGGTGGGCCGGGGAACGCGGCGTCCGCTTCTTCATCATGTACGGCCAGACCGAGGCGTCGCCGCGCATCGCCTATCTGCCGCCGGAGCTCGCGGAATTACATCCCGACTGCATCGGCCGGCCGATTCCGGGCGGCACGATCGAGCTGGTCGGCGCCGACGGGGCGCCTGTGACCGGCGTCGGCGGGATCGGCGAGCTCCAGTATTCCGGCCCGAACGTCATGATGGGCTACGCGACGCATCTCGCCGATCTTGCCCTGCCGCCGGGGCCGCCGGTGCTGCGCACCGGCGACCTGGCCATGCGCACGGCCGAAGGCCTGTTCAAGATCGTCGGCCGGGAGAAGCGCTTCCTCAAGATCTATGGCCTGCGGATCTCGCTCGACGAGATCGAACGGCGGCTCGAGGCCGAATCGGTCCGTGCGCTCTGTGCCGGCAACGACGAGTTCCTCGGCGTCATGACGACCGCGAGCGAAGGTACCGACCAGGAACTCATCGACCGGATTTCCCGCATCTCGGGCCTGCCGCCAGCCGTGATCGTCCTCCTGCGGGTGGCCGAGTTTCCGCTCCTGCCTTCCGGCAAGGCCGACTATCGCAGGGCCGGCCAGGAACTACTGAAGACATACGCTGAGAAGGCTCGCGAACGGTCCAGGGAGCCGGTAGCCGGCGCGTCCGGGATCGAGCGGATTTTCAGCGAGGCGTTTCCCGGCAAGGCGATCGGTCCGGAAGACTCGTTCGTATCGCTCGGTGGCGATTCTCTGGGCTATGTCACCGTCGCCGTAGGCCTGGAAGCCCTGATTCCGAATCTGCCTGCGCAATGGGAAAGACTGACGGTCCGGGATCTCGAAGTGCTCGCCTCAAAGACGGCCAGCGAAGCGCAGGCAGGCTCACGGAAGCGGCGAGCCGTCGAGTCGGCCGTGCTCATCCGCGCCATCGCGCCCATTCTCGTGGTGATGCATCATGCGGGCGTGGATGTCCTCGCCGGTGGCGCAGTCTTGCTTCTGGCGGTCGCGGGCATGAACTTCGCGCGCTTCCAGTTGCCCCAGTTGATCGATGGCCGGGTGGCCGATGTCCTCTGGAGCTTCGCGGCCAATGTCCTCGTGCCCTACTGGCTCGTTCTCGTCGGCTACGAAATCCTCAAAGGCGGGATCGACATCCACCAGATCCTGCTGTACGGAAACCTGGTCGGCGATGACCCTCCCGACCTTCCTTTCGGCACCTGGTTCATCCAGGTCGTCGCGCAGTCGCTGTTGATTCTCTGTCTGCTCCTGTGGCTTGGCCCGGTCAGGCGGCTGGCCGTGCTAAGCCCATTCCGCCTGGGACTCTTCCTCGTGCTGGTCGGGGTGGGCGCGCGCTTCTTCGAACCGCTCTTCTATCCCGAGCTGATGATCAACAGCGGCAGCGAGATCACCTGGGATTTCTGGGTATTCGCCCTGGGGCTGTCACTCGGCGCTTTGCGGGACAGGGCACAGAAGATCCTTCTGTCCGTGCTCGCACTCCTGTTGCCACCCCTCTGTTTTCCGGGCGACTATCCGCGCTCGATCATCCTCGCCACCGGGATCCTTCTGGTCATCTGGGCACCGCGTATCCGCGTACCCGGCCCGCTGATTCCCGTGCTGGAAAAGCTCGGCGCCGCCTCGCTGTTCATCTACATGCTGCACCCGAGGGCGCCAGTGAATACCTTCACCGCGGACTGGCCGATCGACGTACTGCGGATCCTGATCGGCATCGGCCTTGGTCTCACCGGCTGGTGGGGCTACGGGCGGGTGCAGGCGGTGGCGAAGCGGTATGTGAACAAGCTGCTCGGCCGCGATGTCCATGCCGCGGGTATTCGGGCCTGACGACGCCCGCTGACCGGGCTACTGGCGGCGCACCGGCATCGGCGTCGCCTTCGCGGACGGCCGGAGCCCTGTACCTATGCCGCCGTCCGCCGGGAGTCTGCCCCTTTGCTCAGCCGAGACGCGATTTCTTGCGCATCGGCGTGCGGCCGATCACCTCGATGCTCACCTCTGCAAGTCCCGCACGCACGAAGCCGAGCTTGCGCGCGGCGGCGAGACTGACATCGACGATGCGTCCGGGCGTCGTCGGCCCACGGTCATTGATGATGACGACCGCGCTGCGCTTGTTCTTCTGGTGGGTGATTTTCACCTTCGTCCCGAAGGGCAAGGTCGGATGGGCCGCCGTCAGCGCCGCCGGATCGAATCGCTGACCGGAGGCGGTGCGTCTGCCGGCGAACTTCTTGCCGTACCAGGCCGCCTTGCCTTCGAGGACGTGCTGTCCCGCCGGCGGGTCGGCCGCCGGTTGTGCGGCGGCGGCCGAGGCCGCCGCCAGGGCGAGCGATGCGGTGATGATGCCCAACAGTTTCATGGTGCCTCCCTTGTCGAACACGATGGACGTGCAATGCGCTTATCATTCGCGCTAGTTTGCAACGGCTCGCGACGTCGCCGGCGATGTTTGGCGAAAAGTCTGAGTGATAGTGGATGGCGGCCAAGTTTTGCCGCAGCGTGGATCCGTTGCCAGCAAGTTCGAAGTCGTCAAGGGAGCGAGGAATGAAAACAACAATTCTGGAAGCCGGTAATTCGCTGTCTGAAAGGGCGCTGCGGTCATGAAGTCGATCCTCATCGCCAACCCGAAGGGCGGCAGCGGCAAGAGCACGCTCGCCACCAATCTCGCCGGCATGCTGGCCTGGCAGGGGTACCCGGTCATGCTTGGTGACATCGATCGCCAGCAGTCGTCGCGCGAGTGGCTGCGGCTGCGGCCCGATTCGCTGCCGAAGATCTCGACGTGGGAGCTGACGCCCGAACAGCCCGCGCGGCCGCCCGCGGGGACGAGCCACGCCGTTCTCGACACGCCCGCCGGCCTCTACGACAAGCGGCTGACGAACGTGCTCAGGGTCGTCGACCAGGTCATCGTGCCTCTGCAGCCCTCGATCTTCGACATCCTCGCCACGCGCGACTTCCTCAATGTCCTGCTCGCCGAGAAGAGGGTACGCGGCCACCAGAACTTCCTGGGCGTGGTCGGCATGCGCGTCGATGCCCGCACGCGCGCGGCGCACGAGCTGGAACGCTTCCTCGACGATGTCGGCCTGCCCGTGCTGGCGTATCTGCGCGACACGCAGAACTACGTACAGGCGGCGGCCCACGGCATGACCATCTTCGATCTACCGCCCTCGCGCGCCATGCAGGACTGGGAGCAGTGGGGGCCGATCGCGGAGTGGGTCGGCGTGTAGGACGCCCCCGCGGCGGGCGGTAGGGAAAGGCCGAAGAAGGCCGTGAGCGGGAGGCAGCACAAGGCGCCCGGAGCGCAGGATGCGAGGCATATCGAGTCGGTAGGCGACCATCCGGGCACCGCGCAACGCAGCGATGCGCCCGCGCAGCAACTTGTTCAGCGTTTCCTTAGAATCGCGCCATGTCCTCCCCGGCTTCGCCGCGCTTCGTCCATCTGCGGCTCCATAGCGAGTATTCGATCACCGACGGCCTGACGCGCATCGACGCCGCCGTCGCGCGCGCGCGGGCGGACGGCATGCCGGCGCTGGCGCTGACGGACCTGGCCAACCTGTTCGGCATGGTCAAGTTCTACTCGGCCGCGAGGGCGGCCGGGATCAAGCCGATCATCGGCGCGGACGTCTGGATCGCCGACGAGACAGCCCACGATCCCGTGCGTGACGCCGGCGTCCGCCTGCTGCTGCTGGCGAAGAACCGTTCCGGCTACCTGCGCCTGTGCGAGCTGATCACCTCGGCCTACCTCGCGCCGCGCCGCCACGGCCGGGCCGAAATCAGCCGCGCCGCGATCGCCAATGGCGACAATGCGGGGCTCATCGCGCTCTCCGGCGCGCACTCCGGCGACGTCGGCCAGTGGCTCGTCGCAGGAAAGCCCGAGAAGGCCGTCGAGCGGGCGCGTGAGTGGGCGCGGCTGTTTCCGGACAGCTTTTACCTCGAAGTCCAGCGTCCGCATGGCAACCGCAGCCAGCCGCAGCAGGAGGCGCTGATCGCGCGCACGCTCGCCGTCGCAAGCGAACTGGATCTGCCCGTGGTGGCGACCCATCCCGTGCAGTTCCTCGACCGCGAGGATTTCGAGGCGCACGAGGCGCGCGTCTGCATCGCCGAGGGCTATGTGCTCGCCGATCCGCGCCGGCCGCGGGCGTTCACCGGCGAGCAGTACTTCAAGAGCCAGGCCGAGATGGCCGAGCTGTTTGCCGACCTGCCCGAGGCACTTGAGAACAGCGTCGAGATCGCCCGCCGCTGCAATCTGACCGTCGAGCTCGGCAGGAGCCGGCTGCCGGACTTCCCGACGCCGGACGGCGTCTCGCTCGACGATTATCTCGCCTCGCAGTCGCGTGCCGGCCTCGAGAAGCGCCTGCGCCAGCTCTACCCGGATCCGGCCGAGCGCGAAACTCAGGCGCCGCAATACGCCGAGCGACTCGAGTTCGAGATCCGCACCATCCAGCAGATGGGCTTCTCGGGCTACTTCCTGATCGTCGCCGACTTCATCCAGTGGGCGAAGGCGAACGGCGTGCCGGTCGGCCCGGGGCGCGGCTCCGGCGCCGGTTCGCTGGTCGCCTACAGCCTGCTCATCACCGATCTCGACCCGATCCGCTATGACCTGCTGTTCGAGCGCTTTCTCAATCCCGAGCGCGTCTCGATGCCGGACTTCGACATCGATTTCTGCCAGGAAGGCCGCGACCGCGTCATCGACTACGTGAAGAAGAAGTACGGCAGCCACGCGGTGTCGCAGATCGCCACCTTCGGCACGATGGCCGCCAAGGCGGTGATCCGCGACGTCGGCCGGGTGCTCGATCTCGGCTTCAACTTCGTCGACCAGTTCGCCAAGCTGATTCCCAACGAGCTCGGCATCACGCTCGAGAAGGCCATGGAGGTGGAGCCGGCGATCCGTCAGCGTCTCGACGAGGAAGAGGGGCTGCGCACGCTCTGGGACCTCGCCCTCAAGCTCGAAGGACTGACCCGCAACGTCGGCATGCACGCGGGCGGCGTGCTGATCGCGCCGGGCCGGCTCACCGACTTCTGCCCGCTCTACTCGGCCGACGGCGGTGTCACCACCGTGAGCCAGTTCGACAAGGACGATGTCGAGAAGGCGGGCCTCGTCAAGTTCGACTTCCTCGGCCTGCGCACGCTGACCATCCTTGCCGAGGCGGTGAGGCTCGCGCGCGAGGTGGAGGGGGCCGAAGTCGACCTCGACCGGCTGCCGCTCGACGACCGCGAAACCTACGACCACGTGTTCAAGAACGCCAACACCACGGCGGTGTTCCAGTTCGAATCGAGCGGCATGAAGGACACCCTGGTGCAGGCGAAGCCCGACCGCCTCGAGGACCTGATCGCGCTCAACGCCCTCTACCGACCCGGGCCGATGGACAACATTCCGAGCTTCATCGCCCGCAAGCATGGTCGCGAGCGCATCACCTATCCGCACCCGAGCCTGGAAAAGGTGCTCGCCAACAGCTACGGCATCATGATCTACCAGGAGCAGGTGATGCAGGCGGCACAGGTGATTGCCGGCTACTCGCTCGGCGGCGCCGACCTGCTGCGCCGTGCGATGGGCAAGAAGAAGCCCGAGGAGATGGCCAAGCAGCGCGAGATCTTCGTCGCCGGCTCGGCGAAGAACGGCATCGGTGCCGACCAGGCGAACGAGATCTTCGACACCATGGAGAAGTTCGCCGGCTACGGCTTCAACAAGTCGCACGCCGCCGCCTACTCGCTGGTCGCCTACCAGACGGCCTGGCTCAAGCGCCACCATCCGGCGGCGTTCATGGCCGCGACGCTGTCCTCGGAAATGGCCAATACCGACAAGGTGCACTTCTTCTACCAGGACGCCGTCGCCAACGGGCTCGCCTTCCTGCCGCCAGACATCAACGAAAGTGGCATCCGCTTTCGCCCGGTCGATGGCCGAACCATCCGTTACGGGCTCGGCGCGATCAAGGGCACCGGCGAGGCGGCGCTCTCGGTGATCCTCAAGGCGCGCGCGGAGGGCGGCCCGTTTCGCGACCTCTTCGACTTCTGCCGGCGGGTGGACAAGCGCGTGGTCAATCGGCGCACGGTCGAGGCACTGATCCGCGCCGGCGCCTTCGATGCCCTCGACGATCATCGCCACAAGCTGCTCTCCTCCGTCGGCGTGGCCCTCGAAGCGGCCGAGCAGGCCGAGCGGAACGCGCTGCAGGGCGGCCTGTTCGGTGGTATCGACGAAGGCGGCGCGCAGCAGCCGCCCTACGTCGAGGTGCCACGCTGGGGCGAGCGCGAGCGGCTGATGAACGAAAAGCTGGCGCTCGGCTTCTTCCTTTCCGGCCATCCGTTCAACGAATACGCGGGCGAGGTCGCCGGCTTCGTCCGGCGGCGACTGGCGCAGCTCGAGCCGCAGCGCGACCCGGTCCTGCTCGCCGGCATCGTCACCGGCGTGCGCACGCAGATCGGCCGACGCGGCAAGATGGCCTTCGTCACCCTCGACGACGCCACGGCGCAGACCGAGGTGGCCGTCTTCAACGAGGTCTGGGAAGCCGAGCGGACCAAGATCCGCGAGGATGAATTGCTCTTCGTCGAAGGCAAGGTGAGTCGCGACGAATACACGGGCGGGGTCAAGGTCGCCGTCGAGCGGCTGATGACGCTCGGTGAGGCGCGCGGCCGCTTCGCGCGCATGCTCAGGCTGTCGATGAACGGCGGCACCCGGCCGGGCGACGCGCGCCGGCTGCAGACGATCCTGAATCCGTATCGCCGGGGCAGCGCGGGCGGCTGCCCGGTACGCATCGCCTATCGCAACGGCGAGGCCGAGGCCGAACTGCCGTTGCCGGACGAATGGCGCGTGAGCCTCGACGATGCGCTGCTCGATTCCCTGCGCGACTGGCTGTCGCCCGACAACGTCAAGGTGATCTATTAGGGCCTGTTTTCGATGACGATCCGGCTGATCGACGAGGCGCTGCTCGACCAACTCTGCGCCGAAGCGCGGCAAAGCCCGCGCCTGCGCAAGAACCTCAATTTCCACACGAGCGACGAGCAGCCCGGCCACCGGCTGCTCAACGCCATCGAGCCCGGCTCCTACGTCATGCCGCACCGGCACCTCGATCCGGCCAAGGACGAGACCATGGTCGTGCTGCGCGGCGGCCTCGGGCTCGTGACCTTCGACGATGCCGGGGCGATCGTCGCGGCCGTCAAACTCAGTGGCGGTAATGCGCCGATGGGTGTCGACATCGCGCACGGCACCTGGCACACCGTCTTCGCGCTGGAACCGGGCACGGTGTTCCTCGAGGCCAAGGCCGGCCCGTACCGCCCGCTCACCGACGCCGAAAAGGCACCCTGGGCGCCAGCGGAGGGATCGCCCGAGGTGCCGGGCTATCTGGCCGGCCTGGCGGCCCGGCTCCCCTGAGCGTCCGCGTGCTCACCACCGGCCGAAGAGCGAATCGCGGACCGCGCGCTGCACCTCCCAGGGCGTCGGCGGCAGGGGAACCGGCACGCTGATCACGGGCCGGTAGTCGTAGGCCACCGGCGGCGCGGGCCGCCAGGCCGGCGCATAGCCCCAGACCGGGGGCGGCGGCGCGCGATGCCGCCAATGGTCGTGATGATGATGCCGCCATTCGTGGCGGTGGTGGCGTTCGTGTTGCCAGTGGCGATCATCGTCCCAGCCGCGCCCGCCGTGGGCATGCGCGGCCGGGGCGAGGGTGGCGGCGGCGATCAGGGCCGCGATCAGGGTCTTCTTGGTCATGTCCGGCTCCTCGGGCGGAAGTCACTCACGGAGCGAACAACGTTGGACGGCGTGCGCTTGCCGACCGCGCACGGCGGGGAAAGTGTTGCCCTTTGTAACCGCCGCCAGCAGCTATCGCTTCGAGACGGCGCCGTAGCGTTCGAGCGCGCGCGCCCGCGCGGCGGCATGGTCGACGATGGGCGGCGGGTAGACGACGCCGATCACCGCGCCCGCGGCCTTCTGCGTCGCCGCGTCCATTTTCCAGGGCGCGTGGATGAATTTGTCGGGCACGCGCGCGAGCTCGGGCAGGTAGCGGCGGATGAAGCGGCCCTCGGGGTCGAACTTTTCCGACTGGGTCACCGGGTTGAAGATGCGGAACCAGGGCTGGGCATCGCAGCCGGTCGAGGAGGCCCACTGCCAGCCGCCGTTGTTGGCGGCGAGATCGTAGTCGTTGAGCCGGGCAGCGAAATGACGCTCGCCGAGCCGCCAGTCGATGCCGAGATCCTTGGTCAGGAACGAGGCCGTGACCATGCGTAGCCGGTTGTGCATGTAGCCGGTGCGCTCGAGCTGGCGCATCGCCGCGTCGACGAGCGGATAGCCGGTGCGTGCCTCGCACCAGGCGCGGAAGCGCTCGGGATCGTCGTCCCATTCGATGCGGTCGAATTCGGGCCGGTACGCATGGTCGACGACATGGGGATGATGGAAGAGGATCATCTGGTAGAAGTCGCGCCAGACGAGCTCGGAAAGCCAGGTGTTGGCGCCCTCGCCGCCGTGGCGGACGGCGTAGGCCGCGAGCTGGCGGATCGACACCGTGCCGAAGCGCAGATGCACGGACAGGTAGGAGACGCCCTTGACGCCCGGGAAGTCCCGCGCCCGCTTGTAATCGTCGATGCGCCGCGCGAAGTCCTCGAAGAGCCGCTCCGCCCCGCTCATGCCCGTCGGCAGTTTGAGCTGCGCGAGGTCGGTCGGCTCGAAGCCGATCTCGGCGAGCGAGGGGATGCGCTCGCCTTCCGGCTTGGGCGCGAGCCGCGCGGCGTACTTCTCCACCGGGTAGGACGTGAGCTGGAAGCCGTCGAGCTTCGCGAGCCAGGCGTTGCGGTAGGGCGTGAACACGCCGTAGGGCGTGCCCGCTTTGGTCAGCACCTCGTCGCGGTCGAAGATCACCTGGTCCTTGAAGTCGGCGAAGCCGATGCCCTCCGCCCGCAGCCGCCGCGCGACCTCGGCGTCGCGCGCGATCGCCGCCGGCTCGTAGTCGCGGTTGGCGAACACCTTCTCCGCGCCGAGCTCGCGCGCGAGCTGCGGAATGCATTCGACGGCGCGGCCGTGGCGGATCACCACGCCTGAGTTTCCGCCGCCGGCGCGGCGGGCCATCGTTGCGAGCGCCGCGTCGAGCTCGACGAGGCTCGCGTGGATGAACTCGACGCGCCGGTCGCGGCGCGAGGGCAGCGGATCGAGGATGTCGCTGTCGAAGACGAAGGCGCAGAAGACGCGCTCGGCCTCCCTGAGCGCGTGGTAGAGCGCCGCGTGGTCGAAGCTGCGCAGGTCGCGGCGGAACCAGACCAGGGCCGTGCGCATGGTCAGCCCGTCGTCAGACCGTTGGCCGTTGCTCGAAACCTTCGAACTCGCCTTCGCCGAGCTCGACGGCGACATGGGCGACTTCTGCCGAGGGCGGACCGCGGCGCGCCCAGGCGATCATCGCCGCCACTGCCTCGGCCTCGCCCGAGATCATCGCCTCGACGCTGCCGTCGCGGCGGTTCCTCACCCAGCCGGTGACGCCGAGCGCCTGCGCCTCGCGGACCATGCTGCCGCGGAACCAGACGCCCTGAACGCGACCGGTGACGACGAGGTGGCGCTTCTCCATTACTTGACGCGCATGCCCGGCACCGCGCCGGTGTCGGGCGAGAGCAGGAAGAGGCCGGGGACCTGCCCCGCCTCGTCGGAGGCGGCGAGCACCATGCCCTCGCTCATGCCGAACTTCATCTTGCGCGGCGCGAGGTTGGCGACCATCACCGTGAGCCGGCCGACCAGCGCGGCCGGGTCGTAGGCCGACTTGATGCCGGCGAAGACCTGGCGCGTGCCCAGGGGGCCGAGGTCGAGCGTGAGGCGGATCAGCTTGTCGGCGCCCTCGACGTGCGCGGCTTCGGCGATCCGGGCGATGCGCAGATCGACCCTGGCGAACTCGTCGATGGAGATCGCTGGCGTGTTACCGTGGCTGAGTTTCGTGGCGGCAGCCGCGGCGACGTCGGCCTGGTGCTCGGCATGCCGCTGCGGCGAGGGCGGCTCGGGCGCGAGGCTCTCGCGGTTGGCGGCGATCAGCCGGTCGATCTGCTTCGGGTCGATGCGCTGCATCAGGTGGCTGTAGGCGTTGATGCGCCCGGGTACGACGCCGAGGTCGCGCCACTCGAAGTCCCGGTCCATGCCGAAGAGCTCGCGGGCCGCGCGGCCGGTCAGCGCCGGCAGCACCGGCGCGAGCAGCACGGAGAGCGCATGGAAGCCGGCGAGCGCGCGCGAGCAGACGGCGTGGAGCTCGGCACGCTTCGTCTCGTCCTTGGCCAGGCTCCACGGCTCGGCCACGGCGATCTCGCCGTTGATGCGGTCGGCGATGGCCATGATCTCGCGCATGGCCTGGGCATAGTTGCGCGCCTCGTAATGGCCGGCGATCGCCTCGTAATCACCGAAGTCCGCGGCGACCGGCGCGATGCGGCCCTCGAAGAATTTGGTCAGGAAGCCCGCGCAGCGGCTGGCGATGTTCACGTACTTGCCGATCAGGTCGCTGTTCACGCGGGCGACGAAGTCGGCGAGGTTGAGGTCGATGTCCTCCATCGTGCCGTTCAGCTTGGCCGCGAAGTAATAGCGCAGCCACTCGGGATTCAGGCCCTCCTTCAGGTAGCTCTCGGCGGTGATGAAGGTGCCGCGGCTCTTGCTCATCTTGGCGCCGTCGACGGTCAGGAAGCCGTGCGGGAAGACCGCCGTCGGCGTGCGGTAGCCGGCGTGCTCGAGCTCGGCCGGCCAGAACAGCGCATGGAAGTAGAGGATGTCCTTGCCGATGAAGTGGTAGAGCTCGGCCTTCGAATCCTTGGCCCAGTATTCGTCGAAGTCGAGCCCCCGCTTCGCGCAGAGGTTCCGGAACGAGCCCATGTAGCCGATCGGCGCGTCGAGCCAGACGTAGAAGAACTTGCCCGGCGCGTCGGGGATCTCGAAGCCGAAGTAGGGCGCGTCGCGCGAGATGTCCCAGTCGGTGAGGCGGTTCTCGCCGGGGGCGCCGAGCCACTCCTGGAGCTTGTTCGCGGCCTCCGGCGGCACGTGGCCGCCTTCCTGCGTCCAGCGGCGCAGGAAATCCTGGCAGCGCGGATCGGAGAGCCTGAAGAAGTAGTGGTCGGAAGCACGCAGTTCGGGCTTGGCGCCGGAGACGGCCGAATACGGGTTCTTCAGCTCGGTTGGCGCGTAAGCCGCGCCGCAGGACTCGCAGGAGTCGCCGTACTGGTCCTTCGCGCCGCACTTCGGGCACTCGCCCTTGATGTAGCGGTCGGGCAGGAACATCTGCTTGACCGGGTCGTAGTACTGCTGGATCGCGCGGACCTCGATCAGGCCGGCGGACTTGAGCTTGCGGTAGATGTCCTCGGAGTAGAAGCGTGTCTCGTCGGAATGCGTCGTGTGGTAGTTGTCGAAGGCGACGTGGAAGCCCGTGAAGTCGCGCAGGTGCTCGCCATGCACGCGGGCGATGAGCTGCTCCGGCGTGATGCCCTCCTTCTCCGCGCGCAGCATGATCGGCGTGCCGTGCGTGTCGTCGGCGCAGACGTACCAGCAGGCGTGCCCGCGCATTTTCTGGAAGCGGACCCAGATGTCGGTCTGGATGTACTCGACGAGGTGGCCGAGGTGGATGGCGCCGTTGGCGTAGGGCAGGGCGGAGGTGACGAGGATCTTGCGCGGGGTCATGGCGGCGGGGAACTTTTTCGAAGCTGGAAATTCTAGCAAACGCCCCCATCTGCCCTCCCGCGCGACCGCCGCTTGAGTTATATTAGACAAAACTAATCAACTATTCCGGAGCCCCGCCATGTCGATTTCCGAACAGCAAGTCCAGGACACCCTCAAGACCGTCATCGATCCCAACACCGGCAAGGACCTCGTCTCCAGCCGCTGCGTGAAGAATGTCAAGGTCAGCGGCGCCGACGTCTCCCTCGACGTCGAGCTCGGCTACCCGGCCAAGAGCCAGATCGAGCCGATCCGCAAGCTCGTCATCGATGCGCTCAAGGCCGCCGGCGCCGGCAACGTCTCGGCGAACGTGTATCAGAAGATCGTCGCCCACACGGTGCAGAAGGGCGTCAAGCTCGTTTCCGGCGTCAAGAACATCATCGCCGTGGCCTCGGGCAAGGGCGGCGTCGGCAAGTCGACCACCGCCGTCACCCCCGCCCTGGCGCCCGCGGCCGAAGGCGCCACTGTCGGTATCCTCGACGCCGACATCTACGGAACTTCGCAGCCTCAGATGCCCGGCACCACCGGCCCGCCCGAATCGCCCGTCGGCAAGAAGCTCGAGCCGATGCGGGCTGATCGCCTGCACGCTATGGCGGCCGGCTTCCTCAACCACTCCGTGACGCCGCGGGCATGACCCGCGCTGATA
>CAZGYD010000027.1:0-5928 GCA_964530115.1 uncultured Rhodocyclaceae bacterium | reverse complement strand
GCGAAGGCGGCGGCAGGCGCGCCGTGCTCGCCACGCTCACCGACTACACGCACCAGAACACCGCCGTCTGGGGCATCACCGCCAGGAACCTCGAGCAGAATTTCGCCCTCAATCTGCTCATGGATCCCGAGATCGACTTCGTCCCCCTGCTCGGCCAGGCCGGTACCGTCCAGACGCTCTTGCCCCTGGCCCCCGGACTCACGCTGGCGCTCGAGGACGAGCGTTACTCGGCGATCATCATCACCCGCGGCACCGTGCCCGTCGGCGAGGACATCGTCTTCCTGCCGGGCACCGAGGAGGAGAAGATGACGCCCTGGATGGGCGCCATCGAGGACAACCTCGACGTGCTCAACAAGCCGGGCGATAGCGCAGACAAGACGGGGGCTTTCGGCGGCGGCTTCGGCGCCCAGTACGGCGGTGAATGGGGCCGCGCCGCGACGATGGACCTCATCCGCAGCCGGATCAAGATCGAGTCGATCAACGTCATGCGCGGGCGAACCGTCATCAACAAGTTCCTGATCATCGACGAGGCACAGAACCTGACGCCCAAGCAGATGAAGACGCTGATCACGCGCGCCGGCCCGGGCACCAAGGTCGTCTGCCTCGGCAACATCGCCCAGATCGACACGCCTTACCTGACCGAGGGCAGTTCCGGCCTCACCTATGTCGTCGACCGCTTCAAGGGCTGGCCGCACTCGGGTCACGTCACCCTGCAGCGCGGGGAGCGCTCGCGGCTCGCCGACCACGCCGGCGAGGTGCTCTGAACGAACCCCAGCCGGTCCCGGCTGGCGTGTTACGGCGGCTGAGTTTCGATCCCCGCAGGATCCCTCATCATCACTGCCCGCCGCCATGCTGCCGGATCAGCCTTTGTAGCGACCGTTCCATCCTGTCCGACAGCGCCACCTGTTGCAGGGCCTCGAAATTGCTCCAACCCTCGCCGGGTGCCGGTTCCGGCCGGCTCACGATCTGGTCGGCGTACCGGTAGAGGCAATGGAGAAGCCAGGCACGGTATTCGATATCGACGGCCATCCGGCAAACGCGTCGCCGGAGCGCCTCGATTTTCGGATGCAGGCGCAGCGGGTTGAGCGGCGGACGCTCGCCGCGGTTCAGTTGGATCAGCGTTTCGAGTCCGTGCATCTCAAGCCTCCTTCCTCGCGGTCAGGGGATTGACGGCGCCATCCCCACCCGTGTCCGCGTCGACGAGCTCGTCATCGTCATCGAACACGTTCGGCCAGCCCTCTTCCTCCCAGGCGCGTACTAAGTCATCAAACGACAACCGGCTCGCAAGCCGCCTTGGCCAGACCTCTTCTCCCCAGGCGTGCGCCGTGGCGACATCGACGAGTCCCAGCTTCCAGACGTATTCCCAGCGGTCGTGGCCCCAGCTTGCCCACATCGCCCGCCACCACGCCGTGATCTTCCGGCCGCTGGCCTCGACGATATCCTCATCGGCCGTGAAGCTGCCGATCGCGACATCCACGAAGCCATAGGCCTCGGAACCATATCTCGAGGCGGTGACGACGTAGCGATCGAAGCCCGGCAGCCAGGTCGCGTAATACGATTCCGGCCAAAAGAAGCCAGGCCCGCCGTCAGACCAGTTGATCATGAACAGGAACTGCGGCAGCAGGGCCACGCCATGCCGGCGCCGCGGATAGTAGTCGCGGTTGTACTCGATCGTGCCCGGCACTTCGCTTAAGCCCCGTTGCGGCAACTCTTGCTGAATGTGCGAGATCAAGATACGGGCGACGCGGTGACGGAACACTTGCCTGAACATCGCCCCCAATTCGCCTGGATCGTCGGCATCCTGCCACTGTGGTGGTAGATCTTCCCGGTCGACGAAACAGGTCAGCGTCCTCGGCAAAGGCTTCGGGTCGGAAAGGGCCGCCATCCCGGCCGGCGGCCGAACACCGAGATAGTGGGACAGTACGTCGATTTCACCGCGGGTATAAAGCGCTTTCATGATGGTCTCCTTTTAGCGGCTTTGCCACATGGCCGGGGCCGCAAGCCGGATCAAATCCCCCGAGCCCTTCAGGCGGGCCAGACCGTTCCAGGTTCATCGAAGACCCTCGTTTGGCAAAGCCCCTGCGTCATTGCAGCGTCGCGCTCCGCGCCCAGGCCACCATCGCGGTGACCGCGGCGGGTTCGGCATCGCCCCAGCCGACGGACATCAGGGCCGGGAAATACGCTTCACAAATCGCGATGCTGGCGTAGAGCGCCCGGGCAATCATCTCCTCGCCCAGATCGAGGCCGTGTTCGACGGTCGCCCGCACGCGAATCTCGCCATCCTCCGGATTCATCTCGAGGTTGCCGCAGACCAGCCGGTGGTTGATCCGGTTGATCGCGTCCAACATCGACGGCCAGCGGTGGCGGGGTGCCCTCACCGGCAGGAGCAGATAGACGAGAAGGCGCTGCCAGCCCTCCTGCTCCTGGACATCGATGACGATCTCGACGCTGACGTCGTCGAGCTGAATGGACAAGGAAAAGTACCTTCCCTCCGAACATTCCCGGTAGCGCCAACCGTTTCCATCGAGGTATTCCGCCACCCGCTCGAAGAGCGTGCGCGACGGCACCGTCGGCAGCGGCTGGTCTCTAACGTTGTCTTGTCTGCCCATCGTCCTCACCTCTCGCATCATGTGTTTCCGGTCTTGCGAATCATCATTGCCGATCCCGGGCTCAAGGCGTGCGCCTGAGCGCGTTCGACGCGAAAAACGTCCTCATCATCCGTAGGGTCCCGCTCCGCGCCGGCATCGCGCAGACGGGCGAACTCGCCTCGGTGACTTGCTCCGGAGCAGCGATGCTTGACGGCACCGGGAAAAACATCGGCGGTCGGACCTTTCGTCCGCCGTCTGCCGGCCCGAAAAACGACGAATTCCGATCAAACATGGTGACGCCCTCCCGTCCGGTCGGTTTCCGGACTGGCCCCCGACCGGCGAAGAGCCAGCGCTTTAGCAGCATTTGCTGAGTCGCCCTGCAAGCTGCCGTTCAACTCGGCGACGGACGAATTTCGAGAAGCGAAAACGAAAAGCCCGCTTCGACACGCATGCCAAAGCGGGCTTTCGTCCCCCACCGCTTTAGCTGCATTTGTTGAGCGCCCGCAAGCTGGATCTCAAATCGGCGCTTTTTTAATTAGCGATCACGAAACGAAAATGTCAAGCAAATAATCGGTTCGAAGCAGGGGAAGCGCCGGCCGTCTGCCCCGACGAACCAGGAGAGCGATGCCGCATCCGCCACGGGTCGCGCGAGGCGGATCAGAGCAGATCGCAACCGACCACCGCGAACACGGCGACGATGCCCGTCGCCTTGACGAGGCGCATCAGGTTGGTCTCGCGGGAAAATTCCCGGCGTACATGGGCCACGGCCCGTTCGGCGAGTTGCTGTCTGAGGCGCGGTTCGTCGAGCAGACGCCCGAGCTGCTCGGCGAGCTCCGCCGGATCGTCCGGCCGGGCGAGGAGCCCCGTTTCTTCGTCGATGACGAGTTCGGGGATGCCGGAGAGGCGTGTTGATACGACGGGAACGTACTGGGCCATCGCCTCCATCAGGACCACCGGAATGCCATCCATGTCACCATGGCGATCCCGCTTGCAGGCCAGGACGAAAACATCCAGGTCGCGCATCCAGCCGGCGACCTCGCGGTGAGCGATGGCGCCCACGAAACGCACCCTGTCGGCGATGCCCAGCGTCCTGGCGAGCGTCTCGAGATCTCCGCGCAGCGGCCCGTCTCCGCCAATGACGAGTTCGACGCCGTACCGATCCGTCGGCAGCCGGGCCAACGCGCGCAACAGCACGTCCATGCCTTTCTTCTCGACCAGGCGACCGAGCGTGCCGATGCGATAGATCGCCCGATGCTCGAACGGACGGGCGGGCGCAGCGGCGATATCGTCGACCGCGCAGCGGACGAGCGCAAGTTTTTCTGGAGGCATGCCCATTCGGGCGAGAACGCTCCGGTTGTGTTCGGAGATGGTCAGCGTCCGCGCGGCACGCGCCACTTTTCGGTCCAGGAGGAGCCCGTTGCGGAAGATGTCGTTGGCATGTGCGGTGATCGAGAAGGGCACCTCGGCCAGATGCGCGGCGTACATGCCGATCTGGGCCGGCACGTCGGCGAAATGCACGTGCAAATGCCTGGCGCCCTCGGTTTTCAGGGTGTGCGCCAGGCGGGCGCCGGCAAGGAACTGGAAAACGAGCTTCCAGGCGGCCGACCTGAGCAACCCGCAGGCCTTCATGTCCGAGAACAGCAGACCCAGCGACCGGAGCCCGTGACGACCGAATGACGCCAGGCCGGCCAGTCCCGCGAGCGCATCGCGCCAGACAGGGCCGGTGTAGAGGTAGCGGACGCGTCCGTCCAGTTCAGCCGGGACCGGGATATCTGCTCTAGGCCGGTGTACCGAAAAGGAACGCACTTCGAAGCCGAGCTTCAACAGACCGGCGATCTCGTTGAAGACGAACGTCTCGCTCGCCGAGGGGATTTCGGGCGCCAGATAGAAGATGACTCCGTCCGGCGCCGCACCGGGAAGGCACGCGGCTGGGCTTGATTGCATCGGTAGTTCAGGTTCAGCTCACCACGGGCCACAATGGTGGCAGAACTGCCCTCGTTCGACTGTAACAGATTGATACAGACGAAGGCCCGGCCGCGAGCACACGACGCCGGCGTGCTACCGCGGCTGAGTCGTCCGAAGCAAGCAGGACACCGGGCAGCGACGGTCCTGATCGCAGCGAAGAATGGGCGTAGTCCCGCGAACGGGGAGGATGGGACGCAGGCCGATTTTTCGCGACCTCAGTAGCTGCCAGGCGCGGCGAAGCTCATGAACTTGGTGTATTCGCCGAGGAAGGTGAGCTTGACGGTGCCCGTGGGGCCGTTGCGGTGCTTGCCGATGATGACCTCGGCGACGCCCTTTTCCGTGGTGTCCGGCTTGTAGTACTCCTCGCGGTACATCATCAGGATCAGGTCGGCGTCCTGCTCGATGGCGCCCGATTCGCGCAGATCCGACATCAGCGGCCGCTTGTCGTTGCGCTCCTCGACCTTGCGCGAGAGCTGCGACAGGGCGATGACGGGGACGTCGAGCTCCTTGGCCAGCGCCTTGATCGAACGCGAGATCTCGGAGATTTCGGTCGCGCGGTTCTCGCCCTCCTTGGTCGAGGTCATCAGCTGGATGTAGTCGATGACGATGAGCCCGAGCTTGCCGCACTGCCGGTGCAGCCGGCGCGCGCGGGCACGCAGGTCGGTGGCGTTGATGGCGCCGGTCTCGTCGATGTGGATGGGGGCATCGTGCAGCTTGCCGAGCGCCACGGTCATGCGGTCCCAGTCCTCGTCGGTGAGGCGGCCGGTGCGCGTCTTCTGCTGGTCGATGCGGCCGACGGAGGAAAGCATGCGCGTGGCGATCTGCGGCCCCGACATTTCCAGGCTGAAGATCGCCACCGGCAGGCGCAGCTCGACGCCGACGTGCTCGGCGATGTTGAGCGCGAAGGCGGTCTTGCCCATCGACGGACGGCCGGCAACGACGATCATGTCGCCCGGCTGGAGGCCGGCGGTCAGCTTGTCGCGATCGGTGAAGCCGGTGGGAATGCGTGGGATCTCGGAAGGGTTCTCCGTGTCGTAGAGTTCCTGGATGCGGTCGACGACGTCCCCCAACAGCGGCGTGATGGCGCGGAAACCCTGCACCGATTTCGCGCCCGCCTCGGCGATCTCGAAGACCTTCTGCTCCGCCTCGTCGAGTAGCTGCTTGGCGTCGCGGCCGGCGGGATTGAGCGCGGAGGCAGCGATCTCGTCGCCGACGGGGACGAGCTGCCGGAGGATCTCGCGCTCATGGACGATCTCGGCGTAGAGGCGGACGTTGGCGGCCGAGGGCGGTCCCTTATACACATCTCCGAGCCCACCGCACCGTACAATACCTGGTACGCCCTCGTCTGCTCGTCAAACAACACACGCGACGGGTG
>CAZGYD010000026.1:0-1278 GCA_964530115.1 uncultured Rhodocyclaceae bacterium | reverse complement strand
CTCCGCCCCCGTGGGCAAAAGGGCTCCCCCTCGCCGCGAGTGGGTTTGAATGCGTAAGGTATCGGAAAGACTAAGCGAAAAACAAATTTGGCTAAAACACTAAAATTGCATTTTTTCGCTTGACACACGCTTTTTTTAGGTACTATCTAAGAACCAACAAACGGTGAGGTTCCCGCCAGCGCCGCCGCCCGCTGGTTGGGAACAAAAGAACGGCGGCAGAAAAGGAGAGTGGAATGGAAGGTAGAGTCAGGTGGTTCAATGAAAAGAAAGGGTATGGGTTCATAGAGACCGAAAATCATGGGGACGTTTTCGTCCACTACACCGGCATTCAGGACGGAGAGTTCCGGACCCTGATTGCTGGAGAGGCCGTAAGTTTTGACATTACGGAAACCCCCAAAGGGCCTCAGGCCAGTAATGTAGTAATGAAAAATATTGTAAAAATCCAGTCCGGGTGCTGCCGCACCCGGACCGGATGGCGAATCTTCGTTCACCCGGCGGATAGATTGGCGGTCCGCAGGGTGGATACGGGCGAAATACCCCACCGGGGCTATAGAGCCCTGGTGAGGGTCGGGACAATTATCCTCCGGGCCAAGTGGGCCCGGGGAGGCGAAGACTACGAAGTTGGGCTCTTTGAGGTAGTCCCCAAAGATGAATGGGGGGACTACCTCGTCCCCGCAGCGTGGGCTCCCTTATGGGAGCCCACCATAGAAGACCTTGCGACCAGATGGTGTCGCGGGGGGACTGAGGGGAGGCAGGCCAGTTATTGGCCTGATTAGCCCTCAGCCACCGGTCGGCGGTTTGCCCCCGCCGCCGGCCGGTCTTTCTCAAGGGGGCGTTCCCTACCGTCACGGAAGCCGCGCACACTCTAGGTTTCCACCGACGCCATTACTTTTCCCCCCACCACCACCCCCCTATAATCCTTTGTAAGCCCGCTAGTCAGAGGATGTTTGTTGATGGAAAAGGATGTAGAAAGGCAAATTATCAATTATATCAAAAACCTCGGCGGCCAAACTAGAAAAGTCTCTTGGATAGGCCGTCGAGGGGCTCCTGATCGGCTTATTTTGCTCCCAGGGCGCATCCTGTGGATAGAGCTTAAGCGCCCAGGAGGAAGGGTGACGCCAGCCCAGCGACGTGAACATGCTCTGCTCCGCTGGGCTGGGCAAGAGATATACGTTATTGATAACATGGAGGAATTAGAGAAAGCCCTATGCTCAGACCGTATCAAGAGCAAATAGTCGAACACATCGTAAGGCACAAGCGGTGCGCCATCTGGGCCGG
>CAZGYD010000025.1:0-1681 GCA_964530115.1 uncultured Rhodocyclaceae bacterium | reverse complement strand
CCGCCGAACTGATCCGCAAGAAGTAATTCAACGAATCGAGGGAATTCAACATGGCTGGAACATTCGAAAATCCGGAAATCGTCCAGGAAGAGCTTGACATCCTCCTGATCGGTGGTGGCATGGCCTGCTGCGGCGCCGGCTCCGAAATCATGCGCTGGGCCGAGGCCGTCAAGAACGAGACCGGCAAGGAACTGAAGATCAAGCTGGTGGACAAGGCCGCGCTGGACCGCCCGGGCGCCGTCGCCCAGGGCCTGTCGGCGATCAACACCTACATCGGCCCGCGTTAGGACCCCGCCGACTACGCGCGGATGGTCTCGAACGACCTGATGGGCATCACCCGCGACGACCTCGCCTATGACGTCGGCCGCAACGTCGACGACTCGGTGCACCTGTTCGAAGAGTGGGGCCTGCCGATCTGGAAGACCGACGCCAACGGTGTCCGTCACGACGGCGCGGAAGCCATCCGCGAGGGCCTGCCCTCCCTGAAGGACGGCGGCGAGCCGGTCCGTTCGGGCAAGTGGCAGATCATGATCAACGGCGAGTCCTACAAGTGGATCGTCGCCGAAGCGGCCAAGAAGGCGCTGGGCCTGGACCGCATCCAGGAGCGCGTGTTCATCGTGCACCTGATCAACGACAAGAACGATCCGCGCCGGATCGCCGGTGCCGCCGGCTTCTCGGTCCGCGAGAACAAGATCTACATCTACAAGGCCAAGGCGATCCTGCTCGCCGCCGGCGGCTGCGTGAACCTCTTCCGTCCGCGCTCGGTCGGTGAGGGTACGGGCCGCGCCTGGTACCCGGTCTGGAACGCCGGCTCGACCTACGCGATGGCCGCGGAAGCCGGTGCCGAGCTGACCATGATGGAAAACCGCTTCGTGCCCGCCCGCTTCAAGGACGGCTACGGCCCGGTCGGCGCCTGGTTCCTGCTGTTCAAGGCCAAGGCCACCAACGCCTATGGCGAAGACTACATGGCCAAGAACAAGGAACTGCTGAACGACTATCCTCCCTATGGCCAGGCCGCCGTTCCCGCCTCCTGCCTGCGCAACCACCTGATGCTGAAGGAAATGCGCGAAGGCCGCGGCCCGATCTACATGGACACGGTCACGGCGCTCGCCAAGCTGCGCGAGACCCTGTCGCCGAAGGAAGTCAAGCACCTCGAAGCCGAGGCCTGGGAAGACTTCCTCGACATGTGCGTCGGTCAGTGCGGTATCTGGGTTGGCGAGAACATCGAGCCCGAGAAGAAGATGTCCGAGCTGATGCCGACCGAGCCGTATCTCCTCGGCTCGCACTCCGGCTGCTGCGGCATCTGGGTCTCCGGCCCGACCGACGTCGGTGCGCCGACCGCGGCGGACGAGGAACTGCCGGGCGTGCCCGAGCACCTGCCGCGCGGCTGGAACTGGGGCTATCGCGGCATGACCACCGTCAAGGGCCTGGTCACGGCTGGTGAAGGAGGGGGCGCCTCGGACCACAAGTTCTCCTCCGGCTCGCACGCCGAAGGCCGCATCGCCGCCAAGGCGATGGTCAAGTACGCGCTCAACAACGACGACTACAAGACGGAGTTCGACGAGTCGATCGACGACATCGCGGCCGCGATCTGGAAGCCGGGGAGGAACTTCCTCGAGCACAAGGACTACACGACCGCCATCGACGTGAACCCGAACTACATCACGCCGAAGATGCTGCA
>CAZGYD010000024.1:0-1894 GCA_964530115.1 uncultured Rhodocyclaceae bacterium | reverse complement strand
AAGGATGCCGCGCTCGAGCGTCGTTTCCAGAAGGTGCTGGTCGAGGAGCCCTCGGTCGAGGCGACCATCGCGATCCTGCGGGGGCTCCAGGAGAAGTATGAAATCCACCATGGCGTCGAGATCACCGACCCGGCGATCGTCGCTGCGGCGGAGCTCTCCCACCGCTACATCACCGACCGCTTCCTGCCGGACAAGGCGATCGACCTGATCGACGAGGCGGCGGCACGCATCAAGATGGAGATCGACTCGAAGCCCGAGGCGATGGACAAGCTCGACCGTCGGCTGATCCAACTCAAGATCGAGCGCGAGGCGGTGAAGAAGGAAAAGGACGAAGCCTCGCAAAAGCGCCTGGCGCTGATCGAGGAAGAGATCAAGAAGCTCGAAAAGGAATATTCCGACCTCGAAGAGATTTGGAAGGCCGAAAAGGCGCAGGTGCAGGGCACCCAGCACATCAAGGAAGAGATCGACCGCATCCGGGCGCAGATCGCCGACCTGCAGCGGAAAGGCCAATACGACAAGCTCGCCGAGCTGCAATACGGCAAGCTGCCGCAGCTGGAAGCGCAACTGAAGGCCGCGGAAAAACTCGGCGCTGGCGAGACGGCACCGAGAAAGCTTTTGCGCACCCAGGTCGGCGCCGAGGAGATCGCCGAGGTCGTCTCACGCGCCACCGGCATTCCGGTCGCCAAGATGATGCAGGGCGAACGCGACAAACTGCTGCACATGGAGGAGCGCCTGCACCAACGCGTCGTCGGCCAGGACGAGGCGGTGCGGCTGGTGTCCGACGCGATCCGCCGCTCGCGCGCGGGGCTCTCGGAAGAAAGTCGGCCGTATGGCTCCTTCCTGTTCCTGGGGCCCACCGGTGTCGGCAAGACGGAGCTCTGCAAGGCGCTGGCCGAGTTCCTGTTCGATTCCGAAGAGCACCTGATCCGCATCGACATGAGCGAGTTCATGGAGAAACACTCGGTCGCGCGGCTGATCGGCGCGCCGCCCGGCTATGTCGGCTATGAGGAGGGCGGCTATCTGACCGAGCAGGTGAGGAGGAAGCCTTATTCGGTGATCCTCTTCGACGAGGTCGAGAAGGCACACCCGGACGTGTTCAACGTGCTGTTGCAGGTGCTCGACGATGGCCGCATGACCGACGGCCAGGGTCGCACCGTGGATTTCAAGAACACGGTGATCGTGATGACCTCGAACCTCGGCAGCCAGATGATCCAGCAGATGGCCGACTCGGATTACCAGCTGATCAAGATGGCGGTGATGGGCGAAGTCAAGGCACATTTCCGGCCCGAGTTCGTCAACCGCATCGACGAGATCGTCGTCTTCCATCCGTTGGATGAAAAGCACATCGCCGGTATCGCGAAGATCCAGCTGGGGTATCTCGAAAAGCGTCTGGCGCGGCTGGAGATGAGCCTCGAAGTCACCGACGCGGCGCTCGCCGAGCTCGCCAAGGCGGGCTTCGATCCGGTGTTCGGCGCACGGCCCTTGAAGCGCGCGATCCAGGAGCGTATCGAGAATCCGCTTGCCAAGATGATCCTCGAAGGCAGGTTCGCCGCCAAGGATCGCATCCGGGTCGATGCGCAGAACGGTCAGCTGATGTTCAGCAAGGCCACCTGATCGGCATCCGGGTGGCGGTGGCAGGCGACGAGGTGGTCATTGACCAGTCCCGTCGCCTGCATCAGTGAATAGACGATCGTCGGACCGACGAAGCGAAAGCCCCGCTGGGCAAGCGCTTTCGACAGCGCTTGGGCGGTTGGCGTGAAGACCGGCACTTCGTCGGCAGTGCGCCAGCGGTTGATGACCGGCTTGCCATCGACGAACTGCCAGAGCAGTACCTCCAGACTCTTGCCTGTTTCGTAGAGCGCGAGGGTGGCGCGCGCATTGCCGATCGCGGCGT
>CAZGYD010000023.1:0-13366 GCA_964530115.1 uncultured Rhodocyclaceae bacterium | reverse complement strand
GCCATGACCGTTACCTATCCATCTGATCCACAACACGTTTGTCTAATGGTATCCATTAGAACCGACCTCGCCCCAGCGCCGAGGCGAAGGCTCACAGCTTGCCTCAAATTCACGAAAAATGGCTAATGGACAATCTGGGTTTATTTCAGTCCGGCCGTTCCTGTGAACGAAATTTCAGAAATGCTGAAAAACAGGCGATTGCTCAAGGGGGCGGCAATCTGGCCGAAAACTGGAAAATGACAATGTCGATCACGAAATCCTCCGAGTCAACGGTGCGCTGCCCTCGCTCTCGCAAGTCGCCGATGATGCGCCTTTTCCGTCTCCGTTTTTCTGCGATGACGCTGTCCATCGGCGGCACCGTGTTCGGCGTCGCCAATCCTGCCGACGCCGCCCAGCCGATCGGCTGTCTGATCGAGCCGCGGCAGGTGGTGGAACTCGGCAGCCCCGTCATCGGCGTGATCGAGAACGTGCTGGTCGATCGCGGTGCCAGGGTGCGAAAGGGACAGGTGGTCGCGACGTTGAAGGCCGATGTCGAGCGAGCCGCCGTCAGTGTGGCACAGAGCAAGGCCCGGGCAGAAGCCGATGTCCATTCGGCCGCCGCCAATCGCGACTACAACAAGCAGAAGCTTGCCCGCGCCGAGGAACTCGTCAAGAAGGGCTTCATTTCAGCGCAGGCGCTGGAGCAGGCGCGGACGGAGTACGAGCTCGCCGAACAGAAACTGGCCCAGGCGCTCGAGCAAAAGCGCATCTGGGACCGCGAGCACGAAATGGCGCGCGCCCAGCTGTCGCTGCGCAACCTGGTCAGCCCGATCAACGGCGTCGTCGTCGACCGCTATCTCTCCCCCGGCGAACGGGTCGAGGACAAACCGGTCATGAAGCTCGCCGACACCAACCCCCTGCGGGTTGAGGTGTTCATGCCTTCGGCGAGTTACCATGACATCGCGCCGGGGATGACCGCCAAGGTGTTCCCCGAGTTGCCCAACGCCGGTGAGCGCGAGGCAAAGGTCGTGCTCGTCGACCGCATCGTCGATCCGGCGAGCAACACCTTCCGCGTCCGCCTGGAGCTGCCCAATCCGAACAACGCGCTGCCCGCCGGTCTGCGCTGCAAGGTGGCGATTGGCGAAACGACGGTCGGGGGCGGGCAGGAGCCGGCGAAGCGTCCCGGGTCCGGCGGCCCGGCAGCGGGCGCATCGGCTGCTGCAGCGTCCATGGCTGCGCCGGTGCCGCCGTCGGCCCCGGCGCAGGCGTCGGTCGTGTCGGCACCTCCGGCGGCTGGTTCCTCCGTCACAGAGGCGAGTCTGGAGCAGGACGTCCGGGAAGCCATCGAGGCGTGGCGCCGGGCATGGATCGCCCGCGACGTCGCAGCCTACGTCGCAGCCTACGTTCCCGATTTCAAGGGCCGCGCCGCCAACCGGGACGCCTGGCTGCGCGAACGCGAGGCGCGCATCGCCCGGGCGGAGCAACTGGACATCCGCATCGGCGAACTTACGATCGAGAACCTCGGCGACGGCAAAGCGAAAGCCCAATTCAGCCAGTCCTATCGGTCTGCCGCCTACGGCGACCAAGTGCGAAAGTCCCTGGTGCTCCAGCGCCGGGATGGCAAATGGCTGATCGAGGCCGAGCGCATCGAGTAGTCGCATTACCCGCTCCGCCCCTGCTTCGGGTCCAAGGAAGCCTTCTCCCGCCCGCTCAAGTGGGCCGGGCGCTGGCCGTTACCAGACGATAAGCTATGAAGCGCCCGAAGCCCGCCCCTTTCGTTCGCCCTCTGGTCGAGGAGATCGAGCCCCGGATCCTGTATTCGGCCGATCTCGCGCCTGGACTGCCCGCCGTCCACGCGCTCGCCGACGGGGCGGAAGTCCGTCGTCTCGACGACGGAACACCGCTGGCGACCGACACCACGGCAACTTCCCGGCCCGCGGCCGAACTGATCATCGTCGATACCGGCATCGGGAACTGGCAGGGGCTGCTCGAGGACGTGAAGTCAGGCATGGCGGGACGCCGGTACGATGTCGTCCTGATCGGTCCCGGCGAGGACGGGATCGCCCGGATCTCCGACGCACTGGCGAGCCGGCACGACCTCGACGCCGTCCATCTGATCAGCCACGGTTCGCCTGGGGCGCTCGAACTCGGCACGAGCCGGCTCGATTTCGACGGCCTGCTGAAGCACGCCGACGCCATCCGCCGATGGGGCGAGGCGCTCGATGCCGATGCCGACCTCCTGATCTACGGCTGTGACGTGGCGGCGACAGCCGAGGGCCGCTCCTTCGTCGATGCACTCGCCCGTCTCACCGGCGCCGATGTCGCCGCCAGTATGGACAAGACGGGTTCGACGGCGCTAGGGGGCGACTGGACGCTGGAAGTGAGCATTGGCGCCATCGAGGCACGCACCGTCGCTGGCGACCGCGACGCCGCCTGGAGCGGTGTGTTGGCGCTCCTTCCCGAGGGCGGTGAGACTCGCGTCAACACCAACACGGCGGGGATCCAGTTCGTACCCTTCGACAACCGCCAGGTGGCGATGGATGCCAACGGCAATTTCGTCGTCGTCTGGCAGGACCATACCGGCCTCGACGGCAGCGGCATCGGTATCTACGCGCAACGCTACGACGGCAACGGCACGCCGCTGGGCGCGAACTTCCGCGTCAACACGACCACGGCCGACGACCAGTCGGAGCCGCAGGTGGCCATGGCCGCCGACGGTAGTTTCGTCGTCGTCTGGCAGAGCATGGGCCAGGACGGCGGCGGCTGGGGTGTCTACGCGCAGCGCTACGACGCCGCAGGCGTGGCGCAGGGCAGCGAGTTCCGCGTCAACACGACGACGGTGCTGGATCAGGCCGCGCCTGCCGTGGCCATGGACGCCGCGGGCAATTTCGTCGTCGTCTGGCATTCCCGGAATCAAGATGCGGCCAACAGCTGGGGCGTTTACGCGCAGCGCTACAACGCCGCCGGCGTTACGCAGGGCGGCGAGTTCCAGGTCAATACGACCGTGGCCGGTGACCAGACCGAGCCGGCCATCGCCATGGATGCCGCCGGCAATTTCGTCGTCGTCTGGCAAAGCCAGGGGCAGGATGGCAGTGGCCTTGGCATCTACGCGCAGCGTTACGACACATCGGGCACCGCCCAGGGCAGCGAGTTTCAGGTGAATGTAACGACCGCCAACGATCAGCAACTGGCCTCCGTGGCCATGGATGCGACCGGCTTCGTCGTCACCTGGGACAGCACGCTGCAGGACGGTAGTGGCCGGGGCGTCTACGCGCGCCGTTACGGCCCGACGGGTGCGGCACTGACTGGTGAAGTCCAGGTCGCCACGACGACGCTCGACAATCAATGGACATCATCGGTGGCGATGACGCCGGGCGGCGGCTTCATCGTTTCCTGGACGAGCGACGGCCAGGATGGCGACCAGGGCGGCGTCTATGTGCGCCAGTTCGGCCCGGGTGGCCAGGCCCTCACGGGTGAAGTGAGAGTCAACACGACGACGGCCGGCATGCAGGACAACAGCAGCATCGCCACGTGCCCGAACGGGCAGGCCGTCGTGGTCTGGTACGGGGCCGGCACCGGCGATGCCGATGGCGTGTTCCTGCAACGGCTGCGCTACCCGGGTATCACCGTCGCGCCGCTCGGGCATGTGACCGAAGGGACGACGGTCAATGCCTTCAGCGTCGTGCTCGACTCGGCGCCGACGGCTGACGTAGTCATTCCGCTTTCGGTCAGCAACCCCAACGAACTGTCGTTGCCGGTGACCTCGCTCACCTTCACGCCGGCCAACTGGAACGTGCCGCAGGTGGTGCAGGTCACCGGCGTCGACGACACGCTCGTCGATGGCACGGTGTGGAGCAATGTGCTGCTCGGCCTCACGAGCAGCGCCGATGCCGCCTACCACGGCATCGACCCCACCGACGTGTCGATCGCCAACTACGACAACGACACGCGCAACACCATCGCGGTGACAACGGCCGCCGATACGGCGGACGGCAATACCTCGAGCTTCGCGGCCCTGCTCGCCAACAGGGGCGCCGACGGGCAGATCAGCCTGCGCGAGGCGATCATCGCCGCCAACAACACCGCCAACGGCCCGGGCGGGGCCGACCGCATCGTCTTCGCCATCCCCGGCACCGGGCTGCACACGATACGGCTCGGCTCGCTGCTCCCGGCGATCACCACTGCGATGGAGATCGACGCGAGCACCGACGACAGCTTCGTCGTCCAGGGCAACCGTCCGGCGGTCATTCTCTCCGGCGACAGCGACGGCAACGGCACGGCCGACATCCAGGACGGCTTGCGCCTCTGGGGCGCGGGTGCGAGCGGCAGCAGCGTGCGTGGACTCGTGATCCAGAATTTCACGCTCAACGGCATCGACGTTTCCGGTGCCAATGGCGTCGTCATCGCCGGCAACTGGATCGGCTTGGACAGCTTGGGCACGGGTGCCGCGGGCAATGCCAACGGCGTCAATCTCCACAATGCCCGCGACAACATCATCGGCGGCAGCACGGCGGCCGAGCGAAACGTCATTTCCGGAAACCAGAGCGGGCTGATCGTCGGCGCCGGCAGCACCGGCAACCTGATCCGGGGCAATTACATCGGCACCGACTACAGCGGCAGCATGGCCGTGGCCAATTCCACCGAAGGCATGTGGGTCAATTCGCCGGGCAACGTCATTGGCGGCACCATGGCTGGCCAGGGCAACGTGATCAGCGGCAACCAGGGCTGGACCGGCATAGGGCTGGGGCCCAGCGCCAGCGGGACACTCATCGCCGGCAATCTCATCGGTTTGAATGCTGCGGGCAGCGCAGCGCTTGCCAATGCCGGCAACGGCATCACCGTAATGTCCCCCAACAACACCATCGGCGGCATTGTCGCCGGCGCGCGAAATGTCATCTCCGGCAATCTGGGACGCGGCCTCGTGCTCACTGGAGCCGGGGCCACCGGCAACGTCGTGATCGGCAACTACATCGGTACCGACGTCACCGGTACGCAGGACATCAACGGCACGACGCAGCAGAGCGGCGTCAGCGGCATCGTCCTCGATGCGGGCGCATCCAGCAACCGCATCGGCACCGACGCCGATGGCGCGAACGATGCCGCCGAGCGCAACATCATCTCGGGCAACAACTGGTACGGCATCGAGTTCATAGGCGCCGGCACGAGCGGGAACGTCGCGCAGGGCAACTACATCGGCACCGACGTCACGGGCCTCGTGGCGCTGGGCAACTCGATGGGCGGCGTTTCGTTCTGGAACGGTGCGACGAACAACCGGGTGGGCGGCGGCGCCACCGGCGCCGGTAACGTGATCGCCGCCAACGAGACGGGCGTGCTCGTCGCCCATGGCGTGAGCAACAACAAGGTGCAGGGCAACCTGATCGGGCTGGGCGCCGACGGCAGCACCCTGCTCGGCAATACCGGCGTCGGCGTGTACTTCTACAATGGCGGCAGCGCCTCGCTGGTCACGGGCAATGTCATCGGTACCGACAGCGACGGCACCAATGACGCCGCCGAGCGCAACGTCATCTCGGGCAACTGGCGCGGTGTGGCGTTGGAGAATGCCGAGGTCACGGCCAACCGCATCGCCGGCAACCTCATCGGCACCGATGCCACCGGTACGCTTGCCCGCGGCAACATCAGCGACGGCATCTTCATCGTCGGCGGCGCCAATGGCAACTCCGTCGGCGGCGCATACGGCAATACCATCGCCTTCAACGGCCGCGATGGCATTCGCGTCGAGGGCGCGACGAGCACCGGAAACGTCTTTCAGAGCAACTCCATCCACGGCAATGCCGGCCTGGGCATCAATCTGGTCGGTGGCAGTGAAAACGCATTCGGCGTGACTGCCAACGATGCGGGCGATGCCGATACAGGCCCGAACAATCTCCTGAATACGGTTGTGCTGCAACGTGCCGTGACCACCGGCAGCATGCTCTACCTGACGGGTTCATACTCCGGTGCCGCGAATACCTATCACCGCATCGAGATCTACGCCAGTCCGTCGGCCGATCCGTCCGATAGCGGCGAGGGGCGCACCTATCTGGGCAGCGTCAACATGCCGGTGGGGCCGAGCGGCTCGGTCTCGGGCATTCATACACTCGCCGTCGCCGTTCCCGCAGGATCGTTCATCACCGCGACGGTCACGCGGACGGATTCCAGCTACACCACGCTCTACGAAACTTCCGAGTTCTCCAATGCCATCGTCGCCACCGCGCCCAACGCTGCGCCCGCTGGCTTGGACGGCACGATCGCCGCAACGGAAGACACGACCTATACGTTCAGCCTGTCCGACTTCGGCTTCAGCGACAGCGACGGGCACTCCTTCTGGCGGGTGTGGGTCGACACCCTGCCGGCGTCCGGCACGCTGCGCTGGAACGGGATTGCCTTCGGTGCCGGCAACTTCGTCATGGCGTCGGACATTGCCGCGGGACTCCTCACCTACACGCCTGCCGCGAACGTCTGGGGCAATGCCGTGGCGAACTTCCGCTTCCGTGTCCAGGACGATGGCGGCACGCTGGGCGGGGGAAACGACACCGATACCACGCCCAATACGATCACGATCGACATAGCGCCGGTCAATGATCCGCCCATGATCGTCCAGCCGATCCCGGACCAGGTCGCGACGGAAGATCAGCCGTTCAGCTACACATTCCCGATAGGCACCTTCTCGGACATCGACGCTGGCGACACGCTCACCTACAGCGCGGCTGGCGGTCCACCATGGCTGAGTTTCGATGGTGCCACCCGCACCTTCAGCGGCACCCCTGGCAACGATGACGTCGGCAGCGTCACGGTCACGGTGCGTGCCACCGACAGCGGTGGCGCATGGGTCGAAGACCAGTTTGTGATCACGGTCGGCGGCGTCAACGACGCCCCGGTGAATACCGTGCCCGGTGCGCAGAACGTCGCCGAGGACACGCCACTCGTGTTCTCGGCCGCGAACGGCAACGCGATCTCGATCGGTGATGTCGATGCGCTGTGGTTGCCGGTGCAGGTCTCGCTCTCCGTGAGCAACGGCACGCTCAGCCTCGGCGGGGTATCGGGGCTGACTTTCATCGCGGGTGCCAACGGCAGCGCGTCGATGACCTTCACGGGCACGATTGCCAGCATCAACGCGGCGCTCGATGGCCTGACGTACGCGCCGACCGCGAACTACAACGGTGCAGCAGTCTTGCAGATCGCGACGAACGATCTCGGCAACTCGGGCAGCGGTGGCGCGCGCAGCGACATCGACACCGTGGCCATCACCGTCACCCCGGTCAATGACGCGCCTGTGGTGGTGACGAGCCTGGGTTCGCTCATCTACACCGAGAACGACCCGGCGACGGCGGTCGATCCGAACCTGACGGTGACGGACATCGACAACGCGAACCTGACCGGCGCGACCGTGAGGATCAGCGCCAACTACGCCGGCGGCGAAGACGTGCTCGGCTTCACGAGCATGTTCGGTATCACCGGCAGCTGGAACGCCGCCACCGGCACGCTCACGCTCAGCGGCACGGCCACGGTGGCGCAGTACCAGACGGCCCTGCGCTCGGTGAGCTACCAGAACACCAGCGAAGCCCCGGCCACCGCCGTACGCACGGTCGAATACACCGTCACCGACGGCAGCCTCGTCAGTGGCGCCGCCACGCGGCAGGTGCAGGTCGTGAGCGTGAACGACGCCCCGGTCGCCAACGACGCCAATGCCACAGGACTGGAAGACGCCGCCTCGATCGCCATCACCCTCACCGGAAGCGACGTCGATGGCACGGTCACGCACTTCCGGCTGACGAGCCTGCCGGCGAACGGGCAGCTCTATGCCGATGCCGCGCTGACCACGCTGGTCGTGGCCGGCACCGACTACGCGGCCACGGGGCAGAGTCTCACGCTCTACTTCGTGCCGGCTGCCGACTGGAACGGCGTCACCACCTTCCAGTACGCCGCCCGGGACGCCCAGGGCGCCCTCGACCCGACCCCCGCCACCGCCACCATCACCGTCACCCCGGTGAACGACGCTCCGGTGGTGGCCCAGTCCCTGGCCGACCAGAGCGCGACGCAGAACGCCCCCTTCGTCTTCACCATTCCGGCCGGCAGCTTCACCGACGTCGATGCCGGCGACACGCTCACCTACAGCGCCGCTGGCGTCCCCCCATGGCTGAGTTTCGACGCCGATACCCGGACCTTCAGCGGCACCCCGGGCAGTGGCGACATCGGCAGCTGGACGATCACCGTGCGCGCCACCGACGGCAGCGGCGCATCCGCCGAAGACAGCTTCCTCCTCACCGTCGGCAACATCAACGACGCCCCGCAGGGGACCGACCGCACCGTCACGACCCAGGAAGACACCCCCTACGTCTTCACCGTGACCGACTTCGGCTTCAGCGACCCGGCGGACGTGCCGGCGAACGGCTTCCTCGCCGTGCGCATCGCCAGCCTGCCCGGGGCAGGCAGCCTCACCCTGAACGGCGTGGCCGTCAGTGCGGGCCAGACCGTGAGCGTCACCGACATCGCCGCCGGGCGGCTCGTCTTCACCCCGGCACCGGACGCCAACGGCGCCGGCTACGCCAGCTTCGGCTTCCAGGTCCAGGACGACGGCGGGACGGCCAACGGTGGTGTCGATCTCGACCCGACCCCGAACACGATCACGATCGACGTCACCCCGGTCAATGACGCGCCCACGGTCACCCCCATCGACCTCGGTGTGATCCTCGAGGACGGCAGCCGGACCATCACCCGGGCCAACCTCTTGGCCGGTGCCGGGGACGTCGATGGCGATACGCTCACCGCGATGAACCTGACGATCGCGACCGGCAGCGGCACGCTGACCGATCACGGCGATGGCACCTGGACCTTCACCCCGACGGCCGACTGGAACGGTGCCGTCACCTTCGCCTTCGAGGTCAGCGACGGCACGGCCACCGTCGCCAACACCGCCACGCTCACCGTCACCCCGGTCAACGACGCGCCGATTTTCGTCCCGGTCGGCGACCGGAGCGTGAACGAAGGCGAAGAACTCCGCTTCACCGTCAGCGCCAGCGACATCGATTCCGCCACGCTCACCTACAGCCTCGTCGGCGCCCCGGCGGGCGCCGGCATCGACCCCGACACCGGCGTCTTCACCTGGACGCCGAGCGAAGCCCAAGGGCCGGGCAGTTACACCTTCGACATCGTCGTCAGCGACGGCAGCCTGAGCGACCGCCAGACGATCACCGTGACGGTCCATGAAGTCAATGACGCGCCGGCCATCACCTCGAACGGCGGCGGGGCCAGCGCCAGCATCACCGTGGCGGAGAACACCACGGCCGTGACCACGGTGACGGCGAGCGATGCCGACATTCCGGCACAGACGCTGACGTACGGCATTGCCGGCGGGGCGGATGCCGACAAGTTCGTGATCGATGCAACGACCGGCGAACTCGGCTTCGTCACGGCGCCCGACCACGAACACCCGGCCGACGCCGACGGCGACAACGTCTATGAGGTCATCGTCCGCGTCACAGACGGCAGCCTGAGCGACGAGCAGTTCATCGCCGTGACGGTGGCGAACGTGAACGACAACGCGGTCACACCGGTCGTGGATGCCGACGACGCGGAGAACCATGTGCGCGAAAACGCCCCCAGCGGAACCGCCGTGGGCGTGGCGGCCTTCGCCCGCGATGCCGATGCCGGCGACACGGTGACGTATTCGCTCGACGACGACGCCGGCGGCCGCTTCCGCATCGATGCCGTCACCGGCGTCGTCACCGTCGCCGACGGCAGCCGGCTCGACTACGAGGCCGCCACGGCCCACACGATCACCGTCCGGGCGACTAGTTCGGACGGCAGCTTCTCGACGCTGTCGATCGACATCCGGCTGGAGAACCTCAACGACACGCCGCCGGTGCTCACGCTGCAGACATTGGCCATCGACCAGGGTGCCGCCGCGTCGCTCGCGCAGGCGATCGCCGCGACGGATGCCGACGGCGTGTTACCGCGGCTGAGTTTCGAAGTGGGCCACGTCGTCGGCGGTCATGTCGAATCGCTGGATGCCCCGGGCGTGGCGATCACGCGCTTCGGCCAGGACGATCTCCTCGCCGGCCGTATTCGCTTCGTCCATGACGGCAGCGCCAACACGCCCGCGTTCGACGTGTCGGTCTCGGATGGCGTGCATGACGTCGGGCCGGTCCAGGCGATGATCCAGTTCCGCCTGGGCGCGGCGGTGCCGACCGGACCGGCGCCTTCCGTGATCCCTGCCGAAACCGACGTCACGCCGGCGAGCCCGCCGGCCGCGGTCAAACAGCCGACGCCGACCCAGGCCAAACCGTCGCCGTCCGTGCCGGTGGCCATGGCCGATCGGGGCCCGGCGTCGGCCGAGCAGGCGCTTCCTGCCCAGGCGGGCACATCCGACGACTACCGTCCCTTGCCGACGGGCGAGATCATGATCACCGTGCCCGAGACGCCGCAGGCGCTCGAGCACGACCTGCCGACCTACGCGGTCCGCCTGCTCGATCAACTGCGGCTCGAACTCGCCAATTACTCCCTCATGGGGTCGGGCGGCAGCGCGCAGGGCCGATTCGAGGTGGCCCTGCCGAAGCTTGCCGATTCCCGCGACGCCGAGGGCACGATCGACCTGGCCGTCACGGCTGCCCGCGTCGCCGGCATCACGTTTTCCGTCGGGGCGGTCTGGTGGGCGCTGCGCGTCGGCGGCCTGATGGCGAGCCTGTTCGCCTCGGCGCCGGCCTGGCGTCAGTTCGACCCGCTGCCCATCCTGCGCAACAAGGAGGACGAGGACGACCACGGCCGCTGGATCGAACGGGACATCACCCTGGCGAAGGAGGCCGATGGTGACCTGCCACGCCGAGGCATCGAGGTGTTGCTGCAATGAAGTTGCTGCGGCTCACGCCGGTGATCCGTCTCGCGCTCGGCCTGACCTCGCTCGTGATCACCTTGCTGCTGGTCTTCCAGATCACCGGCCTGGTTCCGGACGAGCTGGAGATGGCGCGCAAGATTCGCAACCGGACCAGCGAGTCGCTCGCCGTGCAGGCGGCCTCGCTCCTGCAGGCCGGCGATCTGAAGGCGCTCGGGCGAACCTTCGAGGAAGTCCGGGCGCGGGATCCGGACATCCGCTCGATCGCCATCCGTCAGAACGACGGGCGGCTGCTCGTCGCCGTCGGCGGGCACGAGGCCCAGTGGCGGGCGCCAAGCGAGGGCAAATCGACGCTCGATCATGTCCAGGTGCCGATCCTCGCCAATCAGCGACGCTGGGGCAGCCTCGAAATCAGTTTCGCCCCGGTGCTGCCGGAGACGCTCGCCGGCTGGCTCACCTATCCGCCCGTGATACTGCTTCTCGCCGTCGGCACCTTCGGCTTCGTGGTCATGTTCCTTTACATGAAACGGGCCTTGCAGTACCTCGACCCGACGACCGCGGTGCCCGACCGCGTCCGCCAAGCGTTCGACAACCTATCGGCGGCCATCGTCATCCTCGATCGCGAAGGCCGGATCATGATGACCAACCGCGCGTTCGCTGCGCTCCGCCCCGAGGCTGCCAGCAGCCTGGTCGGTAAACGGATCAATGATCAGCCCTGGCTTTGCGAGGCGATCGGCCAAGGGAGCGGCTACCCGTGGGACAAGGCGATGCGCAACAACGCGCCCGAGGGCAACGTCGGCTTCATCATCCGGCCGCCCGACCGGCCCGGGGAGGTCATTCACCTCAACATGCAGGCGACGCCGATCACCGATCCCGGCGGCGCCGTGCGCGGCTGCCTCATCTCCATCGACAACGTGACCCAGATGTTCCAGGTCAACGAGCAACTGCTGCAAACCCTCATCGAGCTCGACAACACCCGCAAGCAGATCGAGCGCCAGAACGAGGAGTTGCACCGTCTCGCCAGCCGCGATCCGCTGACTGGCTGCCTCAACCGGCGGTCCTTCTTCGACGAACTGGATCGCCTGTTCGCCGAGGCGCGGGCACAGGCCAGCGTGTTCTCGTGCATCATGACCGACATCGACCACTTCAAGAGTTTCAACGACCGCTACGGACACGCCGTCGGCGACGACGTGATCCGCGCACTGGTGCACACCCTGCAGGCGCGGCTGCGCAGCAACGACCTGCTCTGTCGCTATGGCGGTGAGGAGTTCTGCATCATCCTGCCCGGCGTGCGCCTCGATCAGGCGATCGAGATCGCCGAGCGACTGCGCGCGGACGTCGAAGAACGGGCCGGCCCGTCGGTGCGCAGCTCGAGGGGGCTGGCGATCACGGCATCCTTCGGGGTTGCCGCGCTCGGCGCAGACATCACCGATCCCGCGGAGATCATCAGCCGCGCGGACGACGCGCTCTACCGTTCGAAGGAAGCCGGGCGCAACCGCGTCACCGCCTGGCGGGAGTGAGGCCCGGGACGGCCGGCGTCCGCCGGCTCAGGCCGCCTTCCGGTCGGCGAAGATGGCGGTCATGTCGTCGATGGCGTAATCGGCCTCGGCGAAGGCGCCAGAAACCTGTTCCGGAGTCAGCCCGGTGATCTCCCAGGCGGCCGGATCAACGAATGCCGTGATCTCTTTGCTGCGCTCGGCGGAGAACACCGCAGCGCCGGAGAGATTGAGCAGCGCACTCTCGATCGCATGGGGCGCCTCCGAAGCGGGCTCGGTCTGTCTACCGACCGGCAGCCAGATGCTCTCGGGCAGCTTCCAATGCCTGAGCAGCGCTGCGCCGGTCTGCGCGTAATCGCAGCCGAGGTGTTCCCGTTCGACCAGGTGCAGCGGCCGGGCATCGGTGCGGGCGATGCTTTCGAGCTTCGCCGCCTGATCGGGAACGCGCATGTAGATGACCATGTGGCCGAGGTCGGCGAGAAGCCCGAGAATGAAGAAGCGCTCGCGGTCGACATACCTGAGCATGCGTGCCAGGGTGCGCGCGGTCAAGGCACGCAGCAGGCTGCGCCGCCAGAACGTCTGGACGTCCATCAGTCGTGGATGCACGCGGCTGAAGGTGGTGGCGAGGCACGCGGCGAGCGTGAGGTCGTGGATCTGGTTCAAGCCCAGCATCGACACGGCGCGAGATACGGTCACCACGGGCCGCGACTGCGCGTAGGCAGGGCTGTTCACGATGCGCAACAGACGCGCGGTGAGCGCCGGATCCTTGGAAATCGCCTTGGCCACCTCGACGATATCGGTGTTGGGCGAATCGACGAGCCGGCGGATCTCGAAATAGACCGAAGGGAGCGTGAGCAGGCCATCGACCTGATCCACGAGTTCCTGTGCCCGATCCGGCATGGTGCGTCCTCCTGCGAACTTTATCCCAGATTGTCCATTAGCCATTTTTCGTGAATTTGAGGCAAGCTGTGAGCCTTCGCCTCGGCGCTGGGGCGAGGTCGGTTCTAATGGATACCATTAGACAAACGTGTTGTGGATCAGATGGATAGGTAACGGTCATGGC
>CAZGYD010000022.1:0-5665 GCA_964530115.1 uncultured Rhodocyclaceae bacterium | reverse complement strand
TCAGACTTTAGTAAGTGACAGCTCAAGGCAGGCCATGGGGGTTGCTTTTTTCATTTACGATTACTGGCTGCGCGAGGTGGTAGGGGGGGATGCCCAGGCCGGGACGCTGCGGCAGCAGCGCTGAATCGTGCTGCGCGCCGTTGATCGGGCCGACCTGCACGCGATAGAAGGTCTGCCCGCGCACCACGCCCGGAACGATGAGCACCGGGCCGATACCGGCGGCGCGCAGCCGTGCCCGCTCGGCCTCGGCGTGGCCGGGGTCGGTGAAGGCGCCGGTCTGCACGAAGGTCTGCGCCGGCCCGGGCAGGCTCGGGGCGATGGTGCCGGCGGGCAGATCGGGGGCAGGTGGAGGGCTGGACGCGGCACCTGACTGTGCTGGCAGCGGCAGTGTCGGATCGACCGCAGCGGGCGCGGTAGCAGCGCCGACAGACCCACTGCTCGTCGGCGGCAAGGTTGGCGGCGGGGCGATCGGCGGCAACACCTGCTCGACCATCGGCGGGGGATTTGAGGTGGCCGAAGTCGCTGCCGGACTGCCGGCGGCGTTCGGGCCGGTCGGCCCGGCCAGCCCCGGCCAGTCGGCGGCTGCCCCGGCTGCGGCGACCGTGCCGGTCGAGCCGGCTGCGGCCGAGGTCGCAGCAGCGCTGCGACCTCGCCCCAACGCCGCCCCGCTCGCGGCGCCGGTGGCCGCTGCTGCCGTCGTTGCGTTCAATGCGGTCGCGGCCGCGCCCGCATCCGGAGACGATCCGCCAATGGTGGCCGGGAACTGGGTCTGCGGCTGGGCCTGGGGCGGCAGTGCGCTGGCGGTCGAGCCTGCTGCCGCGGTGGACGCCGCCGCATACTGCGTTTCCCCCTCGCCCGGCAGAGCCGGCGCGCCATCGGGCAGGCCAATGATGCGCACGGTCGCGGTGCCGGTGCGGGTGACGCCCAGCGCCTGCGCCGCGCCGTAGGACAGATCAAGGATGCGCGAATCGACGAATGGCCCGCGGTCGTTGACCAGCACCAGCGCGCTGCGGCCGTTGTCCAGATTGGTCACCTGCACGCAGCTCGGCAGCGGCAGCACCCGGCTGGCGGCGCTGAACAGCCGGGGGTTGAAGCGGGTGCCCATCGCGGTGGTCGAGCCCGACTCCCAGCCATACCACGACGCGGTGCCGGTCGCGTCATACCCGGCGGCGGTGCGCAGCGGGGTGTAGCTGCGCCCGAGCACGGTGTAAGCCCGGTTGTAGGCGCGTGTGAGGTTGGGCGGCGGCGCCTGGCAACCCTGTTCACCGTTGACCAGCCCGGTCGCGGGCGCTCGCGGCGGTGCGCTGGCGCAACCGGCGAGCAGCATCGCCATCGCCACAGTGCCGAGCAGCGGCGCATCGGGCAGGCGAAATCCCTGAGGCGAATGGCTGACGGTCAAACGGCGGAGCATGGGCGCGAGAGCTTGGCGACACCTGCAATGCTAGAGCCGGTGCCGAGTCGCGCACCCCGGCGTGGCAGCGGCGCGACGCCGCCTCGCCGTTGCCTGCGGCGCGCCCGATGAGGCAGGCGGGTCAGGCACCCGACTCGCCCGCTGCAGCGCGGCGTGAACACGGCGCAGGAAAAAGCCCGCGCGGGACGCGGGCTTGTTGGAGTGCCGCAGGACGGCTCAGTGCGGGATTTTGCGCAGTTTGCGAATCGCCGCAAGCTGCGCGGCCAGCATCGCCAGCTCGCCTTCGACCACGGCGATGTCCTGCTTGTCCTTGGCGTTGGCACGGGCCTCGTGCGCGGCCTTGAGCGCCTCTTGCGCCTTGGCCTCGTCGAGATCCTTGCCGCGGATCGCGGTGTCGGCCAGCACGGTCACGCGCTTGGGCTGCACTTCGAGGATACCGCCAGCGACGAAAACGAATTCGTCCTTGGCACCGCTGGCGCCCGGCTCGGCCAGCTCGATGCGCACCGAGCCGGGTTTGATGCGGGTGATCAGCGGGGTGTGGCCGGGCAGGATGCCGAGTTCGCCGGCTTCGCCCGGCAGCGCGACGAAACGCGCCTCGCCGGAGAAGATGGACTCCTCGGCGCTGACGACGTCGACGTGGATGGTGTTCATGGCGATGTTCCTCGGGCGGTGATCGGTGTGGCGGCGCCGGCCGGGTCAACCCCGGCGAGGCGTGAGGCAGCCAGCGGGACAGCCCGCCGGCGGCCGCGTCATCAGCTGAGCTTTTTCGCCTTTTCGAACGCTTCGTCGATGGTGCCGACCATGTAGAACGCCTGCTCGGGCAGGTGGTCGCATTCGCCGGCGACGATCATCTTGAAGCCGCGGATGGTTTCCTTAAGCGGCACGTACTTGCCCGGCGAGCCGGTGAACACCTCGGCGACGTGGAAAGGCTGCGACAGGAAGCGCTGGATTTTGCGTGCGCGCGCCACGGTGAGCTTGTCCTCGGGCGAGAGCTCGTCCATGCCCAGAATGGCGATGATGTCGCGCAGTTCCTTGTAGCGCTGCAGGATGCCCTGAACCGCGCGGGTGGTGCTGTAGTGCTCTTCGCCGATCACGTTGGGGTCGATCTGACGGGAGGTGGAGTCCAGCGGGTCGACGGCGGGGTAGATGCCCAGCGAGGCGATGTCGCGGCTCAGCACCACGGTGGCGTCGAGGTGGTTGAAGGTGGTCGCCGGCGACGGGTCGGTCAGGTCGTCGGCCGGCACGTAGACGGCCTGGATCGAGGTGATCGAGCCGGTCTTGGTCGAAACGATGCGCTCCTGCAGCTTGCCCATTTCCTCGGCCAGGGTCGGCTGGTAGCCCACCGCCGAGGGCATGCGCCCGAGCAGCGCCGACACTTCGGTACCGGCCAGGGTGTAGCGGTAGATGTTGTCGACGAAGAACAGAATGTCACGGCCTTCGTCGCGGAAGCGCTCGGCCATGGTCAGACCGGTCAGCGCCACGCGCAGGCGGTTGCCCGGCGGCTCGTTCATCTGGCCGAACACCATGCCGACCTTGTCGAGCACGTTGGAGTCCTTCATCTCGTGGTAGAAGTCGTTGCCCTCGCGGTTACGCTCGCCCACGCCGGCGAACACCGACAGGCCGCTATGTTGCTTCGCGATGTTGTTGATCAGCTCCATCATGTTCACGGTCTTGCCGACGCCGGCGCCACCGAACAGACCGATCTTGCCGCCCTTGGCAAACGGACAGATCAGGTCGATGACCTTGATGCCGGTCTCCAGCAGTTCGACCGACGGGGAGAGCTCGCGGAAGGCGGGCGCCTTCTGGTGGATCGGACGACGCTCGTCGGTGCCGATCGGGCCCGCTTCCTCGATCGGGCGGCCGAGCACGTCCATGATGCGGCCGACCGTGGCGTGACCGACGGGCACCGAGATCGGCGCGCCGGTGTTATTGACCTTCATGCCGCGGCGCAAGCCGTCCGACGAGCCCATCGCGATCGTGCGCACGACGCCGTCGCCAAGCTGCTGCTGGACTTCGAAGGTCAGACCTTCCTCGCACCCAGTCTCGCTCGGGTCGATCATCAGGGCGTCGAAAACCTTCGGCATTTCACCGCGCGGGAACTTGATGTCCACCACCGCGCCGATGCACTGAACAATGTTTCCTTGACTCATGGTCGTATCCTCAAATTTCAAATCAGCCCGCGATCGCCGCGGCACCGCCGACGATCTCGGAAATCTCTTTGGTAATCGACGCCTGGCGCGCCTTGTTGTAGACCAGCTGCAGCTCCTTGATGACGGTGCCGGCGTTGTCGGTCGCCGCCTTCATCGCCACCATCCGCGCCGACTGCTCGGAAGCCATGTTCTCGGCCACCGCCTGGTAGATCAACGCCTCGACATAGCGGGTCAGCAGTTCGTCGATGACCACCTTGGCCTCTGGCTCGTAGAGATAGTCCCAGGAACCTTCGGGCGTGCCGAGCCGCTCGCCGGTCAGGGGCAGAAGCTGTTCCAGCACCGGCTCCTGACGCATCGTGTTGATGAAGCGCGTATAGGCGAGATACACGACATCCAGCTCGCCATTCTGGAATGCATCGATCATCACCTTGATCGGCCCGATCAGCTTGTCCAGATGGGGGGTGTCGCCCAGATGCACGGCATGGGAGATCACGTTGGCGCCGAGGCGCTGCATGAAGCCCAGGCCCTTGTTGCCGATGCAGGTGGCGCGGATGTCCGTCGCTCCTTCGGCTTCCCACTTGCGCACTGCGGAGAGCGTCATGCGCAGCACGTTGGTATTGAGGCCGCCGCACAGGCCCTTGTCGGTCGTCACCACCACCAGCCCGACGCGCTTGTGCTCCGGGGCGCCTTTCCTGCCCAGGAACGGATGCCGGTACTCGGTGACGTTGGCCGCCGCCAGGTGCGCCGCCAGGCGGCGGATCTTCTCGCTATAGGGACGGGCGGCGCGCATCCGCTCCTGCGCCTTGCGCATTTTGGATGCGGCCACCATCTCCATGGCCTTGGTGATCTTGCGGGTGTTCTGGACCGACTTGATCTTGGTGCGTATTTCCTTGCCGCCTGCCATGGCGCGTTTCTCCCGACGGGGTTAGGCCCAGGTCTTCTTGAACGCGGCGATGGCAGCGGAGAGCTCCGCTTCGCCTTCCTTGTCCAGATCCTTGGTCGTCTCGATCTTCTCCATCAGCGCGCCGTGCTGCTGACGCATGTATTGATGCAGCGCCGCCTCGAAAGGCAGGATCTTGTTGCTGTCGACGTCGTCGAGAAAGCCTTGGTTGACCGCGAACAGGGACACCGCCATTTCGGCGATCGGCAACGGCGAATACTGCGGCTGCTTCATCAGCTCGGTGACGCGCCGGCCACGTTCGAGCTGCTTTCTGGTCGCGTCGTCGAGATCGGAGGCGAACTGGGCGAAGGCCGCCAACTCACGATACTGGGCAAGGGCGAGACGCACACCGCCGCCGAGCTTCTTGATGACCTTGGTCTGCGCGGCGCCGCCGACGCGGGAGACCGAGATACCGGCGTTGATCGCCGGACGGATGCCGGCGTTGAAGAGGTCCGTCTCGAGGAAGATCTGGCCGTCGGTGATCGAAATGACGTTGGTCGGCACGAAGGCGGAGACGTCACCGGCCTGGGTTTCGATCACCGGCAGCGCAGTGAGCGAACCGGTCTTGCCTTTCACGGCGCCGTTGGTCATCTTCTCGACCCAGGCTTCCGAGACGCGCGCGGCGCGCTCGAGCAAGCGCGAGTGCAGATAGAACACGTCGCCCGGATAAGCCTCGCGGCCCGGCGGACGGCGCAGCAGCAGAGAGATCTGGCGATACGCCCAGGCCTGCTTGGTCAGGTCGTCATAAATGATCAGCGCATCCTGACCGCGGTCGCGGAAATATTCGCCCATCGTGCAGCCGGCATAGGGGGCGATGAACTGCATCGCGGCGGATTCGGAAGCAGTCGCGGCGACGACGATCGTGTAGTCCATCGCGCCGGTTTCCTCGAGCTTCCTGACCACGTTCATGATCGTCGAGGCCTTCTGGCCGATCGCGACGTAGATACAGATCAGATCCTTGCCCTTCTGGTTGATGATGGTATCGACCGCGACGGCGGTCTTACCCGTTTGCCGGTCGCCGATGATCAGTTCGCGCTGGCCGCGGCCGATCGGCACCATCGAGTCGACGGATTTCAGGCCCGTCTGCACTGGCTGGGATACGGACTTGCGCCAGATCACGCCCGGCGCGACCTTTTCGATCTTGTCGGTGAGCTTCGTCTCGAC